>NZ_JBVJYM010000041.1:0-55683 GCF_055600495.1 Streptomyces sp. NPDC038213
GCCGATTGACGCCCGTCGAGTACGAAACCATCATGGCCCCTCACACAGCACTCGCTGCGTAAACCCCAACTGTCACCCGATCACGCAGCAGTCCCTTCCGTAGCCGGCCGAGCTCGGCACGCAGCCGCACGAGCTCCTCGTCCCGACTCTCGGCCGCCTCGCTGTCACGGCCGCGGCCACCAACACGGCCGGCCTGTTCATCGGCCTGACGCACCCAGGACCGCAACGTTTCGCCGGTCACCCCAACGTCCGACGCAACAGCCGCATACGTGCGCCGACCAGCGGCCGCGCGAAACAGCGCGACCGCGTCATTCCTGAACTCCTCCGGATACGGAGACCTACGTCCCACCAGGACACCCTCCCTCGGACCACCAAGATCCATTGTCAGAGTGTCCACATCCCAGGGGTCACCTCAGAGCAGCCACGCGGCGAGCTCGGTCCCGGACGGTGGCTGGCGGGGACAGGCGCTGCTTGTCGCTGAGGACACGGGCCCAGCCCTACAGGACGGCGGTGATCGGCGAGTGGGTGCCCCTAACTCCTTGGTCAAGGTCGTGGATCGGGATGGCGGCATGACGGATCGGGATCGGTTGGGGCGGACGGCAGTGCACTATGCGGCTGTCGACGGGGACGTTGAAGGCCTGAGGGTGGCTGTTGGCTGAGGGCGCCGGCCATGAGGCAGCCGATGCCGCCGGCTGGACGCCGCTGCATTTAGCGGCTCAGGCCCAAGCGCCATCGGTCATCGGGGTTCTCTTGGCCGCAGGTGCGTCGGTCGATGCCGTGGACGGCCATGGCAATACGCCGTTGTGGCGGGCGGTGTTCTGTTCGCAGGGCGGGCACCGCTGGTACGCATCCGTGCTCTGCCGCGACCAGCGCGTCATCCCCGACCGGCCCACCCCCGCCCAGCAGACCGCCGCAGCCTCGGAATCGACCTCGGCGTCAGCAAGCTCCTCACCCTCACCGACCCCCTCACCCTCCACCCCGACACCGGCCCCCAGACCCTCATCGCCAACCCCCGCCACCTCGCCAACACCGCCCGCAAACTGGCCCGCGCCCAACGCCAGATGGCCCGCCGCCACCAAAAGGGCGCCCGCGAGCAGTCCAAGGGCTACCAGGAGGCCGCAGCACGCGTCGCCAAGCTCCACGCCCAGCTCGCCGAACGCCGCGCCTCCACCCAGCATCAGCAAACGTCCCGTGCAGCAGTACGCCGAGATCGCCCTGGAGACCCTGCGAGTGAAGAACATGACCCGCTCCGCGAAAGGCACCACCGAGCAGCCCGGCAGGAACGTGCGACAGAAAGCCGGACTCAACCGCTCCATCCTCGACGCCGCCTTCACCGAGCTGAACCGGCAGATCGAGTACAAGGCCGCCTGGCACGGCGTCACCATCGCCCGCGTCACCTGCTCCCACCCCTCGTCCAGAACCTGCTCGGCATGCGGGTGGTGGTACAACGCGACACTCACCCTCAGCACCCGCGTCTTCCACTGCCGACAATGCACACTGATCCTCGACCGCGACATCAACGCGGCCCGCAACATCAAGAACCACGCCGTACCCGTACAACAACTCAATGCTGTGGACAACGTGACCCTGGAAGGGGGCACAAACGCCCGCGGACTGCACGCAACACCATCCCGGCACCACGCCCGGACGGAGCAGGAAGAAGCGGGAAGGCACCCCTCGCGGGAGCAAACTGAGGCCCAGCGCCTCAGCCGCCCCACGTCCACAACACGCAGGGAAGACCGAAAAGCCCGAATCAGCAATAGTGGACACAAACCGAGCATCCGTCCACTGAAGCCGCAGCTCACGACCCTCGGCCCCCGCGCGTGCACGGGCGGTCCCGGACATGGCGGGGTTCCCTCCGACGTAGTGGGTCGGCCCCCGCACGCGCGGGCGGTCCCTGGCCGTACCAGTGGACGGGCCGTCAACTCCTGTCGGACCCTGCTTCTGCGCTAGTCGATGACGACCTGGACTGCGGCGACGGTGACGTCGACGGTGCTGGTGCGTACCTCTGTCAGCTGCCCGGCTTGGGCTCCTCCGGTGACCTGCCAGTCGATCGACCACGTCGACGTGGCGGTGACGTGGAATTTTCCGGTGGGCGTGGTGGACGACGGAACCTCGTAGCGGTGTCCGCAGTCGGGGGATGGCTCTGTGCCGTACGCGGGTTTGTACGGGGTGCCGGGTGTGGTGCACGTGACGGTCTTGCCGTCGCCCGTCGACCACACGATCCGTGTGACCCGGGCGGTTGCGGTGACCGACACGGGTCCCACGGAGGCTGACGCGGTGTTGGGGCCGTAGGTTTCGGCCCCGGTTGTGGTCCACATGTAGACCGGCATGCCGAGGACGCCCTTCCCGCCGGGCTTCGGAGTGATGCCGATCGCCGGCCCGCGTAGCAGCATCTTGTCCACCGCCTGCCTGGCCACGTCCGCGGGGTCGATCATCGAACCTCCGTCGCCGGGTGGGGCGTCGGTGAAGATGTTCCTATGTTGTGAATGCCGGTCTCGTTGTCGAGGCAGTCCTCGATGTACATGGAGACGCCGGGCTTTCGGCCGCCGGGCCCCCACACCTTACTGTCGTCCTCGGGCTGGGGGGGCAACCAGGGTGTAGGTGCAGGTGTAGCGGCTGGTTCCGCCGCCTGTGTCTCCCCCGCCGCCTCACCCGCCGCCTCCGGTTCCTCCGCCGGGGCCTCCTCCGGGGCCTCCGGGGACGACCACGATCGGACAGACGTAGTCGGCATCGCACTTCTTCTTCCCGTCCGCCTGGGCTGGGGCGGGGAGAGCCAGGGACACGGCGACCGGGATAGCGAGTGCGAGGTGCCTGCGGACTAGCACGGCTGGTCCGCGTGGAGCTCGTACCCGAGGACCAGCCAGGAGCCCTTCCAGCGCTCCATGCGGCTCGTGACGACGTACCTGCTGACGGGGCTGGTTGCGACGGGTGCGGGCCGCCCTGACTTCTTGTCTGTGATCTTCCAGTTGGAGATGTCCAGGCAGGCCGAGATGGAGGCGTTGGGCGTCTTTTTCCCCAGCTCCGCCGCGGTAACGGTGGACCTGGAGACGGCCGGCTTGCCGGTCATGACCCGTCCGTTGGTCTTCAAGTTGGCGACCGTTTCCATGGCCTTGTTCAGAGCTTCGGCAGCGGCGTAGCGCCTCAGGTCCGTGCCCTCAATCGCCGGCACCGCGAAGGCCTTCGGCAGCTCCGTCCAGTACCCCTCATACGCCTTCAGGGCCTCGGCCTTCGCAACCTCGGCCGGGTCGAGGGTGGCCGGCCCGCTCGGTGCGGCCGAGGGCGTAGGAGAGGTCGGCGGGACCTTCTTATTCTCTGAGTCGTTCGACGCGGTGCAGGCCGAGGTGAGCACTGCGCATACGGCGAGGCATACAGAGAGCGCCCGGATCCCGCGACGCGGGCGAGTTGTGGAGCAAGTAGTGTCACGTGCTGCCTCCCGTGGACAAGAGCCGCCCTGACTGGATCCAATCGTTTGCTGACTGGAAATCGTCAGCGGGACGCCAGTTGTGGTTCCTGCGGCCTGAGCAGTGCATACGTTACGCAAACCCTGAGCAACTGCGAAGCCGGAAAGGCGGATTTGACGCCCGGACCGTGAAGTCAGGCAGGCCGTCCACCGCCGCCGCGCAAGGTCTTGTAGCACCCTCAAGCAGGGGTGCTACGCCGTCTAGTCCACGCCGAAGTCGCTGGGCCGACTGCAGTTGATCCGGCCTCCCGCCAGTCCGCCTTTGCGCGATGCGTCAGCAAGGGCCGCGGGCAGTAGCTCGGGAGCGTCGTCGTGGCCGCCGGAGACGTTTCCGCCGAGAAGGAGCACCTGCCGCTCGGTGAGCACGGCCTGGACCCAGCCGGCGGGCGGCCGGGCCAGGGTGCCGTGAAAGAAGGTCTCCGCGCTGGGAGTCAGCACGATGAGCTCCAGGTCGCGGCCGTACGGCCGGAACACCGCGGCCCACTGCGCCGCCGGCGGGGCGTTGACCACGCTCCCGCCCGTGACCAGGTGCAGGCCGCTTGCCAGCAGGGCCTGTATGAAGAAGCGCGCGGCTCGGCGCCGCGGGTGCCGGAGTCGGTGATCGGGGTCATGGGGAGGCGGGCGACGAGGACGGGACGACCGTCGACGAGGGCCGCGGCCATGGTCATGGTGTGCCCGCCTTCGGGCTGCACCAGAGCCTGCGCGGCCTGAGCGTCCAGCTCGACCACCCGGGACGGTGCGCAGCGGCCGTGCGCGAACCAGAGGCCGCCGGCCCCGTCGGGGCCGAGGCCCAGCACGGTGTTGACCGGCCCGTCGTCGAGGGGCCGGCGGCATTCGATGCATGTGCCTTCGGAGATCTGGCGGGCGGGGAGGGCCATCTGCGGGCCCAGGGCCTGCTCGACCTCTGGGCTCATCCTGACCGTGAGCGCCATGCTCGGCATCCCTTCCGCCGCGGGCCGAAGCGGGGGCCCGGGCTGGTGGCACCGTACCTGACTCCCTGGGTCGACTGCTCTACCGAGTCTGCCTTCTGCGGGCCGATCTGGTCGAGCCGGTGGGCGTACCGGCCGTGGGACGGCTGTGCCGGTCTGTACGGGAGGAAGCCCGGTTCAGGCGTTTCCTGTCACTCGGCGTCGAAGGCCGAGGCCGGGGTGAGGCCCTCGACGAACCTCCTGAAGTCCGAGGCCAGAGTGAGCTCGGTGTTCCAGTCCGTGTCGAACCATGTGACCGAAGGCTCGCCCTGCCGGCCGCAGAGCCGAAAGTCGAGGGCAATCCAGCAGTGCCCGTCGCCGGAGAGCAGGACGAGCGGGGACGGCAGGCCCCACTCCTCTGTCAGATAGGGGGTGTCCAGCAACGACGGCTGGCCCTCGCGGCGGCCGATGCCCATCAGGCTGTCCAACGGCACGTGGCTCTCGCTCCACGACGTCGGCACCGCTGTCGGGAAGGCGTCGCAGTCGGACGCCACGAGGCCGCCGTTCTGCAGCCGCAAGACCTCCAGCAACGAGGACGGCAGACGCACCCGGAGCGAACGCTCGGCATCCCGGACGTCCACGTCGCGCAACGGCGCCTGAAGCCCGTACGAGCCCTCGCCCCAGAACACCGCCTTGACCTCATCGAACCGAGTCACACGCGCATCCTATGAACCTCCAGCTGAAGGGCCGACTGCCGCTCCACGCATCTGCGGCGATGCGCGCCAGCAGTCGGCACATGCCACTGCATGTGTTGCTAACCCGCTTCTGACTGTCTCTGGATGGTCACCGGCCAATCAGCCGACTCGAAGCAGCAAAAGTGCAGGAAATGCCCGATGCCTCTTCTTGCTTCTGGGGGCGAAGGCTTACGTGCACTGTCTGCGCATTCCCAGTGCGCACATGATCGTGCTGGCTCCGCCCCTCTAGCCTCGGTCTCAACGAAGCGCCGTACACGGACAGTTCAGGGGGAGCCAGCCATGGCCAGTAGCCCAGCACCACAAGACGACCGGCTGATCACGCGGTCGCAGATCGGAACGTGGGCCGGCGTCGCAAGACCGACTGTCACCTCCTGGGGCCGCGACTCCGGCTTTCCCGCCCCGGTGAGGGCTGGCGAAGCCGAGTTCTTCCATCAGGAGGCCGTCCTCGCCTGGCTCGACGCACGCCCCATTCCCCGGAGGTTCCGCGACGCGGCAGAGGCCGAAGGAAGCACGTACGGAGACCGGGCCCGCCGACGTGCCCCGAACCAGGGTGAGTCGTCGGCCGTCCCCGCCGCTGGGACAGCCTCCTCCGAGCCGGAGCGGGCGGAGGCGGATCCCCTCCATCAGGAACGCGTACGGGAGCTCATGGGAGATCTTGCCGACCGCGTCAGCGGTGCCGGCTCGATCGTCGACTACATGAACCTCCTGCTCTGCCTCCACTTCCTCAGGGTGAAGGGCGGCGCGCGATGGGAGGGCGTCGGACGGCGGGCTTCCATCGGAACCGGTTCGGACGGTGCCAACGCCTTGCTGCACCACATCGGCTCGGCGGTTGACGAACAGCTCAAGGGGCTCGCCGTGCTGCCCGGAATGCGCGAGGCGCTCCTGCGGCTGGAGCCCCGTACGTACGACGACCTCAAGCGCGTCGTCAAAACGGTCGGCCTGCTGGGACGGGGCGCGTTCCGCCTCATCCTCGGCGAGTACGAGACACGCGCCGGACTACGAAGCGGCGAGTTCTTCACTCCACGTGCGGTGGCGACCATCATGACCGGGGTCGCCCACAGCGGCTGTGCAGAGGGGCCGCCGAGCAGCATCTACGACCCCTTTGTCCGTGGCGGCGAGCTCCTCGCCGAGGCTGCCACCCGCTGCGCCCTGCAGGGCAGGGGGCCGGGCGCCCTCGACGTTCGCGGATCCAGCCCCGGGCGCGACACCTGGCGGCTTGCGAGCATGAACCTGGCCCTCCAGGGCGTCCGTCCCAACCTGCGGCTGACACGCGGCGCACCGTGGGGCTCTGCGGAAGGTCGTCGCGTGACCGGCTTCGACTTGATCCTCACCAACCCCCCGTTCAATATGAACGATTCCGCGGGCGAGGCCCGGGGCGACGGGGACTGGCCGTACGGCGCCCCGCCGGTCGGCAACGACAACTTCGCATACGTGCAGCACGTGCTCACCTCCCTCGCGGACAGCGGATCCGCCTGCGTCGTGATGCCCAACAAGGCAGGGAACTCGACGAACGCGGCGGAAGCGGAGATCCGCCGGAACATGGTGGAACGCGGTGTGGTGAGGTGCGCCGTCGCGCTGCCGGACCGGCTGTTCTCCAGCACACCGGTACCTGTGTCGTTGTGGTTCCTCGGGCATCCTGCGCGCCCCAGCGACGAGGTGCTGTTCGTCGACGCCCGCAGCCTGGGCACGCTGCATAAGGGCAAACGGGTCCTTGACAACGCGGACGTCCAAGCCGTTCTGGAGGCCTGTGGTGGCGGCGCTACGCCGCCGGGTGGTCACGACGGACACGGCGGCGCTGCCGCGAACGCCGGGGCGGCGCGACAGGAACGGGGGGTGCGGTCCGCGCTCGTTTCTCGGGAGGCCCTTCGTGGCCGGGGCTATTCGCTCAGCCCCACCGACCACGTCCTCGCCGATCAGTCGCACGCGGCTGCGGCTGAGGCGGCCGCCATCGAGGCCTGGCACGACATCGAAGCCCGCGGTTCGGCGCTGCGGGAGGCGGACGCCGCCGTCGCCGATGCCGGGCTGGGGCCCCGGTCACCGCAGCGGCCGCCGCGAGGAGCGTCCGGTCGCCTGCCGACCGGATGGGCCGACCCCGTGCTGGCCGACGTTTGCGAGATCAAGGCGGGCCCGTCGTACTCACTGCTGGGCACGCAGCAGCGTACGCCGTACGGAGACGTGCCCGTGGTGTTCCCGAGGCACCTGCGACAGGGGCACATCGAGGACACGGGCGCCGAGCGCATCCCGGCGCGGCTCGCCGAGCGGCTGCGGGACTTCCGGTTGGCTCCGGGCGACATCGCCTGCATCAGGTCAGGGGCGATGGGGCCGCCCGCGCTGGTACGGGAGTGGCAGGCCGGCTGGGTGATGAGTACCAACCTGCTGCGGCTGCGGCTGCGCCCGGGAGCACCAGTGGACCCCAGGTACTTGCTGGAGTACCTGTGCCGACCCGATGCGGTGACGTGGGTGCGTGACCGGGCGGCGGCGACCGCCGCGCCGATCCGGCCTCGGGGATCAATGGAACCTCGGTCATCGGTGAGAACGATCATGGTCCCCGGGGCAACACCACGGAAGGGATCTTCCTCGCAGGGGCTCGGGTGACGGCTAACTGATACGTCGCCAGCCCGGCTACCCTCCCGCCCGCACCGGTTGAGTTCCTAACTGATGAGCAGGCCGCTATCTGGACTTCCTGCGCGCGGTAGGCAGGATGAGCTGGACCTTTATACGGCTGACAGTGTCAGTCACCTCTCCCTAGAGTCGCTCAGCGCCGCAGGAGCTGATCCAGCTGGCACCGCAGGACAGAAAGGACCCACCTACATGACCACCCCGCCCTCCGAGCGCGCCCTGACCTACGCTGAAGACCTCAGGCCCGAGGACGTCCGCGCCTTGGAGACGTTCCTGAGCGTGCAGTTGGGGCGGGTCTACGAGGAGGTCGGGGAGACCGGTGAGACGTCCTTCGCGATGCGGTCTCTGCTGATCCTGGTCTGCGACTCCGCCGGGCTCCTGTACACATTGCTCACGGTAAAGCGCCCACAGACGTGGCAGCGGGCCGCGATCGTGCGGGAGTGGCAGCGGCTACGCAGTACGGCCCATGAGTTCAACCACTGCGAGGGCTACGACCATGACCGCTGGTGGAACCAGGTGCGGCACTTCGACGCCTCCGACGAGACCGCCGAACAGGACCGGATCCGCCGACTCGCCGATGTCGGGCCGTACCCCGAGACCGGTCATTGACCACGTGGAGCGGGGGTGCCTCGGCGAAGGTCGCGGAGCTGTCCGAGGGCCACGGCGAGTTCGTTGCGGAGCCGCTCGTTCTCCTCGTCCAGTTTCCGGTTGGCCTCCCGCAGGAGTCGCACCACCGTCGCGTGGAGCTTCGATCCCCAGTGGACCACGTCCTCGACCGCATCGCTGCGAACAGCCGCCTCACCTCTGCCGGACTCGGAACCCTGGACCCCATCGCCCTGCCGTCCGGCTACGCACTCCAACTTGCCCTCGGCCCCCTCGACTCGCTCGTCGCAGCGATACGGTTGGCCAGGGCACACAAGTACGTGATCCTGCTCCGCATGGTCCAGCGGCTGCACCAGGCCGGCCAGGCCCGCTCGCTCACCCGCAGAGCGGCAGCGACCTCCCGGTTCGTCTCCCCGTCCTCGAAGCGGACGACAGCCTGCAACCGGATTCGTTCCCGCGCGGCTCTCTGGGTGTCGGTCAGCCCACCGCCCTGCGCGTATCTCACTCCCCAGGAGCTACCGGAGCGAGCAGGCTGCTGTCAGTCGAACCGCCCGGACATCACTCGATCAAGTTCAGTAGCTGCTGGGCAGTGTGCCCAGGAGCAGCTGGACTTCCTCAGTTCCGATGGGCCGGTACCAGAGCAGGTCCACGATGCCCGGGTGGGCTGTCAGGTACGGCCGTACGGCTTCGAGGACGGTGGCCGGGTGCTGCACCTGCCACAAGGTGGTGCTCCTGCTGTCAGGACGGGGTGCTGGTCGATCAGGAGCACCACCGGGTATCCGGCCTGCCTGCTTCGCGTTGGCGAGCTGCTTGGTGATCTTCTTCTGCACCGCGGCCTGGATCCCCTCCCGGACCTACTCGACGAGGGAGGCGCTGTCATGGACCGGCTTAGCGCGAGCAGCGCGGTGCCGGCCGGAGTGTTGCGCATGATCTGGACCCCGGCGATGCCGTCGTCTGACCACTGGTCGTTGCCGCTCTCGGCCGCCCAGACCGGAACCGAGTCCTACAGCCTCGCCCACACCACGGCCCAGGCGGACCGGGCCGAAGCGGTCTGACCTGCTGATCCCACCCGCCAGGGCCCCGAGCCCTGGCACTAGGGTCTCGATCATGTCCGCCCCGTCGACCGCGAACACCGAACCCGGCACCGGACCACGAATCCGTGAGATCTTCCGCACCGTGGTGACCGACCGCTTCGCCGACAGGCCAGCGCCCGCGCAGGCGGAGCTCCTGCTCGCCGACACCGCCTTCGACTCCGACCGCGAGTTCCTGGGCGACTTCTACAACGAGATCCTGCACCAGGACACCTGCAACGAGCACACGCATGAAGGTGTGCCGCTTCTCCTGGTGCTCGCGGCCGACGACCGCGTTCCTCCGCACGAGCGGATGTCGCTGGTGTCCTTGCTGTTCTCCATCGCGACCGTAACCGACCGGCACGAGGCCGAATGCTGGCCCCAGACACCTCCCCATGCGAATCCTCCTGGTGAGGCACGATCTCGGGCATCCGTCGAAGTTGCCCTTCCGCAGCTCCTGGCGCGGTGGGAGACCGAATGCGTCACCGTCCGCATGGCCCTGGCGGCCATCGCGGCCTTCCCGGCGACCAGCGCGTCCCAGGACCTACTGCCCAGACTGCGGACGCTGGCAGGGCACTATCCGGGCTGGACGCTGCCCGGGGACTACGTACGGCTGGCGGGGACCATCACGGTCGGCAAAAAGGTGCCGTCGTTCTGCCAAGCGCAGAAGTAGCCCTTGGGGCAGTCGCTGATCGCCACCTGCGCGGGCACCGCACCGAAACCGAGCAGCCCCAAAGACGCGAGGCCCAGTGCAGCGGCCGACGCGGCCGCGCGCCGGCGCAGGGTGTTGCGCATGGATTTCCTCCCTGGTCAGGCACGGAGCAGACGCTCGACATGCCGGGCCCGAACATATCCGGCCCGGTCGAACACCGGTGAGGCACTCCCCCGGAAGCGGCCACTTCCTCCGTGGCGCCGACAGCTCGCCGTACCGGTCGATGTGGTCGAAGACGAGCTGGTGGTCGGCGGCGGCGCGGTTGCGCCAGTCCAGGACCTTCTCGCGGGTGAGCTCCTCGAGAACGAGCTCCTGGCCGTCGCCGATGTTGGTGCACTCCGGCTCCGCAGCGCGGGCGATGGCGGCAGCCAGGGGCGGCGCGGGCACCGCGACCGGCGCAGCCGACGTCCACGAGTGTTCACGGGTTTCGACAGGGGCACCGCCATGGAGAGTTTGCTGCCGGGGGTGGGCGCTGGCCGAGGCTGTCGGGTGTCTAGGGTCGCGTTCCATGACGAGGACCACGCCCCGCGCCCGCTCGAGGTCGAGGGGCTCTTCCCGGAACTGGCCGCCTACCGCGGTACGACGACGCGCCTGCACCCGCGTCCGGGCAGCCCGACGGTGTCGGGCAGCTCGGGGGGCGGTCCGATGTTGTGGCCGGCAGACGAACCGTGGCCGGTGTGCGGTGAGGCCCACGGCCGCGGGAGAGGGCGCCGCCCGGCCGACATCCACCGCTACCGGCGGGTCCTGTCTACGGCATGGGCCCGGGAGGAGAACCCGGGCCCCACGGACGAGGAGCGCGAGCTGCTCGGCGAGCTCCGCCTGGAGCGCCGGTTTCCCGGGGTGTCGGAGACGGACCCGCTGCCGATGATCGGCCTCGCCCAGCTGTACCGGCGGGATGTTCCGGACCTGCCGGCGGGTCCGGGCGACTGCGACCTGCTCCAGGTGTTCTGGTGCCCGTTCGACGTACACGGCCCAGGCCGGTACGACCTGGAACTGCATCTGCGCTGGCGACGGTCCTGGGAAGTCGGTGAGGTGTTGGCCGTGCCCCCGCAACCGCTGGTCGTTGGGGACGACGGGTTCGTACCCGAGCCCTGCGTTCTGCACCCGGAGCAGGTGACCACGTACCCGTTCGCCGGCCTCCTGCCCGAGGACCTCTGCACCCGGATCGATGCCTGGGAAGCAGCCCTTGAGGAAGAGGCCGAGCAGTCGCCCGACGAGAACACGCCCGAGCCGATCGGCTACCAGTACGACCTGTCCATCCCGCCCGGCTGGCGCGTCGGCGGCTTCGCCTCCTGGCACACCACCGACCCCTACCCCATGGACTGCCAGACGTGCAGGATGCCGATGCACCTGCTGCTGACCATCGACAGCTCGGAGTGGGACGGCGGCAGCGGCAGCTGGAAGGCGACGGAGGACCGATACCTTCCCGCCCATCAGCACGCCACACCCACCGAGGTCACTGTGGGCCGCTCCGGCGAGCTCAACGTCTTCGCCTGCCCCACCGACCCCGACCATCCACACCGCTGGAGCGTCCAGTAGCTCGCAGGATCTGCCCGGTGCGGCAACAACCTCATCGCCGAGCTCGGGTGCTGTCGCTCCTCGTGAAAACCGTACGCAGCACTTCATCCTCGTCTGCGGCAGTGGGCCCACACCTTCTGGAGCAGCTCCGGGTAGTTCTCCCCGTACACATGTACGGCTGCGCTCACCGCGTCCAGAACGGCGGGGAGCGGATCAGGGCCGGCCGCGGCGAACAGGGTGGGCAGGGCCATGTGCGGCTGGGAAATCGGAAACGGCGAGGGCCTAGGGAGCAGGCCGCGTGCGGGTCGGCCCGGGGGGACGGCCTCTGCGACCGTGCCCTGGGGGGTGCGCGGGTCGGATTCGAGTCGCTGCCAGGCCTGTTCCGGGTCGTGCAGGGGTGGCGGCAGGGGCTGGCCGGCGCGCAGGGCGGCGAGGCCGGGGGCGATCCAGTCCAGTTCGGCGAGCCCGGCTGTCTCGCACGCGTAGTGTGCCGCCTGCACGGCGACCGCGCGCTGGATCGCCGGTCCGGCCTCGTCCAGGGCGTGGACGAGGCCTGGATCGAATGCCAGCAGCCTGGGCGTTGAGCCGAGGGCCCGCAGGGCCGGGCTCGGTAGCCGGCCACCCCACTCCCTGCGCTCCCGCGCGAGCGTCCGCTCCAGCTCGGCCTTCTCCTGGGTTTCTCGGGCGAGGCGTTCTGTTTCGGCCCGCTCGGCGGGGGTGGGTGGCGGCGGTAGTTGGGCAGCGTGCTGGTGCCAGTAGGTTGCGGTGCCCGTCGTATGCCGCAGGAGTGCCTCGGGGGCGGGCGGGGCTGGCCAGAACTGCAGGAGGTAGTACTCCCGGCTCGGCCAGTCGTCCCGGAACGGATCGGTTCCCTCGGATGCGTCCATGCCCTTCGCGCAGTACCGCACCCGGTAGTCCTGCTCCTTGAGGCCCAGGTCCCAGTGGGCCTCGCCGCCCCACTGCAGGAGCGTGCTGCGCCCCGTCAGGGGGCGGAAGGAGAGCTCGACGGCCTCCTCCCACTCGTCTGCCAGCGGCGGGGCCTGGTCGTGGATCTCGACGGTGAAGCCGACACTCCCGGTGTGCAGTCCGGTGATCAGAAACAGGGAGCCGGGCACGGCCGCACCACACAGGCCCGTGCGCTGCCCGGCGAACGACTCCGTGAGATCGGCCCCGAACCCGAACTCGCTCTCCACGTAGAGCTGCCCGTAGTGTACGTGCACCTCGCCGCTGACAGGCCTCGCCACCAACCCCACGTCTCCCCCTCGCCCTACTCCCCGTCACGGCTCCCTGCCGGAGTACCCCGCCTGGCCGCTTGGAGCGGAGGCGTCATGGGCGCACGCTACGGTGCGGCACCGACATCCAGGTGCTGCCTCCAGCTCCCCACCTCGCCAGCCGCTGCATAGGGCGGCCGCAGGGCGGATCAGCGTGAGCGTTGCAGCCGGGCGGCCCGCGACGGGTGATTGCCGCGGGGCGTGTCGCACCGTACCCCCGGTCCGGCACCGCAGGCGGGGCACGCCACATCCTGAACCTGCCGCCCGGCGGCGGGGCGGCCGGACTGTGCCGTCACCCCGACGGAGCCGGTGCGCGTATTGGGCTACCTGGGTGGCCGCGCTGCAGTCAACGGGCGCCGGAGACCTGGGTGCTGCTGAACCGGTGGTTCATCCCGTACGCGCGGGAATCAACGGCCGTCGATCAGGTTCTGGAGCGGCTTGGGCCCGTCCATCCCGTACGCGCGGGAATCAACGGACCATCTCGGGCAGCAACTCGCGGGTGCTGGGTCCGTCCCGTAACGCGCGAATCAGCGGCCGTGCAGCGCGCTGAGGACCAGGACGGTGCCGTCCGTCCCGTACGCACTCCACTCCAGTGGAGTCCGGTTCGCTCCTGCAGAAGAGTCCATAGGGCCCCTCCTACGGAGTCTTCTCCACTCCGCAGAGGACTCCATAGGAGGGGTCAACCGATCCCGCTACACGCACTTGCGGATGGTCACCCGGCCGCCGTTCTTGGTCATCTCACTGGAGTGCGGCGCGAGACAGAGCCCCGTCCACTGGTTGGCGAAGGTGTAGGTACCGCTGATCTTGGTCGGGTTGACCGACCAGAGCTGGTTGCCCGAGTCCCAGCGGGTCTCGCAGCCCCACCACATGAGCTGGGTGTTCTGGCCGGGCGGGGTGCCGTTGTTGTAGGGGACTGTGAGGCAGTAGCCGTTGTTGTTGCGGATGGTGAAATAGCCGTTGCTCGCCTTGACGGCGTTCCATTTCTGCGCAGCCCCGCCGTCGCAGGTACGCTGCACCACGAGCCCGCCGTTGGGGACGGTGGGGCCGATGGCCAGGCACTTGCCGCTCAGCAGGTTCTTATAAGGAGCCTTGCCGCCGGCCGACCACATGTCGTAGGTCTTGGTGGTCGGCGGGTCCTGCCCGCAGATGTCCCTCAGCTCCGTGTCGGTCATCTTGCGGCTCTGATACAACCAGGCGAAGGACCGGCTGGTGTCCGGCACCCGGACGACCGCGTTCTTGACGAGCTCGTTCTTGTTGCCGTCGTAGCGGGCATCGATGTCGACGACCGCCTCGATCAGCGGCTCCTTGACCTCGATCCAGCCGACACTGCCCAGGGGGACCGCGGCGGTGTGCGTGTGGGTGTCGCTGGTGCTCCAGGTCCAGCTCCAACCGAGCTTGGGCCCGACGGAGGCCTCCCAGTCACCGAACTTCTTCTTCCCGCCGATGTCGAGGCCGAAGGAGAAGCTGGTGGAGGAGCTCTTCGTTCCGGCGACGCTCACGCTGCCGCTACTGGTGCAGCCGTAGGCGATGGGGCTCTTCCCACTGCCGAGCTTGTCGGGCATGGTGGCCTCGCCCCATACTTGCTTGCTGCCTTTGAAGGTGAGGTAGCACTCGGGGTCCCAGTAGATGATGTCCCCGGCCTGCGTGGGCCTCGGGTCGGCGCAGTCCTCGGCTACCTGCGCGGGCGACTTGGCCGCCGCGAACGCCGTCGGGGTCAGCGGGAAGTAGCTCACTATCAAGGCGAGCAACACGATCGTCTTCATCACGTTCTTCACGAGGCGTGAGCGTAGGGATCATGAATGGCCGCTGAGGGAACGCCGTATGTCTCTCAGAGGACGTTAAGTCCGTTTCTGGTAGCGGCCTCGTCCGGGTTGGTTGAGGAAGCCTTGGCGGGTGAGGCGTCCGAGGCGGCTTCGGGTGATGTTGACGGATGCCTCGTCGGTGGGCATGCCGAGGAGTTCGTGCAGCTCACGGGCTCGGAAGACCTGGTCGGGGTGCTGGTTGAAGGCGTTCACGATCGCCTGGCAGACGGTGTTCGTCTCGGGTGGATCGAGGTCTTCACCTCCAGCCGGTACGAGTTCGGCGATGACCTTGGCGGTGGTGGCAAGGTCCGCGAGTCGCGCTTCGGTCTCGGCCAGGGCGACGGTCAAGTCCTGGATTCGGTCGCGTAGTTCACTGGCCCGGGCGGTGGTACCGGGCCAGCGCCCACCGCACAGCGGGTGTACCAGCCGCACAAGACGGTATGAGCCGACCGGGCCCTTCCCCCACCGCGCGGGCCGTCACGGCCACCCTGACAGGCCCGCTCAAAGTGGCGAGGCTGCTGGACCACGGCTGCGGACGAGGAGGGGACGTGCCGCACTACCGGTCCGCCGGCCTGGACGCGGACGGCTACGACCCCCACGAGGACTTCGGATGGCCGCGGCCCGAGCGCAACGGGTACGACCTGGTGACCCAGGCATTCGTCCTCAACGTGCTGCCCAACCCCCTGGAGCGCCTCCGTGCCCTCCAGGACGCCGCGTCGTTCGTACGGCCTGGAGGGCACGTGCTCGTGGTGACTCGCTCGCCCGGGGAGATCACGAAAGCGGCGGCCGCCGGGGGCTGGGCCCGGCATCACGACGGCTTCTGGTCCAGCGAGGCCAGGGGAACCTTCCAGCGCGGCATCAGCGCGGAGGAGACCGTGCTGCTCGCCCGGCACGCAGGGCTCTCACCGTCCGTCGGCTCGGCACCGGCGCTCTCGTTGTCCGGGGTGAGCCATGTACTGCTCAGGAGGGTGCCAGGCTAGGTTTCGTGCGGGGCCGGCGGCCGCGTGGTCAGCGGTTGCCGGTCCACACGATGCGGTCGGCGAAGCCTCCGCGCTCGGCCGCCTTGTCCTTGCGGATCTTCTCCAGTTGCTGGTGGTCGATGCCGTAGTCCGCGGCCAGGGCGTATACGACCTCCATCACGTCGGCGAGTTCGTCGGGTGCCGCGGTCGCGTCCGCCTCCTGGACCTCGCGGACCTCTTCGGACAGCTTCGCGTGGAGACGGGCCCGGTATTCCTCCGGAGCCGCCACGTAGACGTCGGGCTCGCTCCCGCTCTCGCGGATGATCTGTGGAATTCGGTCCCTGACCAGCTTGCCTTCGAGCAGCACGTTCTCTCCTGCACCAGTTCGCCTGCGACAGGCCCAAGCCCGTCATCGTGTTGGTTGTTCGAGCCTAGAGATGTCGCCACGTGCGCAGCCACCAGAACCTGCAATCCCACCCGCTCCGCCAGGCACTCACTCTGCGACGGCGAGGGCCACCTGCCGGAGCGCCTTCAGCCCAGAGTTCTGTCCCCGTGCCCGTCATCAGGTCGAAGAGCTCGACGCGCTTTGATGCGTACGGGTAGAGGAGGGCGGTGCTCGGGTCGCGGCGTCTACATACGACGGCCCTGCCCGTACGTCCTTTCGAGGTGCCGCGTAGCGTTCACGTAGCGGACAGCGCGCGTGATCCGTCCGGGTGGGCGGCTTGGCCCCGGCGGGCTGCGTAGTCGCCGACGAGCGGCTTGACGGGCCGGCCTTGATGCTGTGCTCCGGCGGTCGCGGGTATACCGGGCGGCGGGCGCCCAGTCCTCACCGGTCAGCTGCTGCATCGCGTGCACGGTAGTCGTCTTCCCTAGGTTCGAGCCTTGATGGCGACGCCCGCATAGGCGGCGGAGTGGAAGTCGGGCGCTTTGACTTCGCCGTGGCCAGGCTGGAGCCGGCCAGTGGGGACAACGCGCACAACCACGACGACGTCGTCCTCTCCCAGCACCACGGTGTACGTACACGCGAACTGCGATCTACCAGATCACCCTGGACCAGCTCGGACTACCCGCAGCCCAATGCATCTTCGTCGACGACAACGCCACCAGCCTGGCCCCGGCCCACGACCTCGGCATGACGACCCTCCACGCCACCAACCCCAACCGCACCGCCCGCGAACTCCGGAAGCTGCTCGCCCTCTTGGGGACGGTGTGACGGATCTCCGGGCCGGACCGGACGATCCGTTCACCTGCAACACGGTGTGCCGGGGCGCCCTCTACGGGCCCGGCACCATCGTCATCGGGTACGGGAGACCGCGGCAGGTCGCTGCTGCCCGCTTCGCAGCCACTCTCGCCGTCTGCGGCACCCCGTAACGCCGAGCGCCCCATCCCGACCCCGATCGCGCAGGACGAGCTGGGTTGCACGCCGAGCCGGTGTCACCGATCCGTCGGCAATCCCCCGCCCGGGTGACCCGCCCTGTTCGAGCGGGTTTCAACGCGACGCACCCAGGCGCGCCACGCCCACACCAACAGGCAAGAACATTCGTTCCCCTTTTGCCTCCGATTCGGCCGTGACGCACCCGGACCAGAGCCGTTCTTTAGAGCACCAGTACCAGTGGTGCGCCCATCTGGAGGATCCAGTGCATCTGCTGCCGAAACCGCCCGGCACCGTCCCCGCAATCGAACACGGCGAGTCCGCCCCCGGCCTGCGTCCTGCGGAAGGGGTTCGTGTTGACGCCCCGTCTCCCCGCTGCCTCGACCCACGACCGGATTCGATGAGGCTGCGTGAGGAGGGACTCGGCAGGCGGATCCTGCGACGCGGGGGTGTCGGACCCCCAGCGGCTCCTGTCCGGCGGTGGCCTCGCCGACGCACGGTCGCTGCTCGTGGTCCTGGCCTCCGATGCCGGCCGGGGTGTCGCGCAGGTGGTGCATCCTGCATGATCGCCGCTGCAGCTGTCCGGAAGCCGGACGCCGAAGGGAACGCCCGGATGGCAGTGGGACGCGACGCAACCGGTCCGGGTCCCGCTGGAGCAGCCGAGAACCTGGTCGCCGGCCGGACCCCGCCCGAGCTGCTGCCGGCAGGCCGGATGCCGACGGAGGCCGGCCTGTGGTGACGCTGCCGCGCCCCCGGCCTGCTGCCGGCGGGAAGGCGCAGCCGCTCGGGTCAGGGTTCCGGTGGTATCTGGGAGGGGAGTCCGCCGGGCTGGTCGGGACGTCGGTGCACCTGGTGGCCCTGCCCGCGCTGGCCGTACTCGAACTGGACGCGACGGCCGGGCAGGCCGCTCTCCTCGCCTCCCTGGCCCACCTGCCCGCCTTCCTGCTGGCCCTCCCTGCCGGCGGCATCGTCGACCGTTACGCCAAGCGGGCCCTGCTGGTGGGCACGGACCTGGCGGGCGCCGTCGTCGTCGCGGTGGTTCCCGTGGCGGCACTGGCCGGGGTGCTGTCGATGCCCGTGCTGTACGCGGTCGCGCTGGTCCTGGGCGCGGTGGGCGTGCTGCACCAGGCGGCGGCCATCGCGATCGTCCCGCAGCTGGTGCAGCCCGCCCTGCTGCACCGGGCCAACGCCCGGGTGGGTGCCGCGTTCGGGGCCGCGGACACGGCCGGCACTGCCCTCGGCACCGCCGTCGTCGCCGTCGTGGGCGCGGCCAGGGCCTTCTGGCTGGAAGCCCTGTCGTACCTGGTGTCCGCGTACTGCGCAGCCCGGATTGCGGAGCCCGGCCGGCCGGCACCGGCCGAAGGGCGGGCCCCGGCCCGGGGGCGGCTGGCCGGGGAGGTCTGGGAGGGGCTGGCGTACACCGCGCGGACTCCGCTGGTACGGGATCTCGTCCTCGCGCTGGCCCTGACCGGTGCCGGCGCCGGCGTGACCGGTGCTCTGTTCGCGTACTACCTGCTGACCGTGCTGGAGGCGGGTCCGACCGGGCTGGGCATCGTGATGGGCGTCTCCGGCACCGGTGCGCTCGCCGGGGCTCTGGCGGCCCCGCGGATCGTGGCCCGCTTCGGCCCCGGCCCTACTCTCCTCGCCGGATTCGCCGCCTGCCCGGCGGCCGGTGTGCCCCTGCTGTTCGCCGCCCCCGGGCCGGTCTGGCTGGCCGTGCTCGCCACGGCGGGCGCCGTCCAGCTCGCCGCGGCGGCCGTGGCGGGGACCACGCAGAGGTCGGTACGCCAGCAGATCTGCCCGCCGCAGCTGCAGGCGCGGGCGCAGCAGACCTCCACCTGGCTGGTCTCCGGGAGCAAGCCGTTCGCGGCCCTGGCCGCCGGGGCGGTCGCCACCGCCTACGGGGCCAGGGCGGCGCTGGCCGTCGGGACGCTCCTGCTGGTGCTTCCGGTGCTGGTGCTGTGGCGCTCCCCCGTCAGCCGCCTGACCGCCATGCCCCTGCCCATGCCCTGTGCCTCCGGTGAGGACACCGCCCCCACCGGCCGGGAACAGCCGCCCGCCGGCGCCACTGGACCAGCGCCGCACCTGTGAACTTCGCCGACTCCCCCGTCCCGCCGACCTGTGAGGCCGCTCTTGCCACCCGCCCGCCCGCACATCCGCGCCGTCGTCACCGCCTACCTGGAGCGGCATCCGGCTGAAGCGCCTCTGCTGGCGCCCCTGTTGGGGTTGCTGGATGAGGCCACCGAGCCCACGAACCGCTCGACCGTACCGGGGCACATCACGTGCAGCGCGGTCGTCGTCGACCGCGACCGCCGCGTCCTGCTCATCCACCACAACCTCTTCCGGCTGATGCTCGCGCCGGGAGGCCACGTCGAGACCGCGGATCGCTCGCTCCTGGAGACGGCGCTGCGCGAAGTCCACGAGGAGGTCGGCATCCCGCCCGGCGCCCTGTGCGCCACCGCCTCGTACGGTTCCCTGCCCATCGACATCGACGTCTTCGACATCGACGCCAACCCTGCCAAGGGCGAAGGCGCCCACCAGCACTGGGACTTCCGGTTCGTCTTCCAGCTCGTCGACGAGGACGTCGAGGTCACGGTGCAGCCGGAGGAGGTCTCCGCCCCGCAGTGGGTCGCCTTCGACCGGGTCACGGCCCCGCAGCTGCAGGCGAAGCTCTGCGCCTCCGGGCTCGGCGGCCGCATCGAGCCGGTCAACGCCTCGGCACTGATCCACGACGGCCACGGCCGCTACCTGCTGCACCTGCGCGACGACCTGCCGGGTATCTGGGAACCCGGGGCCTGGACCCTGCTCGGCGGAGGCCGCGAGCCCGGCGACGCCTCGCTCGAAGACACCGTCCGCCGTGAACTGCGGGAGGAGGCCGGGCTCGAGCCCGGCCTTGTGGAGCCGTTCGCCGTCGAGCTCGCCACCGGCACCGACGGGCTGACCGTACCGGTGCAGGTGTTCACCGCCCGGTGGAGCGGCGACCCCGCCCACCTGCCTCTCACCGAGGGCGTGATGCTGGCCTGGTTCCACCCCGACGCCGTCGCCCGCCTGCGGCTGAGCCCCTCCACCCTGGAGCTCGTACGCCGCCACGCCGAGCAGCCGGCCGGCAGCAACGCGGCCGTGCCCCGGCGGCAGGCCCTCCGGCCGGACCGGCCCACGGCGGGCCGCACCAGCGTCCCGCACATCGTCGGCGTCCACCTCTACCTGGAGCGCGACGGCCGGGTGCTGCTCGGCCTGCGGCACCCCGACTCGGCGTACGCCGGCGGCACCCACCACTTCCTCGCCGGCCACTGCGAGCAGGAGTCGGCGGTGGCCTGCCTGGTGCGGGAGGCACAGGAGGAGGCAGGCCTGCTCATCGACCCGCACGACGTCGAGCTGGCTCACGTGGTGCACATGGTGGACGGGCCCGGCGCACAGCCCCGCGTCGGGTTCGTCTTCCGGGCCCGGCGGTGGACGGGGACCCCGGAGGTCCTGGAGCCGGACCGGTGCGTGTCCTGGGGCTGGTGGCCCGCCGACGCCCTCCCCGAGCCGATCGTCCCCTACACCCGTGCGGCGGTCGAAGGCATCCGTGCCGGCCGCCCCTACACGGAACTCGGCTGGACCTGACCGCCCCGCACCCGCCCGCCCGCCGTCCCCCGCACCCCGGCCCGAGGAGTCCGTACGCGCTCGATCCCCCCGTACCGCCCGCCCTGCCCGAAGCCTCCCCCGGCAAGGGAACGGAGGCCGCGCGGGCGCAGATGGCCGCCGCGCTGGAAGCCGCCGGCCACCTCCGGCCGGGCCCGGTCCGTGAGGCCTTCCCCGCCGTGCGGCGCAAGGTGCTGATGCCACAGGCGTACGTGCGGCGCAGCGGGCGTGCGCCCTCGACGACGGGGCCGACAGCACCGCGGGCACCCTCTCCGCGCTCAGCAACCCGCCCGCCCTGGTCCCCGTCAACCAGTCCTTCCGCGAGACCACCGTGTCCTGGCTGCCCCAGGTCCCCGACACCCGCAGCTGACCACGACCCCCGCACCACGAGATCGGAGACCCGTGACCCTGTTCGACTCAGTGGACCACTCCTACGCCCGCTACCGCCCCCGGCTGCCCGACCAGGCCGTCCGGCTCCTGGCCCGAGAACTGGCTGACGCGCAGGCACCCACAGTGCTGGACCTCGGCTCCGGCACCGGACAGGTCGCCCTGTCCCTCCTCCCCACCCTGCCTCCCGCCGCCCATCTGGACCTCGTGGACCAGGACCCGGGCATGCTCCGCACCGCACTCGACGAGCTCCGACCGCACCTGGGCGAGCGCACCGCCACGGTGCACGCCCTCCCCGCCGAGGAGTTCACCCCCACCCGACCCGGCTACCAGGCGGATCTGGTCACCTGCTGCCGGGCGTTCCACTGGATGGACCGCCCCGCGGTGCTGGCCATGGCCGACCGGGTCGCCGCTCCGCACTCCCCCGTCGCGATCATGGGGGACGGCAGCCTGTGGACCCACCGGGCCGAGTGGACCGTCGCCCTCAGGGCCCTGATCCAGTCCCACCTCGGCGAGGACCGCCGCGCCGGAACCACCGGCACCTACCGCGAGCCCGGACGCAGCTACGAGGACGACCTCGCCGACTCCGCGTTCAGCGACATCGCCGAGCACCACATCCCCTTCCACCGCGCCTGGACGCCCCGCAGCGTCCTGGGCTACCTGCGCTCCACGAGCTTCGCCCGGCCGGACCTGTTCACCGACCACACCGGATTCGAGGAACAGGCCGAGGACCTCCTCCTCCGGCATACGGCGCAGGACGGAGTCCTGCACGAGGACGGCGTGTTCACCGTGCTGCTCGCCCGCCGCCCGGGGGTGGCTCGGTGAGCGGCGGGGCCCGGCACACGCTGCCGGTCGACGTCCACCTCATCCTGCGCCGCGAGGGCGGGGGCGGCCCCGAGGTGCTGCTGTCCCGCCGCGCCGGACCGGTGTACGCGTCGGGGCTGTGGCACCTGCCCTCCGGGCACCTCGACCCCGGCGAGGACATGGTCGAAGCCGTCATCAGGGAGGCCCGCGAAGAGACAGGCGTACTCATCGAGAGGGAGGACGTCACCGCAGCCGTCACCGTCCACCACCACCCGCCCACCGGATCCCGCTCCCGCCTCGGGGTCTTCTTCGAGGTGCGCCACTGGTCCGGGCAGCCCCAGGTCATGGAGCCGGACCGGTGCGCCGGCATGGACTGGTACCCGCTGGGCGCCCTGCCCGATCCGATGGTGGCGTACTGCCGGGCAGGTCTGGACGCCTACCGCGCCGGCGTGCCCGCCGCCGTGCACTTCCAACACCCGGGCGACTCTGTCGCGTACGGCCCTGACGGCGCCGACCGCACCCGCCTCCTGGCCGGGCCGCCCGTCGGCGAGGTGGAACTGCCGTACCGGCTGCGGGTATTCGCCGAGGGGGCGGTCGGCCGGATCGCACACGTCTCGGAGGTTTCCTGGGTCCGCACCGGCAGCCGGGTCTGGAGGGTCTCCGGGGCCGGTGGCGGAACCTGGTACCTGAAGCGGCACCGCGGGGCGAAGTTCCACGGCAGGGAGGTGGCCGCGTACCGGTCGTACGTGCCGGCGCTGGGACCGCGGGCGCCGCGTCTCGTCGCGGCCGACTCCGAGGCCCAGGCCGTCGTCGTCACCGCGCTGCCCGGGCGCCCCCTGCACGGCACGGCCCTCGGCACAGCCGACGAGGCACGCATCCAGCACGCTCTCGGCCGCCTCGTCCGCACCCTCCACAGCAGCGCACCCGGGCGGCACGCCGAAGCCGCAACCGCAGCCGACAAGATCACGCGCCACCTGGAGGGCGCACGCCCGTACCTGGCCGACGGGGACGAGGACCTGGTCCTCGCCCTCACCCGGACCTACGCGGGACTGCCGAAGCCCGTGCTCGTGCCCACGCACGGGGACCTGCAGTACCGCAACGTCCTCATCGGAGACGACGGACAACCGCTCCTGTTCGACTTCGAGCGCTCCGAGTACAACACCGCAACCCGGGACATGGTGCGGCTCAGCGACACCTGGACCGGCCGGCCGAGCCTCCGCCACGCATTCCTCGACGGCTACGGCAGGCCCCTCACCTCCGAGGAGGAACTCCGCCTCGACTGCGAAGCCGCCTTCGACGCCGTCTCCGGAATCGCCTACGGCACCCGCCACGGCGACCCCGAGGTCACCGAACGCGGGCACCGCACCCTGCGCCACCTCCACACGGTTTATCGCCCCTGAACCGGGCCCGCCTGCCCCCTTCGAGGAAGGAACCCCGTACCTAACCGCGCCTTGAAGCCTTGATGACCGGCCAGCCCACCGCCCTCTACGGACCCGCCTCCCAGCACTCCACTGACCGTCCCTGGGCCACCCCGCGCCAGAGGAGGGGCCTGCAGCGTGTAAACACCACCCACACCGCACAGACCTGGCACACCCGCTGCGAGTCTGGCCGCGACTTCCGTACGCTATCTGGACGTGGCATCCAGCTCGGAGCATCCCCGCAGGCGCGGGGTCCACATCTCGGTGATCGTGCCGCCGCCGAAGACCGCCGGCGCATCCCCGCGGGGTGCGGGGTCGACGCCTCTCCGTACGCGAGGGTGAACTGCACTCGCGGAGCATCCCCGCAGGCGCGGGGTCGACCCAACCCCCGAAGGGATGGTGGTCGGCACCCCCGGAGCATCCCCGCGGGCACGGGGTCGACGCCGACTGGCGCCTGCACACCGCAGGTGTCCTCGGAGCATCCCCGCGGGCGCGGGGTCCACTGGTCCGTCCGCCCGGAGCTGCGCGCGGCATACGGAGCATCCCCGCGGGCGCGGGGTCCACCCGATCGAGAATGAGGACAGCCCGTCTGAGAACGGAGCATCCCCGCGGGCGCGGGGTCGACCCCCGCCGGGACCCGCTGTACACCGCGGTCCTCGGAGCATCCCCGCGGGCGCCGCGGGCGCGGGGTCCACGGGAAGCGCGCCGGCGGGGCGCTGCGGTACGACGGAGCATCCCCGCGGGCGCGGGGTCCACGCCGGGGCCGCGTAGAACGCGGCCGCCCCGGTCGGAGCATCCCCGCGGGCGCGGGGTCCACCGGCAGGCGACGCGGAGCGTGTGGCGCTCGCCGGGAGCATCCCCGCGGGCGCGGGGTCCACCCCTGCACCCGCCGTCAATCTCGCCACGACTGCGGAGCATCCCCGCGGGCACGGGGTCCACTCCTCGCCCCGGAGCACTCACACGGTGCGCACCGGAGCATCCCCGCGGGCGCGGGGTCCACTTGAAGACCCTGTCGATCGTGGTCCCGTGCCAGGGAGCATCCCCGCGGGCGCGGGGTCGACTCCACCGCCGGAAACGATGACGACACGATCATCGGAGCATCCCCGCGGGCGCGGGGTCGACGGGTGGGAGACGCGGGAGACGGCGGCCGCGTCCGGAGCATCCCCGCGGGCGCGGGGTCGACGGCCTGCGAGACGGCGGCATCGACTTCGTCAGCGGAGCATCCCCGCGGGCGCGGGGTCGACCGGCCTGTGCACGCCTGCCTCACCAATCAGGCCGGAGCATCCCCGCGGGCGCGGGGTCGACGTCCGTCACGATGACCACGCGGTCGTGGCCGTCGAAGTGCGGAGCATCCCCGCGGGCGCGGGGTCGACCGGGACGACCCGTCCAAGGGCGACGCGCACGGCGGAGCATCCCCGCGGGCGCGGGGTCGACCGGGAGATCGCCGTGACCGTCGCCGTCGTCCTGGGAGCATCCCCGCGGGCGCGGGGTCGACGTTTTCCCGGCGGGATATCCAGCCCCCGCACAAGGAGCATCCCCGCGGGCGCGGGGTCGACCACACACATCACTTTTGGGGCCAGGGTGCTCCCGGAGCATCCCCGCGGGCGCGGGGTCGACGGGCCCGCGCCCAGTCGTGGGGGTCGCCATCACGGAGCATCCCCGCGGGCGCGGGGTCGACCGCGTGATGACCTTGACGTAGTTCCGGGTCTCCGGAGCATCCCCGCGGGCGCGGGGTCGACGTGCAGCCGCGGTACGGGGGAGGACAATCCCGGCGGAGCATCCCCGCGGGCGCGGGGTCGACACTTCCTGAGCTGGGGTTCTATCGGGGCGTGGGGCTGTTTTCGTTTAGTTGGGTTTTGGGGCGGGCGGAGAGGATGAGGCCGTCGAAGTCGACGGGTTGCCAGCGGTTGCGGCCTGCGGTGCGGACAGCCCAGCCCTGTTCGTTGGGGGCGGGTTCGATGAGGATGGCCTGGCCGTCGCCGATTCGGGTGGCGAGGAGTTCCCAGAGGCGGTCGCGGATGCGGCGGCTGGGGTTGCCGACGAAGACGCCGGCGCTGGCTTCGACCATCCAGCGGGTGAGGTGTCCCCGGAGGCCTTCGGGGGCGGCGATGAGGATGATGACGGTCATGGTGTGGGGTCGGGCTCGTCGGGGTCGGGGCCGATGACCGCGATGTGGTTGTCAGTCATGCCGTGGGGCGAGAGGTCGGCGTGGGCGGCGTAGTTGGTGCCGCCGGGGACGGTGCCGAGGTGTTCGTCCCACAGGAGGTTTGCTTCGTGGTCGTCGGCGTCGGTGCCTTCGGGGGTGAGGAGGTTCTTGACGTCGTTGACGATGCGGCCGAGGAGTTTGTGGCGGGCGACGAGGTCGCGCAGGCCGAGGCGGGCGTCGCGTTCCTCGGTGAGGCCCTGGGCTGCGAGGTCGAAGGCGAGGGGGATGGTGTATTCGGCTTTGTAGAGGTCGGCGATGTCGAGGACGAATGAGGTGGCTTTGCCGGTGTGGACGAAGCCGAGGCCGGGGCTGGCGCCGAGGCCGGTGATGACGGCGTGGCAGATGCCGTACAGGGCGGCGTGGGCAGCGGACAGGAGGCGGTTGAGGTCGTCGCCTGCGGCGAAGGCGTCGCCGGGTTTGTAGTCGCGGCCGTTCCAGGTGACGCCGGTGCGGGCGGCGTGGGCGCGGTAGATCTTGCGGACGCGGGTGCCTTCGCGGCCGCGGAGCTGTTGCATGGTGAGGCCGGTGACGTCTTCGCCGGGGAAGCGCATGCCGTACATGGTGCGGGCGACGGCGAGGCGTTCCTTGGGGCGTGTGACGAGCCAGGCCTGGCGGTGGAGGAGGCCGGCGCCGCGGCTGGGGCCGAGGCCGGCTGCGTACATGCGGACGCCCTGCTCGCCGACCCAGCACACGGTGGTGCCGGAGTCGGCGAGCAGGCGGACGGCGCCGTGGGTGACGCGGGTTCCGGGGCCCAGGAGCATGACGGCGACCATGGCGGCGGGGACGCGGACGGTCTGGTGCTTGTTGATGATGACGACGGCGTTCTCGTCGCGGTCGAGGTGGCTGCGTTCGACGTAGACGCTGGAGACGCGGTCGACGAGGCGGTGGAGGTCCTGGGGGTCGGCCTTCCACCAGATGTCGGGCACGGGGTGTCACGGCCTTTCGGGGATGGGGGCGAGGGTGAGGAGTCCGCATCCGTAGGCCTTGGAGGGGCCGATGCCGGACAGGAGGTGGTGGGTGAGGAGGGCGGGGTCGGTGACGCGGAGGTGTCCTTCGAAGGTGACGGCGCTCATGACGACGCGGGCTTCCTTGGTGGTAGGGCCCTTGTCGAAGGTGTGGCGCCGGCGGGTGGTGATGCGGAGGTCGCGCGGGGGGTGTCCGTCAGTGGTGCGGGTGTCGTCGAGGTGGGGGGCGGTGGGGATGTCGAAGCCCCAGCGGTCGGTTCGTTTGAGGAACCAGTCGAGTTGGGCGGTGGCGGTGCGGTGGCCGAGGCGGAATCCGCGTCGGCGGCCGCCGGCGTCGATGCGCTGCTGCTGGCGTTCGGTGGGCTTGGTGGGGGTGGTGGTGTTCTGGACGGGGTTGGCGGTGAGGCGGAAGGCGAAGCTGCGGCCGGTGGCGAGCTGCTGGAGGAGGGGGGTGTAGTCGCGTACGGCGTAGTGCTCGCCTTCGGCGCCGGGCCAGCCGGCGGTTTCGACGAGGTGGGTCCAGTCGGGTTTGTCGGTGGTGAGGACGAAGAGGTGGGGGCGGTGGGGGTTGTCGGGGTCGAGGCGCCAGAGGGTGCGTGCCTGGTCGGGGGTGGCGGGGAGGCCGCCTTGGACGGCGGCGTGCAGGGCGCGGGGGCTGGCGAGGAGGCGTCGGCTTTCGGCGCGCAGGGGGTTGATGCGGATGCGGGAGAGGTAGGGCATGCGGGTCACCAGCCCAGGAGGGCGAAGGGGTCGTGGCCGCCGGTGGGGTGGCCGGGGGGTGCGGGGTCGGGTGTGAGGCCGGTGGGGGCCTGGAGGTAGGTGTGGCGGGTGCGGCGGGTGGTGTAGGTGCGGTTGTGGGGGGCGAAGGAGAGGGGGACGTCGTCGCGGACGTCGTCTCCGGTGGGGTCGTCGAGGGTGGCGGGCAGGTCGATGCGCGCTGCGTTGTGGTGGTTGCGGCCCCAGCGGGTGCGTACGGTCTCGGTGGCCTGCCAGGGTTCGTCGCGGAGTGCGTCTTCGAGGGGGGCGGTGCGGCGGCCGAGGTAGAGGGGTTGGGCGGGCGGGCAGGAGCGGCGGCCCAGGGCGAGGGGGAAGGCGGGGTGGGTGACGGCGTGGGCGAGGGTGTCGATGAGGCCTTCGGGGCCTTCGAGGGCGGCGAGGAAGACGGCGTCCTGGAGGTAGAAGCGCTGGGTGATGTGGGTGTGTTTGGCGGGTGAGGTGGGTTTCTGCTGGCCTTTGGCGGTGACGGCGGCGGACAGGAGGGGCCGGCCGCGGTAGTCGCCGACGGTGTGGTAGTCGCGCAGGATGCTGCCGGGCTGGTCGATGCGGATGCCCAGGGCGAGTCCGGCGAGGTCGTCGACGGGGGCGTGGCGGGGGCGGCCGGCGGCGGCGGCGAGGAGGCCGACGATGCCGGACTTGGTGGGTTCGGGCCGGGTCTCGCGCCGGTTGAAGGCGCTGCGGTCGCCCCAGGACTGCATGGGGCCGGCGAGGCGGAGCAGGAGGACGGAGCGCGGGTCGGGGGTGCTCACGCCTGGGTCTCCAGGGCGCTGGTGATGCGGGCGCGCAGGGTGGTGCGCAGGTCGTTGAAGGTGACGGGGTCGCCGAAGGCCTGGGTGAGGGCTTCGGCGGTGTCCTTGGTGCGGGGCTCGTCGGCGGGGAAGGTGTGGGCGGCGGCGTGGTAGAGGGGGGTGTCGCCCCAGACGGCGGTGGCCTGGAGGTGTTCCTTGGCGAGGCGGCGGGCGGAGTGGGCCTGGATGCCGGCTTCGGAGGCGACGGGTTCCTCGAAGGCGGAGACGAGGTTGACCGGTTGGTCGGTGCGGACGACGACGGCGACGAGGCTGGGGCGGGTGCGGTGGGCGAAGGAGTTCTCGTAGCCGGTGGGTGCGGAGCGGGCGAAGCTGTCGACGAACCGGTCGAGGGCGTCGAGGGCGGCTTCGGTGTCGCCGCCGAGGTTGTCGGTGAGCTGGGGGAAGCCGACGGTGGCGTAGCGGTAGAGGGTGGCGGAGTTGAAGCCGATGGTGCCGATCATTCCGGCGCCGGTCTCGTCGCGCTCGTTCTGGTCGTCTACGGCGGTGAAGTAGTCGAATTCGAGCTGGGTTTCGTGGGTGGACAGGGCGTGGGCGACCTGGACGGCGGCGTCGACGTTGAGCTTGGGGATGTCGGCGACCATGCGGCCGAAGAGGGCGACGCCGACGGGGTGGCCGGTGGCGAAGGCGTCGGCGACGGGGAGGTCCTTGACCGCCTCGGCCAGGGGCTTGTCGTCGAGGGCGGCGAGGTCGGCGGCGCTGTCGGTGACGAGGGCGGCGACGGCGTCGAGTTGGGCGTTGCCGTAGAAGAGGAGGTAGGCGGTGTCGCCGGCCTTCTTGCCCTGGCTGATGCCGAGCTGGTCGAGGAGGGCGGCGGCGATCCGTTCGGCCGCGGCGCGGTCGTCGAGGCCGGTGGCGGCGGTGATGCGGGTGGTGAGTTCGGCGGTGAGGCGCCGGGTGCGGGTGGCGCGCTGGGGCTCGGGGGTGTGCTCGTCGAAGTGGCGGCGGGTGGCCCGCTTCCAGGCCTGGGAGGAGACGCGGGAGCGGCGGACGCCTCCGTAGACGGCTTCCTTGGGGTTGCCCTGGTCGTCGCGGTTGAGGTTGGCCGGCGGGACGGTCTGGATGACGTGTACGTCGATGTAGAGGCGCTGGTTCATCGGGTGGCTCCAGGTCGTGTGAAGGCGTGTGTGCGCGGGCGGCGGGCGGCCGGGGCGCGTGCGGGCAGGGAGGGGGTGCCGTACCCGTCGGTTCGCGGCGGGTGGGTGGGTCAGGTGCCGGTCGGCGGGTCCGTCGGGGGCTTCTGGGTCCAGACGTGGTAGTCCAGGCCCCAGCGGCGGCGTACGCGGTTGCGGGAGTCCGGGCGGTTCCAGCGGAGGATGTCGGCGGCCAGGGCGTTGTAGTCGAGGGGCTGCCTGATGTCCCTCAGCTGGGTGACCAGGCCGCGCAGGCGCAGTTGGAGGGCGGCCGTGGAGGTGGCGGAGAAGGTCTGCTGGAAGCGCCGGTCGACGGCTTCGTCGCTGGTGCGGTCGTGGTGGCGCAGGGCGCGTACGGCGCGGCCGAGGCTGATGCCGTCGCGGTGCATCGGCGCCTCCTGGCTCTGCTGGTGCAGCCCGTAGAGGGCGAGCGCGATGTGTTCGGCCTCCTGGGCGGCGGAGACCTCGCCGCGGCGGGCGGCGAAGTCGTCGACCTCGCAGGTGTAGAAGGGGAACATCTCCAGCACGGTGCCGGCGGGACGGCTCAGTCCCTTGCGCAGGACGGCGAGGTCCTCGCCGGGCGGGCGCCGCTGGGCGGCGGTCCCGTCCTTGCGCCTCCAGGTGCCGTCGGCGCCGATGTAGAGGTGCCAGATCCTCTGCTTGGGGCGTTGTTCTTCGGTCATGACCGTATCCAGACGTGGTGAGACTGCGGTGCCGTGGGACGGATGCGTACGGGCGGGTGCCGGTGGGTGCCGCAGGGTACGCCTGCGGGCCCGGCGGCCGGGGGAGAGTGGGCGGAGCGGATCCGCGCGGCCTGTTGCACGGCCCCGCGGGGTGCCGGGGCCGTACGGGCTGTGGCGGTGCCGACTACGGGTGGCCGGGGGCCGCGCTGCCGGAGGCCGGGCCGTCGCCGGCAGCGGTGGCGGCCTGGGCGCGCCGGTGGGCGTCGGCGCGGTGGAGGATCTCCGCGCGGCGCCTGCGGAAGGACGCTTCGGCGGACGAGGCGCGGTGGGTGTGTTCCGGCTTGCCTTCGCCCTGGGAGGTGGTTCTGCCGGCGAACGCGCCGACGGGTACGGCCTGCAGGAGCCGGTCGGAGATGTCCGCGGTGCGTGACCAGGCCAGTTGTTCCCAGGCGAGCTGGCCGGCTTCGATGCGTTCGAGGTCGTCCACGTCCCTCATCCCGGACAGCAGGCGCCGCACCAGCGGGTCGAGGGCGTGCAGGACGAGTTCGCCGGGGCGCTGGCCCTTGTCCCAGGGGATCGGGTCGGCGCCCAGGGCGCGCCGCAGGTCGGCGGAGAGGTGGTTGACGGCCGTGGCCAGTTGTTCGGCCTGTGCGGCGACTTCGAGGAGGGCGGCGCGGACGTCGCTGTCGGCGTCGAGTGCGGCCAGCGGCAGGGGCAGGGCGTCGAACATGACGTCGTCGATGACGGCCGACTGGTTGCCGTAGGCGATGCCGGAGAGCTCCACCCGCAGCGGGTACGTCCCGCCGAGTTCGACGGCGAGGCCTCCGGCCTGGTCGAGGATCCGGCTGGTGGCGAACCCGCTGGTCTTCTCCCCTGCCTCGCGGGATTGCCGTTCGGGTGCCAGGAGTGCGTCCAGGCCCCGCCAGGCGGCCTTCCCCGGCTGGAGGCGCAGCGGGCGGCGCGGCAGCGCGGCGACGGCACCGGCTTTCGCCTTGGTTTTGGGGGAGGTGCGGGTGCCGGTCGGCTCGAGGCGCCACATGGTGTGCGGCTCGGTCTCGGGGGTGTGGGGCATCCGGTCCCCGGCGGCGACCAGGACCCGGGTGACCCGCAGACCCTCGTCGGTGGCCTCGGGGAAGAGGCGGATCCTTCGGGACTGCCAGGTCCACAGGTCGAGGAGGCCTTCGGGGGCGCGGGTCTGCCACTGGGGGCTGCCGGCCGGCCGGGGGGCTGCGGGGTCGCGCCTGTCCCACTGGGGCAGGTCGGTCGAGGTCGGCGGGGCGCCGACGGGGATGTTCAGCAGCAGCGTCTCGAACAGGGTCCGGCCGGCGAGGAGCGTCACGCCCAACTGCCCCAGCGGGCCCGTCGGATTGCCGGTGGTCTTGCCCGCCTTCGCCTGCGGGTCGCCCGCCGCACCGGTCTTGATGGCTGCGGTGTCCCAGCACTGGGTGTGCAGCAGCCAGTGCGCCGCCTGCGCCGCAGTCAGCGAGCAGGTGTCGCCCTCCGTGCGGGAGGCGAAGAGGGGCACGTTGTTCCCGGTGGCGGAGGTGGCCACGATCAGGGCGGCGTTCTTCGTCTCGCCCTTCGCGGTGGACAGCCCGGCGACCTGACCGAAGGGATGCACCGGATCGAACAGGTCGAACAGGTGCTGGTGCTCGTCGAGGTAGTCCTCGAGTCTCCGGCGCTGCTGCGGCGACCAGCGGCCCGCGGAGTGCCAGGTCATCCACTCACGTTCGTCGGCCGGGCGGCCCAGTGCGGCGACGACGACCGGGAGCATCGCCTGCCGCAGGACGGCGGCCCGCTGGGTGGGGATCTCCACCACCAGGTCGCCGAACCCGTGCGCCTCGAGGAGCGCCGTCCGCAGAGAGTGTTGCCGTGCCGGACCGCCTATGGCCGAGGGTAAGAGCAGCCAGGGATCATCGGTCAGGGAGAAGCCATGCGTCATCAGTACCCCTTGAGGGAATCTCTTGTGTTTAAGCTAGCAGCGGGGTTGGGGTGCACGGGTGCTTTCTCCACAACCAGGTGCGACAATCCCGCAGTTGACCCCGCCGGCCTGCACCAAGCCGTACGCGCCGACGGGGATGGTCCCCTCTTCTGTTTGCATCACAGCCAGGGGCTCACGTAGTCCCCGCGCCCTGCGGGGTACGGGCCGCCGGGCACCGCCCGGCGGCCCACCACCCCCGAACAGACCTCCCCCGACGGACAACCGGGCCCGCACCGCGCCCCCCTACAGCTGCCGCAGGCCGAACTCCTCGTCGTAGGACACGGCGAAGTCCCCGATGCGGGCCCGGCCCGAGCCGTCCAGCACCAGGGCCCGGCTGCGCCGCAGCCAGGGGTGCCCGAGCCAGCCCGGCAGCGGCTTCAGGTCCACAGCCGACTGCGTCAGCCGGGGAGGCAGCCGCACCGTCGAGCCCACCACCTCCTCCAGCACCTCCGGCGCCACATCCCCGTTGACGCTCAGGGCCCGCCCGGCCAGGGTCCGGAACACCCCCTCGCCCTCCCGGCGCACCACGAGTACGACCTCCACGGACTCGTCCCCGTCGCGCACCGCCGCCCGCAGCGCATCCTCCCCGCTGCCCCCCGACCCCGCGTAGTGCAGGCCCGCCAGGGACCGCCGCTCGTGCTCGCCCGGACCCGTCAGCAGGAAGCCGGCGGCCACCGCGGCACGCTCGTGGTCCGCCTGCTCCTGCACCTGCCGGGCCGCCCCAGCCGCCTCCCCCCACGCATCCGGGACAAGCGCAGGGTCCTGCCCGTAGACGGTCTCCACGAGCCGCGGCACGTCCCCCGGGACCGACCAGCCCCCGCCCTCCCCCGGCAGGACGGCAGCCGTACGCAGCAGCAGGTGGCGCCCGTAGATCATTTCGCTGGCGTAGCCGAACGCCGGCTCACGGCCCGGGCGCGGCTCGAAACCGGTGACGAACACCCTGGGCGTCCGCAGCCGTTCCGGCCGCCAGATCCCGTCATGCCGGTGCAGCCGCCCGATGCGCTGCAGCAGGAGGTCGACGGGGGCCAGGTCGGTGACCAGCAGGTCGGCATCGACATCGAAGGACTGCTCCGCCAACTGCGTCGCAACCAGGATCAGCCTCCCGCCCCGCGGCCTCGGCGTCCGCGGCCCCAGCAGGTGCAGGCACTCCTGCGTCAGGTCCGCGCGCCGGGCCACCGTGAAACGGGCGTGCAGCAGCCGCACCTCGTCCCCGCCGAACCGGCCGCACAGCTCCTCGTACAGGCTCTGCGCCCGCGCCACCGAGTTCCGGATGACCAGCGCGGTCCCCCCGTCGGCGAGCTCCCCCTCCAACAGGTCCCCCACAGCGGCGTCCGCCTCCGCCTGCAGCCGCAGCCGCTCCTCACGCGTAAAGCCCGCACCGGGCAGCGACTCCGGCAGCACACCGACCGCCACCGGGAGGTCAGCGCGCCAGCTGCCCACCGCATCGGCAAGGAACTGCGGCTCCCCGCCACCGTCCAGCCAGGCGGCCGTCACACTCGGATACCCCCCGGGCGCGGGAACACCCACCTTCAGCTCCTCACGCGAGGCGGCCCCCGCCAGGTACGCCTCGAACAGGGCCTGCCGCTGCGCCGGCGCCAACGTCGCCGAGAGCGCCACCACCGGCACACCGGCCTGCCCCAGCCACCGCAGCGCCTCCCCCAAAAACTGGCTCATGTACACGTCGCACGCATGGACCTCGTCCAGCACGACGACCTTGCCCGCCAGCCCGGCCATCCGCAGCATCACGTGCCGCGTGCGCGTCGCCGCATACAGCAGCTGGTCGACCGTACCGACGACGAACGGGGCCAGCAGCCCCCGCTTCGGCCCCAGGAACCACTCCGCGGGCGCGAGCCGCTCCTGCCCACCGCATCCGGCGTGCCCGACGCCGTAGGGGTCGTCGTCCATCCCGTACTCGTCGACTCCCCGGAACGCCTCGTCCGCAGACGCGCCCGCGCCGGCCAGGAGGTCCTTCCACTCGCTGTTGAACGCCCGCTTGCCGTGCAGCAGCACCACCCGCGAGGCGAGACCGGCATCAACGGCCCCCAGCCACCGCCGCGTCCGCGTGAACATCGGATCGCTGGTCGCCTGGGTCGGCATCCCCACGAAGACACCGTCCGCCCCGAACCGCGCAGCCAGCACCTCGGCCGCCGCGTGCGCCGCCTCCGTCTTCCCCTCCCCCATCGGGGCCTCGACCACCATCAGCCCCGGACCACCCATCCGGCGCGCAGCCCCGACCACCATGGCCTGCGACAGCCGCGGAGCGTAACCGAACCGGTCCACGAACGCCTCAGGCCCCGGCAGCGCCAAAGACCCCCAGCCGCGCTGAAGACCCAGCGCAGCCCATGCCGCGGCCGCCCGCTCACGCGACGCGCCCAGACCCACCTGCTCCAGATCATCGACCCCCTGGAAGTGGCGCTCGTCGCTCGCAATCCAGTCGGCCATCACCACCAGACCGCTCAACTGCAACTGCAGCGCCCTCGACGGGACCACCGCCGGCTCGACCTCACCCAGGCCCCCGAACCCGAGCTCCCGGGTGAAGACGTCCACCACCGCCTCCTGCACCCGGCGCCAGACCCCCCGGCCCCTCAACTGCCCCTTCGCAGAACCCGGCTCCTGCACATCCTTCAACGACGGAAAGGCGCCGTGGTGCCCCGCCACCAACGGCCACACCCAGTCCACCTGCCCCGGACCCCACCCCGCCGCGGTCAACAGCTCACGTGCCACCAGCCCGCCGGCCCAGTCATGACGCCAACGCCGTTTGCTCCTCTGCCCCGCCACAGCCGCCGACTCGACCCACGTCAACCCCGACCGCCGCACCGCCTCGGCACCCTCGGGCCACAGACGCTGGTGCACCGGCGTCGCCTTCCCCCAGTCGTGAACCCCGCACAACCAGACGAACAGCCTCCGGCCGCGCCCCGGCCCCCCGGCGACCTCATCCAGCGCCGACCGCGTCGACGGGGCAAGAAAGTCGTCCCACAGCCGCTCGGCAACGGCAGCGGTATCCAGGAGATGCGCCATCAGCAGGCTCGTCGTACCCCCCGCCCGCTCCCGTGACTTCCCCCACAGCACCGCCAAAGCCCCGACGACAGCAGGCTCGTGCCGCCCGCCCAGCTCCTGTAAATCCACCAGGCCTCCAACCGCCAACCATCCAGGGGCTCACACACTAGGGGGCCCCACTGACAGCCCGCCCGAGCTGCGAAAAGGCAGAAGCACCCTCGCTCGTCCGCCCGGAACGTGATGCAGCCGAAGCATCCCCGCGGGTGCGGGGTCGACAACTCCGTGGACAGGGTGGACGCGTAGCCGTACGGAGCATCCCCGCGGGCACGGGGTCGACAACGTCGGCCTGATCCTCGAATCCGCGGGACACGGAGCATCCCCACGGGCGCGGGTTCGACGTTACTGACTGGTCGGCCCTTCCTCAGGGGCCCGGAGCATCCCCGTGGGCGCGGGTTCGACTGGCCGACGCCGTTCGGCACGCCGTACGGCCAACGGAGCATCCCCGCGGGCGCGGGTTCGACAGCTCCGGCACGCCGACCTGCTCGAGCTCGGTCGGAGCATCCCCGCGGGCGCAGGTTCGACACGTGGGTGTAGGAGCCGATCAGGCCTCGGGACGGAGCATCCCCGCGGGCGCGGGGTCGACCGGGTCGCGCCGCGAAAGGGCTGGTCGCAGCCCGGAGCATCCCCGCGGGCGCGGGGTCGACGGGGCCGGCGGCCGCTCTCCGTACGACTCGTTTGGAGCATCCCCGCGGGCGCGGGTTCGACCGGGGTAGTCCCCGTGGCGGTCGCTGTCCTAGCGGAGCATCCCCGCGGGCGCGGGTTCGACCGGGGTAGTCCCCGTGGCGGTCGCTGTCCTAGCGGAGCATCCCCGCGGGCGCGGGTTCGACAGCCTCGACGGGCCCTGGACCGAGTTCGGCAGCGGAGCATCCCCGCGGGCGCGGGTTCGACCGCGGGTCGTCCGAGAAGGAGAAGCCGCCCCACGGAGCATCCCCGCGGGCGCGGGTTCGACCATGTCCGCACCACTGAGCGCAGATCGGTTCATGGAGCATCCCCACGGGCGCGGGTTCGACATGCTGGACGCCGACTTCGGCCGCTTCGACGTCGGAGCATCCCCGCGGGCGCGGGTTCGACGTAGCTGTCGCCGAGCGGCATGGGCGTGGCTCCGGAGCATCCCCGCGGGCGCGGGTTCGACCCTTTTGCAGAATTTCGGCGGGCGTGCTAGCGCGGAGCATCCCCGCGGGCGCGGGTTCGACAGGTGACCTGCCGTGTCCGACACCTCCCTCGTCGGAGCATCCCCGCGGGCGCGGGTTCGACTCAGCCACGGGACGCCTCCAGCGCGCCATCCTCGGAGCATCCCCGCGGGCGCGGGTTCGACGGCGGGTTCACCGGGGCCGGAAAGTGGTTCCGCGGAGCATACCCGCGGGCGCGGGTTCGACTCGATCTCCGCCCACCCGTACCGGCCGGAGTACGGAGCATCCCCGCGGGCGCGGGTTCGACCCGGGCAGGCACGGCAGAACCTGCTGCCGCGCCGGAGCATCCCCGCGGGCGCGGGTTCGACCTGATGGCGGGGGCCCTGGCCGAGCTGCACGTCGGAGCATCCCCGCGGGCGCGGGTTCGACAGGCCCGCCCCCACCGGGATCAGCCCCTTCCCCGGAGCATCCCCGCGGGCGCGGGTTCGACCCGTGCGGCTCGGTTCGGGGGCTGGGCCAGCGCGGAGCATCCCCGCGGGCGCGGGTTCGACGCGACACGGCAGCCGCCGTCCTCACCTCTCTGCGGAGCATCCCCGCGGGCGCGGGTTCGACATCAGGCTGGCCGTCGCCTCGTTGCCGGTGTGCGGAGCATCCCCGCGGGCGCGGGTTCGACGTCGTCACAGCCGTGCGCGCGCGTGAGTTCCGAGGAGCATCCCCGCGGGCGCGGGTTCGACTGGATGCCCGGCAACAACTTCGTCCTCCCGGCCGGAGCATCCCCGCGGGCGCGGGTTCGACAGAGGTCGGCCCGGGGCCGGACGGCCCCGGGCCGGAGCATCCCCGCGGGCGCGGGTTCGACCCGCCCGCGAACACCGCGCACCCCCCGCCGGGCGGAGCATCCCCGCGGGCGCGGGTTCGACGCGAGGCCGGTTCGCCAGCTCCCCGAACGGCACGGAGCATCCCCGCGGGCGCGGGTTCGACGCAATCTCCGCGGCCTGCTCGGCCGCCGACTGCGGAGCATCCCCGCGGGCGCGGGTTCGACCAGAGGTAGGCGCTCTTCTGGCGGCGCTTGGCCGGAGCATCCCCGCGGGCGCGGGTTCGACCCCCACTCACCGCCGACCAGTTCCTGGCAGCGCGGAGCATCCCCGCGGGCGCGGGTTCGACGGCACGCCCCGGAAGCAGTTCAGGGAGATTCGCGGAGCATCCCCGCGGGCGCGGGTTCGACGGCGACGAAAAGCGCACCCAGCGCCATGGACCCGGAGCATCCCCGCGGGCGCGGGTTCGACCGGAAGTGCGTGCACCAGGGGAGCGGCGCCTCCGGAGCATCCCCGCGGGCGCGGGTTCGACCGGCTGCACGGGCTCGACACCGGCCGGCCGGACGGAGCATCCCCGCGGGCGCGGGTTCGACCAGGAATGTGTAGCGGGTGCCCACGGACAGCTCGGAGCATCCCCGCGGGCGCGGGTTCGACTCGAATCCGACAATGGACGCGCCGGAACTTCCGGGAGCATCCCCGCGGGCGCGGGTTCGACGACGTCCGCGCGAACCTTCAGGGGAGCGCCTGCGGAGCATCCCCGCGGGCGCGGGTTCGACACTTGTTGAGCTGGCACTTTGCCAGAGGATCAGGCCGATTTCATTCAGTTGCATTCGCCCCGCTCCTTGAACAGGCAACCGGCAAGTTGACTGTTGGAGGCTGGCGGGAAACGCGTCCATGCCGGACAAGGTACAGGCCCCAGCGGAGCGAAATGGCCCAGGGTCAGACGCAACTGCACACGGCTTCCCACCCAGCGTCACCGCCAGATCGGCGGTCCGCGGAGCATCCTCGCGAGCGCGGTACCGGTTGACCTCACCGATCCCGTCCAGGCCGCCCACGGATTCGGCCGACGCTCACCGGGTTCGTTGGGCTCGCCCCCGGGCCCGAACGACGCCCGCGCATCCGCCTGACCAGCAGCACGTCCTGGGCGACTACTTCGGCAACGAACCCGACCAGCCACAAACGGCGATGTCATCCCCGCGGGCGCAAGGTCGGATTCCAGAACCCCGCCCACCGCGCCCTTCGGGCGGGAGGGGGCGGCTTCGCGTGTCCGTGACTCTACTCTGTGCAAGTGATCCGTACCGTGGTGCTGGACGTAGGCGAGACCCTGACCCGCGATGACCGCTACTGGGCGGCTTGGGCCGACTGGCTCGGTGTGCCGCGGCATACCCTGTCCGCGCTCGTGGGCGCTGTCGTCGTCGACGGCCGCGACAACGCCGACGCGCTCCGACTGCTCCGCCCCGGGATCGACGTGGGTGCGGAGTATGCGGCCCGAGAAGCGGCCGGCGGTGGCGAGCAGCTGGATGAGTCCGACCTGTACGACGACGTGCGGCCCGCCCTCGCAGCGGTACGAGCAGCCGGAGCCCGGGTGGTCGTCGCGGGCAATCAATCCCCCAAGGCGGGCAAGCTCTTGCGCGCGCTCGATCTGCCCGCCGACCTGGTGTGCACGTCCGGAGAATGGGGGGTTGCGAAGCCTGATCGTGCTTTCTTCACCCGGGTGTTGGAGGTGTCCGGCTCGGCCCCCGCGGCGACCCTGTACGTCGGTGACCACCCGCAGAACGATGTGCTCCCGGCCTCGGCCGCCGGTCTGCGGACCGCACATCTACGTCGCGGGCCGTGGGGGTTCTGGTGGGCCGACGATCCGGCCGTGCGTGCGGCTGCGGACTGGTCGATCGATTCGCTGCACGACCTCGTCGGCATCGTGAAGTCGTAGGCCCCACCGGAGGGTTCGCGGCGCGGTACGGTGCGCGGATGGCCGAGCACATCGGGCAGCGCATCGCCGCGCGGCGCCGGAGCCGACGCATGACGCAGGCCGATCTGGCCCGCGAGTCCCACGTATCCCTCCCGATGGTGAAGGGCATCGAACGGGGCGTCCGTACGCCCTCCCCGGTAGTGCTGGAGGCGCTGGCGTCCGCCCTCGGTGTGGACGCCTCCCGTCTCGACCCCTCGTACGCAGGCACACACCACCGGGTCCACGCCGCCTTGCCTCGGATCTCCGCGGCCATCGCGGGGTACGACATCCCGCTCGACCCGCCCTCGTGCCGGGCCGCGCAGCTGAGGGCGGCGGTAGGAAGGCAAGGGCGCACCGGTTCCTGGAGGTGAACGCGCCGACCGAACACACGGCTACCGAATTCGCGGGACTCTGTACAAGGACCGGCTCACCGCTCTACGCACCGAGCGGTGAACTACTTGGGGCACGGGGAGCATCCCCGCGGGCGCGGGGTCGACCCGGCCAGGTGCCGGTCGATACTCGACGGCGCCGGAGCATCCCCGCGGGCGCGGGGTCGACTTCGACACCCGTAGCAGCTGAAGGGCCTGTTCCGGAGCATCCCCGCGGGCACGGGGTCGACGTAGGGGCAGGCGGTGCACCGGTAGTTGGTGGCGGAGCATCCCCGCGGGCGCGGGGTCGACATGGTGCGGCACTCAACGAGGTCGTCCCTCGCCGGAGCATCCCCGTGGGCGCGGGGTCGACCGCACCGACGTGGACGGCGAGGGCGACGTCGGCGGAGCATCCCCGCGGGCGCGGGGTCGACAGGCGCGCGATCTCCTTCACGCGGTCCTCGTTCGGAGCATCCCCGCGGGCGCGGGGTCGACCAGGTCGCGGTACACGGCGGCTGCGTACTCGGCGGAGCATCCCCGCGGGCGCGGGGTCGACAAGGATGTACCTTGGCGCTCCCATTGATGTACCGGAGCATCCCCGCGGGCGCGGGGTCGACAGGTCCAGCTCGGCGCCGGCCTGCAGCTTCGTCGGAGTATCCCCGCGGGCGCGGGGTCGACCCGAAGGTCGGGAAGATCCACTTTTCCAGCTCCGGAGCATCCCCGCGGGCGCGGGGTCGACTCCGGGTCACATCCTGTCTGGATCGGCCCGCGAGGAGCATCCCCGCGGGCGCGGGGTCGACGTCGCCCCGGGGACACGCCGGATCGCGTTGATCGGAGCATCCCCGCGGGCGCGGGGTCGACCCCGCGGGGCGGGCGGCGACTGGCTTGCGCGGCGGAGCATCCCCGCGGGCGCGGGGTCGACCACTTCGCCAGCCAAGGCCTGCGCCTCCACGGCGGAGCATCCCCGCGGGCGCGGGGTCGACCTGATCGCCGAGGAGCTCTGGTACCAGGAGGCAGGAGCATCCCCGCGGGCGCGGGGTCGACTTGCCGCCGGACTGCGTCGCTCCGGCGTCCGCCGGAGCATCCCCGCGGGCGCGGGGTCGACTCGAGGAGGGGGACATCCGTGGTGTCCCCTCCGGGAGCATCCCCGCGGGCGCGGGGTCGACTGCCGGCGGGCGAGCCTCATGCTCGCGACCAGCGGAGCATCCCCGCGGGCGCGGGGTCGACCAGTCGATCGAGACCCCCGACATGGGAGACGACGGAGCATCCCCGCGGGCGCGGGGTCGACCCCCTCTGACCTGCGGTGGACGAAGATTTTCCCGGAGCATCCCCGCGGGCGCGGGGTCGACGGATCGCCAACCAGAAACAGCGCCGCGACCGCCGGAGCATCCCCGCGGGCGCGGGGTCGACCGCGGCCCGCGAGCCAGGCCTGAGCGGTCGGCCGGAGCATCCCCGCGGGCGCGGGGTCGACCTCCGAAATATCGATCGGCTTCGCCAGGTAGTAGGAGCATCCCCGCGGGCGCGGGGTCGACTACTCGCCCTCCTCCAACAGGCGCGCCGCCCCCGGAGCATCCCCGCGGGCGCGGGGTCGACTACTCGCCCTCCTCCAACAGGCGCGCCGCCCCCGGAGCATCCCCGCGGGCGCGGGGTCGACCATTCCAGAGATTTGGCAACCAGCCGCCGCGACGGAGCATCCCCGCGGGCGCGGGGTCGACTCCGCGACCGCCGCCGCCTTCGCGGCCTCCGCCGGAGCATCCCCGCGGGCGCGGGGTCGACACCGCGGCCGACACGGTGCCCTTGCCGGACCCCGGAGCATCCCCGCGGGCGCGGGGTCGACGGAGTAGCAGACTCCCACTGAGCCTCAGTCACCGGAGCATCCCCGCGGGCGCGGGGTCGACGGCCGGTGGCCGGCGAGGAGGAGGTGTACGCGGCGGAGCATCCCCGCGGGCGCGGGGTCGACAGCTCCTGCATCCGGGGAGCGTCCGCCCGCGCCGGAGCATCCCCGCGGGCGCGGGGTCGACGCGGCTGACGACTGCCAGGCCCCGGAAGGCCGCGGAGCATCCCCGCGGGCGCGGGGTCGACCCAGTCGAAGAAGCGGTCACCCTCGCCCGGGAGGGAGCATCCCCGCGGGCGCGGGGTCGACACTTCCTGAGCTGCAGGTTTGTCAGCCGAGGCTGCCGTTTTCATTCAGTTGATTTCGGTGCACTCGCTGGACTGCCTTCCGGCGAACTGTTGGAGCCTGGGGAAAAGCCCCGTCCATGGCTGCCACGGTACAGCCCAGGTCGGGCTGCGGCCGCCCGTGGCTGATGCCATCGGCGCCGGACCCCTCTCAGGGACGGCCCCACCGGCCCGTCACAGCCGAAGGCGGGGCGATGAGGAGTCCCGGTTCGTACGGGTGGTGTCGGGGGCCGTCAGCGCGGGGGCTCCACCGGTGAAGGCGAGTTCAGGCGCAAGGTCCCGGGTCGTTCGCGGTCCCGTCTGACGGCCGTGCCATGGGGCGCAGTTCCGCCCCTTGCCGGGCCTTGAGGCCGCCCGGTCGCCGCTCAAGTCACGGCGGCACCTAGTTGCATCTCTTGCCCGCAAGCGAATAGCGAACATCTCACAAGGGATCAGATGTACGACAACCCGCACCTTCGGTAGCGCATACAGGGCATTACTGGAGCAAAAACGAGCCAAAGTACAAGAGCTTCACCACCTCCGCCAGCGACCTCCAGGACAGCCAGAAGAGGCCATTCACCTGGTGCTACATCGAGTTGAGAGATCACAAACTACGTCCACTCGAACAGACTGTGGACTCGTTATGCAGTAAAACAAGCCTCGCATCCACGGGGTCTCGGAAGGATCTGCACGTTCATGCCGCGTGGTTCCGACTACGATCCACCGCAGATCAATTTGGTTGCAAACGCGATTTCATGCGGAGCTGGAGGGTGGGGGCTGCCTGCCCGGCGAGCAGTTGGGGAGGGCGCCGTGAGGGACCCTCTTCCGCTCGTGCGTCCCGTTCTGCCCTGTCTCACGGCGTAATCGGGGCAGCGGTGGGCGCAGGGGCAGCGCTCTGTTGCGGATGATTGTGGTGGCGCGGTGGAGGTGTGCGTCACGTCGGGATTCGTCCGTGAACTGCAGTCGTGTGGGGGCCGGTTGGCGTACGGATTCACTTCGTTTCGGGAGGCGTCGCACGTGGGCACTACGATCTCGCCGGGGCCGGGTTCGGCGGCCGCTCCGTGGCCCGGGGCTTCCGCCACGGCGCCCGCGGCTGCACCCCGGGTGTTGCGGCAGCGCCGTCGGCGACCCGGCTTGATCGCCGTGTCGGTCGCGCTGATCTGTGCGGGAGGCCTGTCGGGCGCGCTGCTGTTCACCGCGTCCGGTGAGCGGACGGCCGTCCTGGTGGTGGCCAGGGACGTGCCGGTGGGCGCTGCCATTACGGGCGGCGACCTGGCGGTGGCGTCGCTGGCGCTGGACCCCGCAGTCAAGGCCGTCCCGGCCTCGCAGAAGGCCCGGGTGGTCGGGCAGCGGGCTGCTGTCGGCCTTACGGCCGGCGGGCTGTTGTCGCCGTCGCAGGTTACTGCCGAGTCCCTGGTGGAGGCGGGCGAGCAGCTGGTGGGGGTGGCCCTCAAGCCGTCGCAGCTGCCGGCCAGTCCGCTCTCGCCCGGGCAGGAGGTCCTGATCGTGTCGACGCCCGGGCCGGCGGCCGCGGACGGGGGGCGGGTGGAGGAGGATCTGGTCCCCGCCACGGTGGCGGCCAGGGTCGTGGCCGTCGGGCCGCCGGCCCCGGCCACCGGGATGGTCGTCGTGGACGTGGCGGTACCCGTAGGCACCGGGCCCTCGCTGGCCGCCCAGGTCGCCACCGGGGCGGTTGCGCTCATCGTCGCTGCGCGGGAGGGCTGACATGGCGGTCATTGCACTCGCCGGCGGGCTGGGAGCGCCGGGCGCCACCACGGCGGCGATGGCGCTGTTGATGGCGTGGCCGCTCGCCGAGGGGCGGCGGGTGGTGCTTGCGGAGGCCGATCCGGACGGTGGGGCGGTGCTGCCCGGGGCGCTGCAGGGGACGCTGGACAATGCGTACGGGTTGCGCAACCTCGCTGTGGCGGGCCGTCAGGGCCAGTTGGACGAGGCGTTCTGGCGGCAGCTGGTCGATGTGACCGATGCGGTGAGTCGGGACCGGCTGGTGCTGCCGGGGATCTACGACCCGTCGCACGCCTCGGCGCTGGAGCCGGTGTGGGCGCCGCTGGCCGAGTTGTTCGCCGGGATCGAGGAGCAGGGCTTCGACGTCCTGGTCGACCTCGGCCGCCGGGGAGCGATGGCGGGTGGCGCCGCGGTCGTCAAGCGGGCTGACGCGGTGCTGCTGGTGGCCCGGAACACGCTGCGCGGCCTGCAGGGCGCGCAGGTCCGGCTGCGCGCCCTGCAGGGGGCCGTCGGGGCAGGCTCGCCGGTCGGTGTGCTCCTGGTCGACGAGGGCCCGTACGCGAAGGAGGACGTCCGCAGGCATCTCGGAGCGCCGGTGACCGCGGTGCTGCCCTGGCGGCCCGCGGAAGCCTCGGTGCTCTCCGACGGGGCTGAGGCGCCGAGGCGGTTCGAGTCGGGTGAGCTGATGCGGGCGGCCCGGTCGGCGACCGTACGGGTGCAGGAGCTGGTGCTGGTCCGCCGCTCCCTCCTCGCCCCGCCGGGCGCGGTGCTGGAGGGTGCGGCCGGTGCGCGCTAACCCCCTGCACGGCAACCCTCTGGTCCACGACACCACCCTCCAGGCCCGCCTCGCCGCCCCCTGGACCGCCCAGGCCCCCCGTACGGGGCACGCGGACCCGCGGCAGGTGCTCACCGCGCCCGCCACCAGGCCCTCAGGCGCGGCCGCCGTCGACTACGCCGCGGTCCGCCTCATCAAGAAGGAAGTCGGCGAGCGGCTGACCGACCTGTTGCGCAGCCAGCCGGGCCTCGGGGTGGCAGCGCAGGAGCAGCAGGGCCGGCACCTGATCAACCAGCAGGTGGCGGTGTGGTCGGACGCCGAGGCCGTCAAGCGCGGGGCGGCGACGTCGCAGGCCGAGGACGCCGCGGTCGCGCAGGCCGTGTTCGACCTGCAGTTCCGGGCGGGGCGTCTGCAGCAGCACCTCGACAACCCTGCCGTGGAGAACATCTTCATCAACGGTCACGCGGACACGTGGCTCGACTTCACCGACGGGCGGCGCGTCCAGGTGGCGCCGGTTGCCGATTCCGACGAGGAGCTGCGGGAGCTGCTGCGGGACCTGGCGCGGCGTACGACGGGTCAGTCCGAGCGGTCTTTGTCGACGGCGGACCCGTTCCTGGCGCTCCGGCTGTCCGACGGGTCGCGTCTGCAGGCCGTCATCGACGTCACGCCCGGTACGTACGTGACGATCCGCCGGCACACCATGCAGCACGCCGACCTCCCCCAGCTCGTCGGGCGGGGAATGCTGGACACGACGCTGGAGGCCTTCCTGCGGGCCTGCGTGCGCGCGGAGAAGAACGTGATGGTCGTCGGCGGGCAGGCCGCCGGGAAGACCACGCTGCTGCGGGCGCTGCTGCGGGAGATCGATCCGGACGAGCGGTTCGCGACGCTGGAGACCGAGTACGAGCTGTTCGCCCATGAGAACGGCCACCACCGGCAGGTCGTGCCGATGGAGGCCCGCGAGTCCAACGGCGAGGTCGTCGCCGGGCACGCCGCCGGCGAGATCACGCTGATGGACCTGATGTACCGGGCGCTGCGGATGACGCTCACGCGGATTGTGGTCGGCGAGGTCCGGGGGCCGGAGATCGTGGCGATGCTGCAGGCGATGACCAACGGGGCCGGCGGCAACCTGTGCACCCTCCACGCCATCCACCCGTCGGTGGTGTTCGACCGGATCGCCGAGCTCTACCTCCTCGCCCAGGCCAACATGTCCGAGCAGCTCGCCTACCGGCAGGCCGCGAACGGACTCCACTTCATCGTGTTCGTCTCCTCCGTCGACGAGACGAAGATCGGCGGGCACCGGCACCGGTTCGTCTCCCACGTCCTGGAGGTCACCGGCATCGGCGAAGGCGGCCGCCCCGAGACCAACCTCGTCTTCGGGCCGCGCCCGGAGTGGGGCGAGCCGCGGGCCGTACCCCTCATGCACCCGCGGTGCATCAACGACCTGCGGCGCGCCGGCTTCAACCCAGAGCTCCTGAACGCGGCCGACGGTGCCTGGCAGGCGCGGCTGCCGCTGCTCGTTGCGGAGGCGGCCCTGTGACGACGCTCCTGCTGTGGGTGGTGTGCGGGATTGCCGTCGCCGCCGGGCTCGTCGGGCTGGCCGCCGGGATCGCCGGCACCACCCGGCCCGCCGGGCCGTCCCTGACCGCGCGGCTCCGGGCCGGGCGCCAACTGGCGTCCCGGGATGCCGCGATGGCGCGCCGTACGCGCCTGGTCGCCGGCACGGTGGCCGGGATCGGGGTGTGGCTGATCACCGGCGTGTTCATCGGCGGGGCCCTGGTGCTCCTGGCGGTGGTCGGCGTTCCCTGGCTGCTGGCCCCCACCAGGTCCGCGGCGGCGCGGATCGGGAAGCTTGAGGCCCTCGGGGACTGGACCCAGCGCCTGGCCAACGTGCTCCGGCTCGGGCGCGGGCTGGACGAGGCGCTGCAGATCTCCCGCAAGGGCTGCCCCGACGACATCGCCGACGAGGTCGGCGAGTTGGTGGACCGGCTGCAGGTCGGCTGGCGGCCCACCGAAGCCCTGCGCCTGTTCGGCGACGCGCTCTTCGACGTGACCGCGGACAAGGTGGTGGCTGCGCTCGTACTGTCCGCGGCCGACCGCGGGCCGGGCCTGGCCCAGGCGCTCGACGACCTCGCGGAGTCCGTGCACGAAGAGGTGGCGCGGCGCAGGGCGATCGAGGCGGACCGCGCGAAGCCGAGGACCACGATGCGGTGGATGACGGTCATCACCCTCGGTGTCGTCGCCGCCGGGTTCCTCATCCCCTCCTACACCGCCCCGTACGGAACCCTGCTGGGACAGCTGGTCCTCGCCGTGCTGACAGCCGGGTTCGTCGGCGTCCTCGCCCTGATGCGGCAGATCGCCGACGTCAAGCCCGTACCCCGCTTCCTGGTTGCCGACCCCCGCAGTGCAGTGACCCCCGATCCGGTTCCCGGCGGCGAACGGGACGAAGTGCAGGACCAAGAGGCTTTGGAGGTACGCGGATGACCGCCGTGGCCGCGATCATGGCCGGGGCCGCAATCGGTGCGGGTGCCGCGCTGCTGATCAGTGAAGTGCTGCGCCCGGCGCCCGCGCTCGGTCCGGCGCTGCGCCGGCTCAACGAGCCCGCGCCCGTACGGGCTGAGGGTCCGGTGAGCCGAGACGAGCAGTGGGGGCAGTGGCTGCTGGACCGCCTCGCCGACCTGCCCGGCGTCCGCATCCCCCACAAGGACCTCGCGCTGACCGGCTCAACGCCGGCGCGGTTCGTCCTGACGAAGGTGGCGCTGGCCGGGGCCGGGCTGCTGCTGCCTCCGCTGTCCACAATCCCGCTGCTGCTGCTCGGCCTGCCGCTCTACCTCCCGGCGATCGTCGGGATCCTCGCCGCGGTGGTGCTGTGGTTCGCCCCCGACCTCGCGCTGCGGGACAAGGCCCGGCGGGCCCGGGCCGAGTTCGCGCACGCCATGGCCGCCTACCTCGACCTCGTTGCGCTGCGCCGGGCCGGGAACGTGTCCGCCGAGCAGGCCATGGAGCAGGCAGCCCTCGTCGGGCAGGGGTGGGCGTTCCAGCGGATCCAGGGTGCTCTGGCCCGCTCCAGGGTGGACAAGGTCCCGCACTGGGAGTCCCTCGCCCGCCTGACGGCCGAGCTCGACCTGCCCGTCCTGGACGACCTCGCCGCGATCATGCGGCAGTCCTCCGACGACGGCGCCGCCGTCTACACCACCCTGCGCTCCCGCGCGAGGAACCTCCGCACCGAACTGCTCTCCGCCCAGGCCGCAGAGGCGAACGCCGACAGCGAGAAGATGACCGCCCCCGGCGCACTCCTCGCCGTCCTCGTCATGCTCCTGATCGCCTTCCCCTCCATCATCCGCATGCTCCACACCTGATCCACACCCCCAGCAACCAGACGTCCCGAAGGAGTCCCACGACCATGCTCCACGAGCTCGCCGCCAAGGCCGCCGTCGCCGCCTCCGCCATCACCGGGTGGGTCAAGTCCCGCATCGAGCAGGGCGGCGACACCGACCGCGGCGACATCTCCATCACCACCATCATCATCTGGGTCGCCGCCACCGCAGGCGCCCTCGCCATCGCAGGAACCATCGCCGTGGTCGTGACGAAGTACAACGGCAAGCTCTCCGGCATCTAGACAGCCGGTCAACACGGGGAAGGGGAAGGAGCGGGGTGGCGCAGCGATTCAGCCGGCCAGGGCCGGGGAGCCGGTGGGGCATCCGGCGCACCCGGTCCGGTGACCGGGGGGAGTCGTCGATCCAGATGGCGATCGTGTTCCCGTTCGTCATCCTCGTCACGGCCCTGGTGGTGCAGGCCTCGATGTGGGTGTACGCCCGCAACGTCGCCCTGACCGCGGCCCGCGAAGGCGCCGCAGCCGCCCGCGCCTACCAGGCCACCGACGGCGCGGGTGCGGCCCGGGCCCGGGAGACCCTCGGGCGGGTCGCCGGCGACAGCCTCACCGGCAGCACCGTCAGCACTTCCGGCACCGTCACCGAAGTCCGCGTCACCGTGACCGGGTACGCCCCCTCCCTGATCCCCGGCGTGTCCGGACTGCACGTCTCCCAGTCGGCGTCCGCACCCCGCGAACGGTGGACCACCCCGTGAGCGCGCGCGGCAACAGGTTCCTCGGTGGGTGGCGCATGCTCTGCCGGGCGGGGGACGACCGGGGGAGCGAGACGATCGCCGCGGCGGTCGTCACCCCTCTGGTCCTGATGCTGCTGTGCACGGCCGTCGCGGGCGGCCGGATCGTGACTTCCGGGTCGAAGATCGACGCAGCCGCCCAGGACTCCGCCCGCGCCGCCTCCCTCGCCCGTATGCAGGGGGCCGCGCAGAGCGCGGCGGCAGCGGCTGCTGCCCGCTCCCTGGCCGGGCGGGGCCTGCACTGCACGCAGACGTCTACGAGCGTGGATGTCTCCGGGATGGCGGCACCGCTCGGGCAGGCCGGAACGGTCACCGTCACCATCTCCTGCACCGTCCCGCTGTCGGACCTGCTGCTGCCCGGGGCGCCGGGCAGCAAGACGCTGACCAGCACGTTCACATCCATCGTCGACGCATACCGATCAAGAGCTCTTGGGTTCGCGACTTCTGAACGGCAGTGGAGTACGAACCGAAGCAGGGAGGCCGTGCAGTGAGCGGGCGCGAATGCTTGGGTTCACGCTCCGCGCGTCGCGCGATTCCGCGATCCCTCTCGGCAGGCTGCTCGTGCTGTGAGCCAGATTGCCTCGAACTCTTCGAGGGTGAGGTGGTACGGCTCGTGTCCCTCCCACTCCTGGAGGGGCACCTCTGCCGTGCCGCCGAATATCAACTCGTAGTCGGCGAGCGTTCCGGCCTGCTGAGCAGCTTGCCACTCGGCCAGGGAGGCCGCGGCGATCGGCTTCTCGTCGGGGCCTTGGAGTTCGATCTGGCGGGTGACCCAGCCCTCGGCGTCGACCTCGAAATAGAACCAGGTGTCTTCCTCGGGCCAGTAGCTGCGGAACCAGTGCCTCATGCCGTCATTGTCCGCGACAGGCCCGCCGTGGCCTCACAGGTCCTGCGTCCATACGCCGACGGGGTGTTCGTCGGGGCGCAGGTCCAGTCGTGGTTGGTGGCTCAGGAGCGCTTCCCCGCCGGGCTGCCAGGGGAAGGCTCCGTCGCGGTGGGGCCAGACGACCTGGAGGAAGGGGAAGGGCGGCTTGCGGTAGTAGGTGACCGCGGTTCCGAAGAACGCCCTGTACCAGCGGTAGTCGACGGCTCTGAGCGCGACGGGGACGGTTGCGACGTCATGCCGTTCCTGGCCGGCGTCCAACGGCTGTCCGTCAACAGCCTTGCGTGCGAGGTCGTTGAGGATCGTCTGCATCAGGCGGACGTCCAGGCCGAACATCGCGACCTCGGGCATCCGGTGGCTGTGCCACAGGCCGGTGGTGTAGGCCCAGCCGGGCCCGTGACTATCAGCGGGAATCATCGTGACCTGCCAGCCGTACTGCTCGATGGCCTCGGCAGTCGACCGGGTACGGAGATCCAGTCCGTCGGCGTCCCGGCGGAGGATGCAGTGACAGGCGGTGCGACCTGCGGGCACAGCCGTGAGGGTACGCGAGCGCCTCGGCCTCCATCTCGGCGGGACCGGCCAGAACCAGAGGGCGGTGGACGTCGAGCCGAGGTCGTCTACGGCTGCGGTGGTGCCGGGACCGCCGAACCCACGACTCTCCCGCAAGGGAAGGAGCTGATCATGCAGATGCCGGCACTGCGTAGGCGGTGGCTGCGCCGCCTACCCACGGGGCGGGATGCGGGCGGCGTCGCCGTCTACACCGCGGTGGTGACCGTGGCCCTGCTGGGCATCATCGGGCTGGCCGTCGACGGCGCGGGCAGGCTACGGGCCACCGAACGCGCCGACGCCGTCGCCATGGAAGCCGCCCGCGCCGGCGGACAGGCCCTCGACGCCGCCCGCGCCGTCATGGGCGACGGCGCCCGCGCCGACCCGCATACCGGGGTGGCAGCAGCCCGCGGCTACCTCGCCCGAGCAGGCGCCACCGGCAGCGTCGCCGTGTCCGCGGACGGCACCCGGCTGTCCGTGACCGTCCGCGACACCTACCCCACCACGTTCCTCGCCGTCGCCGGAATCGGTTCGCTGACAGTGTCCGGGCACGGAAGCGCGCGCCTCCTCCACGGCACACCCCAATAGCCCCTCGCCCACACTCTCCAAGGGATGACCGCTCATGCCGAACAGCAAGGCCCGGGCCGCGGCCCGTCCGGCGCGCAGCCGTGCCGGAACCGCCGCCGCCACCCTGCGCGCACTGGCCGGCCTCACCGTCCTCGCCACCCTGCTGGCCGGACTGCCCGTGCTGCTGTGGTGGGCCACCACCCAGGTCGGCCCGTCCGGACTGGCCGCCCTGTCGCACCTGCTGTCGACCGAGGACTCGGGGCAGGTGTTCCTCCTGGCCCTCGCCGCCGCCGGCTGGGCGGGCTGGGGCATGTTCGCGTGCGCGGTGGTGGTCGAGATCCCCGCGCAGCTGCGGGGGCGAGCAGCCCCGCAGATCCGGGGCCTGGCCGGCCAGCGCACGGCCGCGGCGCTCGTCGGCGCGGTCCTGCTGGCCCTGCCGGCCGGTACCGCCATCGCTTCGCCGACGCCCTCCCACGCCGCACCGGCTGCAGCCTCTGCGTCCGTGCAGAGCGGGACCATGCGCGCGGCCGCGGAAACTCGCCCCGCGAGTGGCGGCCGGGATGCGGCGGCAGCCACGGCCACACATACGGTGGCGGATGCGAAGCCGGCCGAGAGCCTGTGGTCGATCGCCGAAGCCCGCCTGGGCGACGGCGCACGCTGGGGCGACATCGCCGCCCTCAACGAGGGCCGGGATATGGGCGACGGCCTGACCTTCCACGCCGACCAGCCGATCCAGCCCGGCTGGGTGCTCCACCTCCCCCGCGACTCCCGCCCCCACGCCGACGACGGCACCACCACGCACCAGGGCACGGGCCCCGGTGCGGCGGGTACGAGCACGTACACGGTCCGTGAGGGCGACAGCCTGTCCCACATCGCCGAGTCGCAGCTCGGCGATGCGGAGCGGCACGGCGAGGTCTTCGAGCTGAACCGGGGCAGCGCCCTGCCCGACGGCGGTACGTTCACCAACCCCGACCTCATCCACCCCGGGCAGAACCTCCTCCTGCCCACGCCCCACGCGGCCGCGCCCGCCCCGCCGCCTCAGGAGGAAGAGGTGGGAGCGGAGGAGGAACACACCGTTCCGGAAGCAGCCGCGGTGCCGAAGCCGTCGGCAGAGGTCTCGCCCGCGCCGACAGCGTCCGTCCCCGCCCAACCGGCTCCCGCGCCGACTACGTCTCTGCCCGCCCAGTCCCCACCGGCCGCTCCCATCAACACGGCCGCGCCACCGGCAGGGCCCTGGACCCCGCAGGCAGTGCCGTCGGCCGAGGCCGCGCTCGCCGTAGAACCGCAGGCTGCCAGCCGCTTCAACCTCGCGCTCGTCGCGGGTACCGGAACGCTGCTGGCCGCATCGCTCACCTCCGCCCTCGCCGTACGGCGCATCCTCCAGCAGCGCCGCCGACGCGCAGGGCAGACCATCGCCCAGGACCCCGACCCCACCGACACCGAGCAGGTCCTGGCCGCCGGCGGCGAGCCCGGCGGGGTGGCGTTCCTGGACCGCGTGCTGCGTACGCTCGCACGCCAGGCCGCCGACACAGGCCGCGACCTTCCCCCGCTGCGCGGGGCCCGCCTCGGCGCGGACGGCATCACACTGCTCCTCGACGAGCCCGCCGAGCCGATCGCCCCCTTCACCGCAGGCCCCACACCCCGCACCTGGGTGCTCGACCCGGACGAGGACATCCCCCAGCCCGACGCCCTCGGGGACGCCTCGGCCCCGTACCCCGGCCTCGTCACCCTCGGGGCGAACGACCAGGGCCTGGTCCTCGCCGACCTCATGACGCACCGGGTCCTCCTCCTCGACGGCACCGGCGACGAAGTTCTCGAAGTCGCGCGGGCCCTGGCGCTGGAGCTCGGCACGTGCCCGTGGACCGACTACACCGAAATCCTCACCACCGGCCTCGGCACCCGCCTCGCCGGCCTCCTCCCCCGAGGCCGCATCCGCAGCACGCCCCACCTGCCCGCAGTCGCTGCCGACTTGGGCGAGCTGATGCTCGAAGCCCACCAGAACGGCGGGCAGGTCCTGCCGTGGCTGGCCGTCGCCGCCGGGGAGCTGGACGAGGAGCATCTCGTCCAGCTCGCCGACGCACTCGCCGCAGGCCGCACCCTCCAGGCCGCGGTCGTCCTCCCCGCGTCGGACCCAGCCCGCCGCTGCTTCCCCCACGCCGAAGTCCTGGGCGTTGCCCGCGGGGACGCTGCCGACGTGAGCGGCCTGGAGACCGCTGTCGACCTCCAGCGCATCACCGACGAGCAGTATCGGCAGTACGTCCACGCCCTGCAGGTCTCCACCGAAGACCCCTCCCCCGCTGAACAGCCCTGGGACCACGCCGAATCCCACGACCACCCGGCCGGCAGCGGAGTAGCGGTGACCGTACGCACCCTCGGCGACGGAGCCTTCGACCCCGGCAACCCCTTCCCCGCCCTCCTACCCGTACAGACCGATGGCAGGAACGCCCCTGAGGCGGGAACTGCAGAGGAGTCCGGCAAACGGCTCTCTGCAGGCCATGCGCAGACCGACCCGGGCCAGCCTCCAGCCGGGCCCGCAACCAACACCCCGCCGCCAACACCCGCGCCCCGGGCAGCCGCACACCCCGACGGCCCCAGGCCTGCAGCCGGGTTACCGGGGCCCGGACGCACGGCCCGGATCTCCCTGCTGGGTCCGCTGCACATCGAGGGCGGACCCGACGGCGCGCACAGCAACCGCACCACCCTCCTCGCCGCCTACATCCACCTGCGGCCCGGACGGAGCGCTGAGGCCCTGTGCCGGGCTATGGACCCGGCGAAGCCCTGGACCACCCGCACCCTCCACTCCCGCATCTCCGAACTCCGCAACGTGATCGGAGACCACGCAGACGGGCAGCCGCTCCTCCCCCGCCCCAAGAGCGGGGCCGGCTACCGCTTCCACGAGGCCGTCACCTCCGACTGGCAGGAGTTCCAACAGCTCGCCGTACGAGGCCTGGCCACCGGCCCGCAGGCCGGAACAGCCCACCTCGAAGCCGCCATGGCCCTCGTACGGGGAAAGCCCTTCGCAGGCCGCACCCACCCGTGGGCGGACCCCGTCGTCCAGGAGATCCAGGCACGGATCACCGACACCGCGCACACCCTCGCCCGCTGGCACACCGACGGACCCCACCCCGACCCCGACGCAGCACGCCGCACCGTACTCAAGGCCCTCGAGGTCGAGGAGACCTCCGAAGTCCTCTACCGCGACCTACTCATGATCGAACGGGCCACCGGAAACAACGCTGGGGTCCGACGGACCGTCGCCCTCCTCCAACACATGGCACGCGCCTACGACATCACCCTCGACCCCGCCACGCACGACACCATCAACCACGCCCTCACCAACACCCCCACCGACCCAACGGCCCGTCCAGCAAACGTCTGAACTGCCAGGGAAAGACGCCGGTCGGCACACCGCCCGTGGTTGCGGTGTCCTGAACCGCTACGGATGGTCCCATCCGTACGTCATCAAACCGCTCCCGCGCGGCCGCACAGGAGGTGAACGGCCGCCGAGCCGCATGGCCCTCAGCCCCACCAACCCAAGCGGGCCACGTCCCGCAGGAAGGGCTCTGGAGCGGCTCGCCTCACGACTCTTGCAGGTCTGGGCCTGGCCAGACATGGGGCCCGCCGTTGCGGAGGAAGTCTTCGAGCCTGTCGGCGGACCTCGCAGTGTCAGGAAGCGCCGTCCACGACGGTACCGTCGGGGACCTGGTCGATGGTGACGCCGGAACGTCCCCGCGGGCGCGGGGTCGACGCGAGCACGTCCGCGTGCCGCTCACCGATCCGCGGAGCATCCCCGCGGGCGCGGGGTCGACAGCCGTTCCCTCGCCGTGCTGGTGCGGCACCACGGAGCATCCCCGCGGGCGCGGGGGTCGACGCCGCATGGCGGGACGTCGGGGTCGTCCCACTGCGGAGCATCCCCGCGGGCACGGGGTCGACCAGCTGTGGATCCCCAACGTCGGAGGCCTCGGCGGAGCATCCCCGCGGGCGCGGGGTCGACATCAAGCGCGCCGTCGGCCTCGTCAAGGACGCCGGAGCATCCCCGCGGGCGCGGGGTCGACTCGGCGGATGCCGTGCAGGATGCGGTGAACGCGGGAGCATCCCCGCGGGCGCGGGGTCGACGGCAACCCGGTCAGTGAGCGGGCGAATCAGCGGCGGAGCATCCCCGCGGGCGCGGGGTCGACCAGATCCAGGCCGGCGACCTCGTCACCTCCAACGGAGCATCCCCGCGGGCGCGGGGTCGACCCCTTGCTGAGCTGGTGCTTTGTCAGCGGAGCAGGCTGACTTCATTTAGTTGCATTCGCGGCTCTCCTTGAACTGCCACCCGGCAAGTTGGTTGTTGGAGGCTCACGGGAAGCGTCCATGCCGGACAAGGTACAGCCCGGCATGCCCACGGAGCGAAGGTACACGGCGCACCTGCACCTGGCCTCCCGGCACGGCCTCATCGCCAGAGGGGCTGTCCACGGCCGCCACGGATCCAGGTTGTCCCCACCGGCCCCTCCAGGTCCGCCCACCGTACGGCCGGCGCTTGCCGGGTGCGTTGCTCGAACCCCCGGTCCCGCACGGCACCTGCCGATCGTTTCGGCAGCTGACCCGCCAGCCGTGACCCGGTGACGCCCTGCACCCACGAATTCGCCGTGCTCATCGTCGCCGGCATTCCCAGCACGGCGTCGGCCCCGGCCCTCGCAGCCCCGTCAGCAGAAATCCGCCGCCCGTATGGGACGTCTGGTCGCCAGCGCGGACACCTGCTTCAGGTCCGGGTATGGAGTCTTCCGCCCGGCTGTGGGCAGCCGGCTGCCAGCCGGTCGTGCACCCCCGTGGGCACCATCCCACAACGGGGGAGGAGCAGAGCGATGAGTCGATACGAGTGGGCCACGGCCGGCACCGGCGGCCAGCACGGCGGAGGCGAGGGCGGTGGCGAGGGGGCCGGCACCCGGGGCAGCCGTGGACGCCACCGCAGGACCCGCCGAACCCGGACGGTTCCACCCCTCTCGGCGACGGGACGCACCGAAAGTGATCTCCGAGGCAGATCCGGACCGACCCGGCCGCAAGGAGTTGGGGCGGTTCCTGAGTGATACGCGGGCGATGTCCGCGGACTGGGCTGAGGCCTTCGCCGCCGTGGACCGGGCCGTGTTCCTGCCCGACCTGATGTGGCCGTTCGACATCGCGCGGCAGAGCAGCGTCGGCGTGGACCGCCTGCAGGACGCCGATGCGTGGTGCGACGCTGCTGACAGCAACAGCCCGATCGTCACGCAGTGGGACGACGGCCGACACCGCGGCCGCGAGCCGGGCGCGGTGTCCACGTCCTCTTCGTCGATGCCGTCTGTCGTCTACTCCCTGCTGCAGGACCTGCTGGTGGAGGAGGGGATGACCGTGCTGGACGTGGGTACGGGCACGGGTGAGACGGCCGGGCTGCTCGCGCACCGGCTGGGCAGCAGGAACGTGGCCACCATCGATGTGGACCCCGCGGTGTCGGCCCACGCCCGCACCCGGCTCACCGCCCTCGGGCTGTCCCCGCAGGCCGTCGTCGGGGACGGGTTCGCCGGCCACGCGGCCGGCGGTCCGTACGATCGCATCATCGCCACGGTCGGCGTGCGGGAGTTCCCCCGCGCGTGGGTGGAACAGACCCGGAGCGGGGGTCTGATCGTCGCCCGGGACTGCTGCGTGATCGGGTGACAGTTGGGGTTTACGCAGCGAGTGCTGTGTGAGGGGCCATGATGGTTTCGTACTCGACGGGCGTCAATCGGC
>NZ_JBVJYM010000042.1:0-51641 GCF_055600495.1 Streptomyces sp. NPDC038213
TACCCGGTGGGCGTGTACACGCTGCCCAAGCACCTGGACGAGAAGGTGGCGCGTCTGCACCTCGACGCCCTGGGCGTGAAGCTGACCACGCTCCGCCAGGAGCAGGCCGACTACATCGGCGTCCCCGTCGAGGGCCCGTACAAGCCGGACCACTACCGCTACTGATCCCGCCCGCAGCCCCGCCCCCGGGGCCCAGGAGCAGTGCAGCGCACACGGGCGGCCGCCTTCCGGTGGCCGCCCGCCGCATGTCGGCCGGACGTCCGAACTTCGAGTGCACCTCTAGGCAGGTCGGCGAGTCTCGAACCCGATTGGCACCCCCATGATCCGGCCACCCGGCCGCGGGCGAGCCGCCACCGCCACCCCGGAGGAGACAACTGTGAGGCACAACCGATGAGGCGCGTAGTCATCACCGGTATCGGCGTGGTCGCCCCCGGCGGAGTGGGCACCAAGGAGTTCTGGTCGCTCCTGACGGCCGGACGCACCGCCACCCGCGCGATCAGCCTGTTCGACGCGTCGCAGTTCCGCTCCCGGATCGCCGCCGAAGTCGACTTCGACCCGCAGGCGCACGGATTCACCGACGAGGAGGCCCGCCGCCTCGACCGCGCCGCCCAGTTCGCCGTCGCCAGTGCCCGCGAGGCCCTCTCCGACAGCGGGCTCGCCGGCGGGATCGACCCGCTGCGCACCGGCGTCACCCTCGGCAGCGCCGTCGGCTGCACCACCGGCCTCGACGTCGAGTACGCGAAGGTCAGCGAGAGCGGCGCCCACTGGCTGGTCGACCACGAGCTCGCGGTCCCCCACCTCTTCGACTACTTCGTGCCCAGCTCCATGGCCGCCGAGGTGGCCTGGGCCGCCGGCGCGCAGGGCCCCGTCTCGATGGTCTCCACCGGCTGCACCTCCGGCCTGGACTCCATCGGCCATGCCGTGGAACTGATCCGCGAGGGCTCCGCCGACGTCATGGTCACCGGCGCCACCGAAGCGCCGATCTCCCCGATCTCCGTGGCCTGCTTCGACGCCATCCGCGCCACCTCCCCGCGCAACGACGAGCCGGAGACCGCCTCGCGGCCCTTCGACCGCACCCGCAACGGCTTCGTGCTCGGCGAGGGGTCGGCCGTCCTCGTCATCGAGGAGTACGAGCACGCCCGCCGCCGCGGCGCCCACGTCTACGCCGAGATCGCCGGGTTCGCCTCCCGCAGCAACGCCTTCCACATGACCGGCCTGCGCCCCGACGGCAAGGAGATGGCCGAGGCCATCCGCGCCGCCCTGGACGAGGCCCGGCTCGACCCCTCCGCCGTCGACTACATCAACGCGCACGGCTCGGGGACCAAGCAGAACGACAAGCACGAGACCGAGGCCTTCAAGCTCAGCCTCGGCGCCCGTGCCTACGAGGTGCCCGTCAGCTCCATCAAGTCGATGATCGGACACTCCCTCGGGGCGATCGGCTCCCTGGAAGTGGCCGCGAGCGCCCTGGCGATCGAGCACAACACCGTGCCGCCGACCGCCAACCTGCACGAGCCCGACCCGGCCTGCGACCTCGACTACACCCCGCTGACGGCCCGGGAGCAGCGCACCGACACGGTGCTCACCGTCGGCAGCGGGTTCGGCGGCTTCCAGAGCGCCATGATCCTCACCCGTCCGTCTCTGGGGGAAGCGGCATGACCACCACCATCACCCGCGAGCAGCCGGCCGCCCGACCCGCGGGCCGCACCGCCCCGGCCGTCGTGACCGGCATCGGCGTCGCCGCCCCCAACGGGCTCGGCACCGCGGCCTGGTGGGCCGCCACCCTGCGCGGCGAGACCGGCATCGCCCCCGTCACCCGCTTCGACGCCTCCCGCTACCCCGCCACCCTGGCCGGCGAGGTCCCCGGGTTCGTCGACGAGGACCACGTCTCCAGCCGCCTGCTCCCGCAGACCGACCGCGTCACCCGGCTCTCCCTCGCCGCCGCCAAGGAGGCCCTGGACGACGCCGGGGTCGACCCCGCCGAACTGCCCGAGTACGCGGCCGGAGTGGTCACCGCCAGCTCCGCCGGCGGCTTCGAGTTCGGCCAGCGCGAGCTGGAGGCCCTGTGGAGCAAGGGCGGCCAGCACGTCAGCGCGTACCAGTCCTTCGCCTGGTTCTACGCCGTCAACTCCGGCCAGATCTCCATCAAGCACGGACTGCGCGGCGCCAGCGGCGTCATCGTCTCCGAGCAGGCCGGCGGCCTCGACGCCGTCGCGCACGCCCGCCGCCAGCTGCGCAGGGGCGCCTCGGTCGTCATCACCGGCGGCCTCGAGTCCGCGGTCTGCCCCTGGGGCTGGGCCGCGTACACCGCCGCCGGCGACCTCAGCACCGGCACCGACCCGGCCCGCGCCTACCTGCCCTTCGCCGAGGACGCGGCCGGCCACGTCGTGGGCGAGGGCGGCGCGCTGCTCATCCTGGAGGACGCCGGGGCGGCCCGCGCCCGCGGCGCCCGCGTCTACGGATCCGTCGCCGGGTACGCCGCCACCTTCGACCCGGCGCCCGGCTCCGGCGGTGCCCCGCGCCTCGCCGACGCCGCCCGGCTCGCCCTCGCCGACGCCGGGCTGGTCCCCGGGGACGTCGACGTGGTCTTCGCCGACGCAGCGGGCAGCCGCACCGCCGACCGCGCCGAGGCGGCGGCGCTCGCCGAGCTGTTCGGCCCCGGCGGCGTACCCGTCACCGCGCCCAAGACCATGACCGGCCGGCTCTCCGCGGGCGGCGCCGCCCTCGACCTCGCCGCCGCCCTGCTCTCCCTGCGCGACCAGGTGATCCCCCCGACCACCGGCACCCGGGCGCCCGCCGCCGACTGCCCCGTCGACCTGGTCACCGGGTCCCCGCGCACCGGCGCCGTCCTGCGGACCGCCCTCGTGCTCGCCCGCGGCCGCGGCGGCTTCAACTCCGCCGCCGTCGTCCGCGCCGCCTAGGCGGCGCCCGGCGCAGCACCCCCGCATTTTCCCCATCAGCACAGAAAGAGGTACCACCGTGGACCGGCTTGAAATCGGCGACCTGACCACCCTGCTGCGCGAGTGCGCCGGCGAAGGCGAGGGCGTGGACCTCGACGGCGACGTCCTGGACACCGCCTTCGCGGACCTCGGCTACGACTCCCTGGCCGTGCTCCAGACCACCGGCCGCATCGAGCGCGACTTCGACGTGACCCTCGACGAGGAGGCGATCGACGAGGCCGAGACCCCCCGCCAGTACCTGGCCGTCGTCAACCGGGCCATCGAGGAGCAGGCCTCCGAGCGCCTCGCCGCCTGAGACCCGTACCGCCCCGCCACCCGCCTGCACGCAGGCGCCCGCATGCACGCGCACGCCCCCGCCGCCTGATCCGCCCCGGCCTTCCCCAGCCCCGGCCGTCGCCGCCCGCGGCCGCCCCCCCCGTACGAGAGGTTCACGATGACTGATCCAAGCCGCCGACGGTTCGTCACGAGCACGGTGGCCGCGGCCACGGCCACGGCCGCCGCGGGAGCCGGCCTCACCGCCGTCTCCGCAACCCCGGCCCACGCCCGCCGCGCCGAGGCGGGCGCCGGGTTCAGCCCCGTCACGGTCGGGAAGGCCGATCCGCGCTACGAGGACCTCGCCGTACGCGGCGCGAACAAGCGCTTCACCGTCCGCCCGGACTCCTTCCACGTGGTCTCCTCGACGGCGCAGGCCGTCTCCGTGGTCGGCGGCGCCGTCCGCGCGGGCAAGCGGATCGCGGTGCGCAGCGGCGGGCACTGCTACGAGAACTTCGTGGGCGACGGGGCCGAGGTCGTGCTCGACCTCGCCGAGCTGAACACCATCCGCTACGACGCGGGCCGCCGCGCCTTCGAGATCGGTGCCGGCGCCCGCCTCGCCGACGTCTACCGCACCCTCTACTACGGCTGGGGCGTCACCATCCCCGGCGGTGCCAGCGCCTCCGTCGCCTTCGGCGGGCACATCCTGGGCGGCGGCTACGGTCCGCTCTCCCGCCGCCACGGCATCTCCTCCGACCACCTGTACGCCGTCGAGGTCGTCGTGGTGGACGCCGCCGGCCGGGCCCGCGCCGTCATCGCCACCCGCGAGGCCGGCGATCCGAACCGCGAGCTGTGGTGGGCGCACACCGGTGGCGGCGGCGGCAACTTCGGCGTCGTCACCCGCTACTGGTTCCGCAGCCCCGGCGCGACCGGCAGCGACCCGCAGCACCTGCTGCCCCGCCCGCCCGGCAGCGTCCTCACGTCCACCGTGATGTTCCCGCGGGACGGGCTCGACAAGGCCGCCTTCCGGACCCTGGTCGGCAACCACGGCCGCTGGCACGAGCGCAACAGCGGCCCCGACTCCCCGTACCGGGGCCTGTTCAGCGGCCTGGTGCTGCTGGGCAGGCAGCACCAGAACGACCAGGGGCTCGCCGCGATCGCCTTCACGCACCTCGACGCGACCCTTCCGAACGCGGAGAAGCTGCTCCAGGACCACATCGACGCCCTGACCGCGGGCGTGGCCGCGGAGCCCTGGGTGATGCCCACGGAGACCCTGCCGTGGCTGGCCTCGGTCAACTCGCTCGCCGACGCGCAGGACGCGGAGACCGGCCGCCAGAAGATCAAGTGCTCCTACCTGCGCCGCTCGTTCACCGACGAGCAGATCGACGTGCTCTTCGACCGGCTGTCCGGCACCGACCACGCCCACGAGACGGCGTCGGTGTCCATCCAGTCGTACGGCGGCCGCGTCAACGCCCTCGCGCCCGGCGCCACCGCCTCGGCGCAGCGCGACTCGGTCCTCAAGGCCCTGTTCATGAACACCTGGCAGGACCCGGCCCAGGACGCGGCGAGCCTGGACTGGCTGCGCCGCCTGTACGCCGACGTGTACGCGCGCACGGGCGGGGTCCCGGTCCCGGACGGGCAGGGCGACGGCTGCTTCATCAACTTCCCCGACGTGGACACGGCCGATCCGAAGTGGAACACCTCGGGCGTCCCGTGGCACACGCTGTACTACAAGGGCAACTACCCGCGGCTCCAGGCCGTGAAGTCCGCCTACGACCCGCGCGACGTGTTCAGGCACGCGCTCGGCATCCGCCCGGCCGGCCGCTGACCGGACCGGGAACCGCGGACCGCCGGCCCGAGGGCGGCAGACGGCGACACAGGGCAGGGCCGGGGCGAAGACGCCCCGGCCCTGCCCTTTCGCACTCCGTGCGCTCCGAGCGGGTCAGCCCGCGCTGCGCTCCAGCACCGTGGTGGGGTACAGGTTCGGGTCGCTCGTGCTCAGCCCGCGCAGGGCGGCCGCGTGCGGGGCGAACTCCGGGTGGGTGACCGCGCTGCGGAAGGACTCCTCGTCCTGCCACTCGGCCACGTTGACGTAGCTGCCCGGCTCCTGGCCGTGCCGCACCAGGCGGTGCGAGACGAAACCGGGCTGGGCGACGAAGAAGGCCGAGGTCTCCTCGAAGAGCCGCTCGAACTCCTCCGGCGGGCCGGTGACGGTGAACCTGTTGACGAACGTGACCACTTCTTGCCTCCGGGACTCGTGCGGACGGTCCGCGCTGCGAAGGTCCCGCGCCCGGCTCGACCCGTGCTCGAACGGCAGCCGAGCCGCCCCGGCCACACTGCCTCGCAGGCCGTGCCCACGTCCCTGCACCTGCTGCAAGTTCCCGGCGGCCGGCCCGCCCAGAACGGCCAGCGAAGCCCCGAGGAAGGACACCATGGGAGCCGAGTACGCGATCCACGCCGAGGACCTGCGCAAGCGGTACGGCGACGCCCCAGCCCTCAACGGCTTCGACCTCAAGGTCCCCGCCGGCACCGTGCACGGCCTCCTCGGGCACAACGGCGCCGGCAAGACCACCGCGGTCCGCATCCTGGCCACCCTCGCCGGTTTCGACAGCGGACGGGCCGAGGTCGCGGGCTTCGACGTGGCCCGCCAGAGCGCCCAGGTCCGCTCGCGCATCGGCCTCCTCGGGCAGTACGCCGCCGTGGACGAGGTGCTCAGCGGCCGTCAGAACCTGGTCATGTTCGGCCGGCTCTACCACCTCGGCAAGAAGGAGGCCGGCGCCCGCGCCGACGCCCTGCTGGAGCAGTTCGGCCTCGCCGACACCGGGACCAAGCAGGTCAAGGACTACTCGGGCGGGATGCGCCGGCGCCTCGACCTGGCCGCCAGCCTGATCCTCGCCCCCCGGGTGCTCTTCCTCGACGAGCCCACCACGGGCCTGGACCCGCGCAGCCGCAACGAGGTCTGGGAGGCCGTCCGCTCCCTGGTCCACGACGGCACCACCGTCCTGCTGACCACCCAGTACCTCGACGAGGCCGACCAGCTGGCCGACCGCATCTCCGTCATCGCCTCCCCCCACAAGGAGGGCGGCCGCGTCATCGCGGAGGGCACCCCCGACCAGCTGAAGTCCGCCATCGGCGGCGACCGCATCGACGTGACCGTGCGCCACGCGGGCGACCTCGCGGCGGCGGCGGGCGTCCTCGCCTCCGTCACCGGCGCGGCCGTCGAGACAGACGAGGACAACCGGCGCGCCGGAGCCCCCGTCTCGGACCGCGTCGCCGCCCTCACCGGCGCAGCGCGGGCCCTCCAGGAGGCCGGCGTGGACGTCGAGGACATCGCGCTGCGCCGCCCCACCCTCGACGAGGTGTTCCTGCACCTCACCGGTGAGCGCGCCGGACAGAGCGAAGAGACCAAGGAAGAGGTGACGGTGTGACCACCGCGAACCCCCAGTCGGACGGCCGCACGGGCGGTCTCGGCTGGGCCCTGTCCGACTCCTGGGTGCTGACCGGGCGCTCGCTCGCCCACTGGGCCCGCAACCCCGCGCCCGTCATCATCGGCCTGCTCTTCCCGATCATGATGGTGCTGATGTTCGGCTACCTCTTCGGAGGGGCCATGCAGGTGCCCGGCGGCGGCAACTACCGCGAGTTCCTGGTGCCCGGCATGTTCGCCATGACCATGGTGTTCGGCATCGAGGTCACCATGCTCGCCGTGATCACCGACGCCTCCCGGGGCGTCACCGACCGCTTCCGGTCCATGCCCACCTCCTCCGCCGCCGTGGTCACCGGCCGCAGCATCGCCGACATGCTCAACTCCGTCCTCGGCCTCGCCGTCATGATCCTGTGCGGGCTCGCCGTCGGCTGGCGGGCCAACGAGGGGGTCCTCAACGCCCTGGCCGCCGTGGGCCTGCTGCTCCTGCTGCGCTTCTCGCTGCTGTGGGTCGGCATCTACCTCGGCCTCGTCTTCACCGACACCGCCGCCGTCACCGCCGTCCAGACCCTCGTGTGGCCGCTCGGATTCCTGTCGAACGCCTTCGTGTCCCCCGACACCATGCCCGGCTGGCTCGCCGCGATCTCCGAGTGGAACCCGCTCTCGGCCACCGGCACCGCCACCCGCGAGCTGTTCGGCAACCCCGGCTGGGAGGGCAGCTCCTGGGCCGCCGAGCACGCCGTCCTGCTCGGAATCCTCTGGCCGGTCGTGATCTGTGCGATCTTCTTCCCGCTGGCCGTGCGACGCTACCAGCGGCTCGGCCGCTGACCGCGTCCCGGCGCGCACGCACCGAACGACCGAACCCGACACCTGAACGACCGAAGCACAGCAGCACCGACGGGGAGCAACCGGAACCCATGGCACAGGCAGTGACGACAACGCCCCTCCCGGAAGCCGGACTCGCCCGGTGCGCGGTGGTCTTCGAGCCGGACGACCCGGCCCGCACCGGCCGCCTCCTGTTCTGGCAGCCCGACGGCAGCGCCCCGCCCGAACTGCCCGGCCTGCCGGGGGAGCGCGCCGAAGCCGTGCTCGTCACCGCCGGGGACGGCGGGCCCGCCGCCCGCACCGTCCCCGTGCTCCGGCTCCCGGTCGCCGACGCGCTGCCGGCCCTGGCGCACGCCGCCGGGGCCGGCGCGCAGGCGCACCCCGCGGCCGCCTTCTGGGGGGCCGCCACCACCCTGGCCCTCCACCTGGCCGCCCGCCGCCGGCTGCTCCCCGGGGTCTCGCCCGCCGGATACGACGCCTGGCGGGCCGGCCCCCTGGACCTGGACGACGTACGGCGCATCCGCGAACTGGCCGCCGCCGTACCGCCCGAGGCCCGCGCCCTGCCGCTGCCCGGCCCCGGCGCCCCCCGCCTCCCCGACGCCGAGGGGCTCGTACGGGCCTTCCTCGACGCGGTCGCGGACGCCCTGCCGCGCAGCCCCGCGGCCGAGGCCGCCTCCGGCCGCGCCGCCTTCGCCGCCGCCGCCCCGCAGCACGTGCCCCAGCTGAGGGCCTGGGCGGAGGAGGTCTCGGCGGGCCTCGACACGGGCGTACGGCTGTCCCTGCACCTGGAACTCGCCGCCGACGGGGACGGGCCCCCCGTCCTGCGGCTCGTGCCCTGGGTGCACAGCCTGGCCGACCCCACGCTCTCCGCCCCCGCCCGCACCGTCTTCGACGGCGGCGGGGCCGCCTTCGGCTACCGGGCCGCCGCCGACACCGCGCAGGCCGTCCGGCGCGCCGCCGACGTCTGGCCCGCACTCGCGCGGCTGCTGCCCGTACCCTCCGACCTCGACCTCTCCGACGCCGAGATCAACGAGCTCCTCGGCGACGGCGCCGCCCGGCTGCGCGCCCACGGCATCGACCTGAACTGGCCCGGGGAGACCTCCCGCGGGCTCGCCGCGGAAGCCGTGGTCGGGGCCGCCCTCACCCCGCCGGAGGACATGCGGTCCTTCCTCGGCGGGGAGTCCACCGTCGACTTCCGCTGGCGGCTCACCCTCGACGGGGAACCCCTCACCGCGGAGGAGGCCCGGCAGGTCGCCGGGGCCCCCCGGCCCGTGGTCCGGCTGCGCGGCCGCTGGCTCCTGGTCCCCGCCGCCCTCGCCCGCAAGGCGCGCGAACCCGAACTGGCCCCGCTCACCGCGATCGAGGCCCTCGGCGCCGCCCTCACCGGCCGCGCCGAGGTCGGCCGCGAGCAGGTGGCCGTGGCCCCCACCGACTGGCTCCTCGCCCTGCGCCGGCGGCTGTCCGACCCGGAGGGCGGCAGCGAGCCCCTGCGGCCCCCCGCCGCCCTGGACGCCACCCTGCGCGACTACCAGCTGCGCGGTCTGCGCTGGCTGGACCGGATGACCTCGCTCGGCCTCGGCGGCTGCCTCGCCGACGACATGGGCCTCGGCAAGACCGTCCAGCTGATCTCGCTCCACCTGCTGCGCCAGGAGCACGCCGACACCCGGGGCCCGACCCTCGTGGTCTGCCCGGCCTCGCTGCTCGGCAACTGGGAGCGCGAGGTCCGCCGGTTCGCCCCCGGCACGCCGGTACGGCGCTTCCACGGCCCCGGCCGCAGCCTGGACGGAGCCGACGCGGGCTTCGTCCTGACCACCTACGGCACCATGCGGCTCGACACCGGGCGGCTCGGCGGCCACCGCTGGGGCATGGCCGTCGCCGACGAGGCCCAGCACGTGAAGAACCCGCTCTCCGGCACCGCCAAGGCCCTGCGCGAGATCCCCGCCGACGCGCGGATCGCCCTCACCGGCACTCCCGTCGAGAACAACCTCTCCGAACTGTGGGCGGTCCTCGACTGGACCACCCCCGGCCTCCTGGGCACCCACGGCCGCTTCCGGACCCGCTGGGCCAAGCCCATCGAGGCCGAGCGCGCCGGCGCGGGGGAGCCGGCCGACGGGGCGGACCCGCAGCCCGGCACCGCCCACCGGCTGGCCGAGCTGGTCCGGCCCTTCCTGCTGCGCCGGCGCAAGACCGACCCGGGCATCGCGCCCGAACTGCCGCCCAAGACGGAGACGGACCGGCCGGTCACGCTCACCCGCGAGCAGACCGCCCTGTACGAGAAGCTCGTCCGCGAGGTCATGGGCGAGATCGAGGGCAGCGAGGGAATCGCCCGCCGCGGCCTCGTCCTCAAACTCCTCACCGGCCTCAAGCAGATCTGCAACCACCCCGCCCAGTTCCTCAAGGAGGACGCCGGGGCCCAGCTCACCGGCCGCTCCGGCAAGCTGGAGCTCCTGGACGAACTGCTCGACACCATCGTCGCCGAGGACGGCGCCGTCCTCGTCTTCACCCAGTACGTCGCCATGGCCCGGCTCCTCGAACGGCACCTGGCCGACCGGGGCGTCCCCGCGCAGCTCCTGCACGGCGGCACCCCCGTACCGCGCCGCGAGGAGCTCGTCCAGCGCTTCCAGGACGGCGAGGTGCCGGTCTTCCTGCTGTCCCTGAAGGCGGCGGGCACCGGGCTCAACCTCACCCGCGCCGACCACGTCGTGCACTTCGACCGCTGGTGGAACCCGGCCGTCGAGGCGCAGGCCACCGACCGCGCGTACCGCATCGGCCAGACCCGGCCGGTCCAGGTCCACCGGATGGTGGCCGAGGGCACCATCGAGGACCGGATCGCCGCCATGCTCCAGGCGAAGAAGGAGCTCGCGGACGCCGTGCTCGGAGCGGGCGAGGGCGCCCTGACCGAGCTGACCAACGACGAACTGGCCAACCTGGTCGAGCTGAGGAGCGCGGAATGAGCGGGCAGGACCACCCCGGCGGCGGAGCGGGCGACCAGGCGCGCGGCTTCCCCGCCTTCCCCGCCCGCAAGGGCGGCCGGGCCCGCGGGCAGTCCTGGTGGGCCAAGGCGTGGACCGGGGCGATGGAGGACACCTCCCTCGACCCCGAACCGCTCAAGAAGGGCCGTGCGGTGGCCCGTTCAGGACGGCTCGGGCCGATCACGGTCAGCCCGGGCCGGATCGCCGCGCCCGTGTACGACGGCGGGGAGGCCCCCTGCACCGTCGAGATCTCGCTCGCCGTGTTCGCAGACGACGAGTGGGACCTGCTCTGGGAGAAGACCGCCGCCCGGCCCGCCGAACTGGAGGCCCTGCTCGCCGGGGAGCTGCCGCCCGACCTGCTGGAGGCCGCCGAGGACGCCAGGGTCGGCCTGCTGCCCGGCTACGGCGACCTGGAGCCCGAGTGCGGCTGCGACTCCTTCGACCACCCCTGCGAGCACGCCGCCGCCCTCTGCTACCAGGCCTCCTGGCTGCTGGACGAGGACCCCTTCCTGCTGCTGCTCATGCGCGGCCGGGACCGGGAGGAGGCCCTCGAAGAGCTCAAGACCAGCGTCCTGATGGGGGCGATGGCCGGGTTCGGCGAGGACGAGGAAGGAGACGGCGCGGACGAAGACGGCGAGGACGGAGCCGCCGGAGCCGCCGGAGCCGCCGGGGAGGGGGACGGCGCGGAGGGCGGGGAGTCCGCACCGGATCCCGGCGCCCCCGGCACCGACGCCCGCGAGGCCTACGCCCGGCCCCCGCAGCCGCTGCCCGCTCCGCCCCCGCTGCCCGAGGCCCCGCCCGCCCCCGAGGACCCGCTCGCGGAGCCCGAGACGGACCCCATGGAGCGCCTCGCGGACGACGCCGCGGACCGGGCCCGCGCCCTGCTCGCGTACGCCCTGGGCCGCACCGCGCGGCCGCCCGCCCCGCTCACGCCCTGGCAGGACGCCGTGCGCATCGCCGCCTACGCCGATCCGCGCACCGCGGACCGCCTCGGCGCCGCCACCGGGCGGGCCGCCGAGCTCCCCCGGGCCGCCGCGGCCTGGCGGCTCGCCGGAGCGGAGGGCCTCGCCGTACTGGAGGAGCCCTGGAGCCCGTCCCCGCAGGAGGTGGCGCGGGCCCGCACGGCGCTGGCCGCCGGCTGGGAGGCGGACGAGCTGCCCGAGCCGGTGGTGGAGGAGAACCGCTGGACCTTCGCCGGGCACGGGCTCCAGCTGCGCCTGGCCCGCGACGGCCGCTGGCACCCCTACCGCCGCGAGGGGGAGGCCTGGCATCCGGCGGGCGGCCCGTCCTTCGACCCCGTCACGGCCCTCGGCGAGCTCCTCGACGCCTGAGGCGGGTGCCCTGCGCCCGCTGTCCGCAGCCCTTCCCGCCCCCCGTCCGCGCACCTGCAACGGCCCCGTACACCGAGGCTCGAACAGTTCTCCAGGTGCGAAAACCACCATCGGTCGCAGAAGCAACGGCCGGAGGGACGGGGAGCATGGCAGGCGCAGACAGCGGGCGGAACGCGCCCACACCGGCCGATGCGTTCCTCGCGCACGCCCGGACGCGGCCGCAGGCCCCGGCACTGGTCTGGCAGGACGCCGAGACCACGTACGGGGAGCTCCTGGACCTGGTCAGTGCGGAGCGCCGCCGCCTGGCGGCCCTGCCCGCCGCCCCCGGCGAACCGGTCGCCGTCCCCGCCGTGAAATCGCCCGGGACCGTGGCCCTGGTCCTCGCCTGCATGGCGGAGCGCCGTCCGGTGCTGCTGCCGGCCGCGACCCTGGGCCGGGAGGCCCTGGAGCGGCTGCACGGGCAGGCCGGCGTACGGCACGTCCTGCTCCCGCTGCCCCCGGAGCCCGGCCCGCAGACCGGTGCGGCCGCCGGTACGGACACCGGCACCGGCACCGAAACCGGCACCCGGGCCGCCGCGGACACGGACACCGGCACCGCGCCCGCCCTGCTGCTCACCACCTCCGGCTCCACCGGACTCCCCAAGATCGTGCCGCTGACCGCGGCCGCGATCGGCGCGTTCACCGACTGGGCGGCCGGCCACTTCGGCATCGGCCCCGGCACCACCGTGCTCAACTACGCGCCCCTGAACTTCGACCTCTGCCTGCTGGACGTGTGGACCACCCTCGCCCGCGGCGGCCGCGCGGTCCTCGTGGACCCCGACCGCGCCCTCCAGGGCCCGTACCTGCTGGACCTCGCCGTCCGCCACCGGCCCGAACTGGTCCAGGCGGTCCCCATGTTCTGGCGGCTGCTCGCCGACGCGGCCCGCGGGGCCGGGACCCGCACCCTGCCCTCCGTACGGCACGCGGTGTTCACCGGCGACACCATGCCCGTGCCCGTCCTCCAGGCCCTGCCCGCCCTGCTGCCCGCCGCCCGGCTCGCCAACGTGTACGGGTGCACGGAGACCAACGACAGCTTCCTGCACGAGGTGGCCGACACCTCCGTCCCCGCCCCCCTCGGCCGCCCCCTGCCCGGGGTCGGCGCCCTCGTCGTCACCGCCGACGGCACCGTGCTCGACGGCCCCGGCGCCGGCGAACTGTACGTGTCCACGCCCTTCCAGACCCCCGGCTACCTGGGGCGCCCCGCCGCCCCCGGCGCACCCGGCCCCTTCGGCCCCGATCCGCGCGGCGGCGACGGCGACGGACGCCGCTGGTTCCGCACCGGAGACCTGGTCCGCCGCGACGCCGACGGGGTCCACACCCTCGAAGGGCGCACCGACTTCCAGGTCAAGGTCCGCGGGGTGCGCATCAACCCCCAGGAGGTCGAGCACGTCCTCCTCGAGCACCCCCAGGTCACCGAGGCCGCCGTACTGGCGCTGCCCGATCCGGTGGCGGGCCGGCTGCTGCACGCCTTCGTGCGGCGGGCCGGGGACAGCGGGCTCAACAGCCTCGCGCTGCGCCGCCACCTGGCCCGCGGGCTGCCGCGCGCCGCCGTGCCCTCCACCGTGCGGATCACCGACGAGCCGCTGCCCAGGACTTCCACCGGGAAGGTCGACCGCGAACGGCTCGCCCCGACCGGTTCCAGCGCCCGTACCAGCAAGGAGAACTGACATGCCAGACACCCTGACCGCCGTCAAGCGGTTCGTCGTCGAGGAGTTCCTGCCGGACGTCACCCCCCAGGAGCTCGACGCCGAACTCGACCTGCTGGACGAGGGCGTCATCGACAGCCTCGGCCTGCTCAAGGTCATCGCGTGGATCGAGTCGACCTACGACATCGACACCGACGAGGTGGACCTCGACCCGGACGCCTTCCGCTCGGTCGCCGCCATCGGCGCCTTCGTCGAGAGCGTCTCCCCCCAGCGGGCGGAGGCGGCGTAGCCATGCACGAGGCCCTGGTAGCGCTCATCGGCGGCAGCCAGCCGGTCGACCTCCAGACCTGGCGGTCCTTCTGGGACCGGCTCCACGACGGTGGGCTGCGCCGGGGCGAGGCGGTGGCCCTGCTGTCCTCCCTGTCCAGCGCGATGCCCGACCGCGCCACCCTCACGGCGCTCCTGGACTCCTTCGACGAGCGGCGCCCGCAGCGCGACGCCGCGGCCGGGGAGTTCCGCGACACCGTCAACATCGTCGGCACCGGCGGCGGCCCCCGCACCTTCAACATCTCCACCGCGGCCGCCTTCACCGCCGCCGCCATGGGCACGAAGGTCGTCAAGACCGGCTCGCGCGCCTACACCAGCGGCTACGGCTCGGTAGACCTCCTCGAACTCCTCGGGGTCGGCCTGACCTCCTCGTACGAGGAGACGCACGAGGTGCTGGAGCGCGAGGGCATCGCCTTCGCCGGGCACTTCGTGTACCCGGCCGAGCTCGGCCGGCTCGCCCGCAGCATCATCCCCCTGGAGATGCGCGACATCGGCCGGTTCGTCAACGTCCTGGGGCCCTTCCTGTCCGGGATGCCCGCGAGCGCCCAGCTCACCGGGGTCTCCGACCCGCGGATGCTGGCCGCCGTCCGGCAGGCCGCCGAACACACCGCGCGCCGCACCGGCCGCACCGTGTGGGTCTGTGCGAACGACCTCGGCGCCGACGAACTCGTCGGCTTCGCCGAGAACCGGGTGCACGTCCACGAGTACGACGGCGAGGACGAGTTCACCCTCCAGCCGCACGCCCTGGGCCTGCGCCCCGGCCACCTCGGGGACCTGCGCCAGGCCGCCGGCGGCAGCGGGGCCGTCGTGGAGCACTTCCTCGCGCTGCTGTCCGGCGAGGGCGACCCGGTGGCCGAGGAGACCGTGTGCCTCAACGCCGCCGCGCTCGCCGTGGCCGGCCGGCTCACCTCCGACTGGCACGGGGCCCTCGCCGCCGCGCGGACCGCGATCCGCGACGGCTCGGCCCGCGCCCGCGTCGAACGGCTCCGCGCCCGGGCGGTGTCGCTTGTCTGAGACCCTCGACCGGCCCGCCCTCGCGGCCGCCGGCCCCCGCGTATCGCCGTTCTTCGCGCACCGCCGCCCCGGCCGCCCCGGGCTCGCCGTCTTCCTCAACGCCGGCGACCCGCCGCTGGACCTGCTGCCCGAGCTGCTGGCGATGCTCGACGAGAGCGAGGTCGACTGCCTCGAACTCGCCGTGCCCTTCCCCGATTCGGTCACCGACGGCCCGGTCATCCGCCGGTCCGCGAACCGGGCCCTCAGCCAGGGCGTGACGCTCGACGCCGTCCTCACGGCCGTCGCCGCCGCCCGCCCCTCGCTGCGCCGGCTGCGCATCGCCCTGCTCGCCGACTGGAGCCACACCGTCAAGGGCACCCCCCTGGACGGGTTCACCCGCCGCACGGCCGCCGCCGGCTGCGACGGGCTGCTGCTGCACGGGCTGCCGCCCAAGCTCCGCGAGCCCTACTACGAGGCCGCCGCCGCAGCCGGGCTGCCCGTCGTCACCACCTGCTACGCGGTCTCCGGACCGCTCGTACAGGCCGAGGCCGCCGCGCACGCCGGCGCCTACCTCTACCTCGTGGCCCACTACGGCCGGAGCGGCACCGCCGCCCCGCTGGACGAGCAGAAGCTCACCGAGGCCGTCCACCGGCTCCAGGGCGCCTGCGCCGCGCCCGTCGCCGTCGGATTCGGAGTCCGCACCGCCGCCGACATCGCCCGGCTCGAAGAGCTCGGCGCCCAGTCCGTGGTGGTCGGAAGCGCGGGCGTGGACCGCATCGAACACGCCCTCGCCCACCGCCGCGACCCCGTCGAGGAGTTCGCGGCCTTCATCCGGGAGCTGCGCAGCGACCCCACCGCGCCCGGCTCCCCCACGCCCCAGAAGGGAAACGCATCATGATCGTTCGCAAGCTCGAGGACGTCACCACCGTGGAGTGGGGCAACGGGCTCAGCCGCCGGTTCCTGACCCAGGCCGACGGCGTCGGCTACTCCGTCACGGACACCGTGGTGCGCGCCGGCACCCGCTCCCGCCTGGAGTACCGCAACCACCTGGAGACCTGCTACTGCATCGAGGGCAGCGGCGAGGTCATCGACACCGCCGGCAACTCCCACCCGATCACCCCGGGCACCCTCTACGCCCTCGACCACCACGACGCGCACTGGCTGGTCGCCAGCCCCGACGAGGACCTGCGCCTGGTCTGCGTCTTCTCCCCGGCGCTGCGCGGCGACGAGCGGCACTCCCTCGACTCGCCCGAGTTCTCGCACTACTGAGCAGACCCGGCCCGAGCCACGCACACGTACGCACAGGAGCAGTCGGATGATCAAGTGGAACGGTGACCAGCAGGCCCTCCGCGAAGGCCTCGGCCCCTACCTCGACGAGCTCAGCGCCGGCCACGTCGAGGACGACGCGGCGGCTTCCTTCCCCAAGGGGAAGTGGGAGCTCCTCGCCGCCACCGGGATCCTCGGACTGCCCTTCGACGAGGAGTACGGCGGCCTGGGCCAGGACCTCCTGACGACGATGTACGTGCTCGAGGGCCTCGGCGAGGGGTGCCGCGACGCGGGACTCAACTTCTCCGCGTGCACCCAGCTCGTCAGCACGGGGGTACCGCTCCAGCGCTTCGGCCCACCGGGGCTCAAGGAGCGGTACCTGCCCCGCATCGCCTCGGGCGAACTGATCACCGCGCACGCCATCAGCGAGCCCGACAGCGGCTCCGACGCCCTGGCCATGCGCACCCGGGCCCGCCGCGACGGGGACGGCTGGGTCCTCAGCGGCAGCAAGACCTTCGTCAGCAACGGGCCCGTCGCCGGCCTGTTCACCGTGTACGCCCGCACCAGCGACCGCCCCGGCCCGCTCGGCTACACCGCCTTCCTCGTGGAGCGCGACACCCCCGGACTGTCCTTCGGCGCCCCCGTCCCCAAGATGGGTCTGCGCACCTCGCCGCTGTGCGAGCTGTTCCTCGACGGGGTGCGCGTCCCCGCGGAGCGGGTGCTCGGCCGCGTCGGCGGCGGCTACCTGGTCATGGAGTACGTGATGCGCTGGGAGATCCTGCTCTCCTTCGTGGTCAACGCGGGCGAGATGCGCAGCCGGCTCGACCGCTGCATCGCGTACGCCTCGGAGCGCACCCAGTTCGGCCGGCCCATCGGGTCCAACCAGGCCGTCTCCCACAAGATCGTGGACATGCGCATCGGCCTGGAGAGCTCCCGCGCCCTGCTCTACGGCACCGCCGAGAAGATGGCGGCGGGCGAGACCGTCACCGAGGACATCGCCATCGCCAAGATCGTCACCAGTGAGGCCAACGTCGCCTCCGCGCTGGCCGCCGTCCAGATCTTCGGCGGCAACGGCTACATGGCCGAGTACGGCATCGAGAAGGAGCTGCGCAACTCCGTCGCCGGAACCATCTACTCGGGGACCTCCGAGATCCAGCGCAACCGCATCGCCTCGATGCTCGGCCTCTGACCGGGCCGCACCCCCACCGAAGCCGACAGGAACCCCCCGCATGGACCCGCACGACCTGCGCCCCACCGAATTCCTCGACCACGAGTCCCCGGAGGTCCGCGCGTTCGTCCGCGGGGCCCTGCCCTCCGGCGACCCCACCCCGCGCGAGGCCGCCACCGCCCTCTACTACGCCGTGCGCGACGGCATCCGCTACGAGGTCTACGGCGCGGACCTGTCCCGCCGCGGACTGCGCGCCAGCCAGGTGCTGCGCACCGGATCCGGCATGTGCCTGCACAAGTCGGTGCTGTACGCCGCCTCGCTGCGCTCCCTGGGCATCCCGGCCCGGCTCGTCCTCACGGACGTCCGCAACCACCTCGCCTCCGAGAAGCTCAAGCAGCTCCTCGGCGGGGACGTGTTCACCCACCACGGGCTGACCTCCGTCCAGCTGGACGGGCGCTGGGTGAAGGCCACCCCGGTCTTCAACAAGAAGCTGTGCCGGCTCTACCGGATGGCGCCGCTGGAGTTCGACGGCACCGCGGACAGCCTCCACCACCCCTTCGACGAGCAGGGCCGCCGCCAGATGGAGTTCCTGCGCGTCCACGGGGAGTTCGACGACCTGCCCTACGAGCGGGTGCTGGCCGACCTGCGCGCCGCGCACCCCGGGCTCTTCGCGGACCCCGCCGCCGCCTCCTTCGCCGCGGGCTCGCTGGTCGCGGACGCGGCCGCCGGCACGGACGCGGCCGCGCGGGCCGCCGTACCGCAGGCGGTGGCCGGGTAGTGGGCGTGCTCGTGAAGTTCTGCGGGGCCGTCACCGAGGGCGAGGGCGCGGCCGCGGCCGCCGCCGGGGCCGATCTGCTCGGGCTCTGGTACGCCGTGCCCGGCGGCTCCGCCGAGCTGCCCGCGGGGCGGCTGGCCCAGCTGTCCGCCGCCGTGCGCACCGCGTCCGGCGGCCGCACCGAGCCCGTGCTCGTCACCTTCTCGAACGACGCCGGGGACCTGCTGCGCACGATGGACGCGGGCGGGGTCCGCTGGGTGCAGCTGCACGGCTTCCAGCCGCCGTCCGTGGTGCGCAGGCTCCGCCGCTCCGGGCCGGCGGGGCTGCGGATCGTCAAGGTGCTGCACGTGGACGCCGAGGGCCGGTGCCTGGAGTCGGCCCTGGTGCGCGGCTACGAGAAGGCGGGCGCGGACCTCTTCCTCTTCGACGCCGTCGGCCCCGGCGGCCGGCTGGGCAGCACCGCCCGCACCCTGGACCCGGCCGCCGTCACCGCGCTGGCCGACCGTACGGAACTGCCCTTCCTGCTGGCCGGCGGGCTGGCCGCGGACAACCGCGGGGCCTTCGACGAGGTCGTCGCCCACCCGCGGTTCCTCGGCATCGACGTGGACACGGCCGCCCGGGGCGCCGCCGGGCTCATCGAGGCCGCACCGGCCGCGGCCGTCGCCGCCGCCTGGCGGCGGGACGGGGCGGGCCGGGCCGCGGACACCGCGCCGGACCGGGCGGGGGAGGCGGCGTGAGCGCCTTCACCGAAGCCCTGGCCGGGGCGCGGCTGCCGCTGGTCATGGAGGTCAAGTGCCGCAGCGCCGAGGGGGAGGACCTGCTCGGCGGCCGCCCGGTCGCGGAGGTGGTCGCCGCCTACGAGGCCGCGGGCGCGCCCTGCATCTCCGTGGTCACGGGCCGCTGGTTCGGGGGCACCGAGGCGCTGCTCGCCGAGGTGGCCGCGCTGACCCGGCTGCCGCTGCTGCGCAAGGACTTCGTCACCAGCCGCGGCCAGCTGCGCCGCTCCGCCGAACTGGGCGCCTCCGCGGTGCTGCTGACGGCCCGGCTGCTCTCGGCGGACGTGCTGGAGCGGCTGACCGGGCAGGCCCTGGACCTGGGGCTGACCCCGTTCGTGGAGGTGGCCGACGCGGCCGAGGCCGCGGCCGTGCGGTACGGCGACCGGTGCGTGGTGGCCGTGAACAACAAGGACATCGCGACCCGGGAGCGGGGGGCGGGCGACCTGTCCCGCAGTACGGGCCTGCTGGACGCCGTACGCGCCACGGGCACCCGGTACCCGGTCAGCGCGAGCGGCATCGGGAGCCCCGGAGCCGCCGCCGCACTCGTCGACGGCGGCTTCGCCGGGCTGCTCGTCGGCACCGGGCTGCTGCGGGCCGCGAGTCCGGCGCAGTGGTGCGCGGACTTCGAGGCGGCCCGGCGCCCGGTGCCGGCGGGCGGCTGATCCGGACCGGCCGCGGGGGTGTGACCGGCCCGGAGTTCGGGGGTGCCCCCGGGCGGGGGCACCGGATCGGCGGGGAGCCGAAGGGAGCGGCTCAGCCGCGGGCGGCAGCCGCCGCCTTGCGGCGGGCCGCCGGGGAGTTGCGCTTGCCGCGGGCCGTACGGCCCCACGGCTTGTAGACGGAGACCACGGCGGCGACGGTGAGGATCACGAACAGGCCGGGCACGCTCCACAGCAGGAACTCGGCGGGCCAGCCGGGGTCGGCGGCCGCGACCTTCGCGTTCGCCGTGTTCTCGGTGGCCTTCATGACGATCGGGTGGATGACGAACCACGCGAAGAAGGTCATGAACAGGGTGATGACCCACTTCACGATGATCCAGAAGTGCAGCATGAACCCCCAGGCCGTGCCCCAGGACAGCAGGATGCCGCTGAGGGCGGCCGAGATGCTGAAGACCGTGACGCTGGTGTCGTCGAAGACGTACATGGCCTTGTAGACGCCCTTGGCGACGGCCGGGTCGTCCGTGGTGTAGCCCATGACGGCCAGGACGACCATGCCCAGGGAGAGCCCGACCCAGCCGACCGAGGTCACGACGTGCACCGCGAGCGTCAGCTTGCGGGCACGGCGGCTGAGTTCGAACTTCTTCCGGGTCTTCTCGGTCCGGTCCTTCGCCTGCTTCCCTCTCGCGGTGGGGGCCGGTGCGGCAGTGGTCTCCGACGGGCGTTCAAGGGACGGTGCGGACAAGTTCATGCCTCCTGCGGACTGGGGGGATCATCGGCGAGGGCATAGACCCGTAAACTCTGTATGCCGTAAGGTGAAACTCCGTACAGAGTACAGAGCTAATGCCGCCGATGCGAAGGGGTTGTCAAGGGAATGGCCAAAAATGACGGTCGGACGGATGCGAAGGCCGATCCCGGACGGACCCTCGCCCTGCTCTGGAGGGACCACCAGGGACCCGCCCGGACCGCCCGGGGACCCAAGCAGGGACTGACCATTGACCAGATCGTGGACACCGCGATCCGGGTGGCGGACGAAGAGGGCCTCAGCGCCCTGTCCATGCGCAAAGTGGCCGAACCGCTGGGGGTCTCCACGATGTCGCTCTACACCTACGTCGCCGGCCGTGCCGAGCTCGTGAACTGCATGTTCGACAAGGTCCTCGCCGAATCACCGTCGCTCGAAGGGGTCGAGGGAGGCTGGAGGGGGGCCCTGGAGCTGTACGCCCGCGGGGCCTTCGACATCGCCCGCCGCCACCCCTGGGTGCCGCCCCTCGTCTCCTCCCGGATGCTGATGGGCCCCCACGAGACCGCCGTCTGGGACGGGGTGCTGCGGGCCGTCTCGGAGACCGGGCTCGACGAGCGGGACATGCTCGCCGTGGTCAACCTCGTCAACGGCTACGTCCGCGGGGCCACCCTGGTCGAGTCCGACGCCGGGCAGGACGAGCGCCGCACCGGGCTGAGCCACCAGGAGTGGTACGAGCGCACCGGCCCCGAGCTGGAGCGCCTCATCCCCTTCACCCGCTACCCCGCGCTCACGCGGGTGTGGATGTCCGGGGTCTTCGAGGAGCCCGGCTCCGGCTTCGGCGCCGACGGGGGCTTCGCCTTCGGGCTCCAGCGCGTGCTCGACGGGATCCAGACCTACGTCGAGGGGCGGCCGGCCGCCCGCTGAAACCGGTCCACCGGCTCTCCGGGAGCCCTCCAGGCACGCCGCCGACGCTGACACCACAACTGGCCGAGAAGTCTCATCTGGCTGAGACCGAGCGTGACGAGGGTGGAGCAGGCGTGACAGTTCTGGTGACAGGTGCGACGGGATCCGTAGGACGCCACGTGGTGGCGCAGCTGGTGACCGCGGGGGTGCCCGTACGGGCCCTGACCCGCGACCCGCAGAAGGCCGGCCTGCCCCCGCAGGTGGAGGTCTTCGCCGGGGACCTGACGCAGCCGCAGACCGTCGTCGACGCCCTGCGCGGCGTGGAGAAGCTCTACCTCTTCCCGGTCCCCGAGACCGCCCGGGAGGTCGTCGCCGCGGCCAAGGAGGCCGGCGTGCGCCGCATCGTGGTGCTGTCGTCCTCCTCCGTGCTCGACGAGTCCGGCACCAACCACAGCGGTGAGCACCACCGCACCGTGGAGAAGGCCGTCGAGGAGTCCGGCATCGAGTGGACCTTCGTCCGCGCCGACGAGTTCGCCACCAACGTCCTGTGGAAGTGGAGCTACTCCATCCAGAGCGAGGGCGTCGTCCGCGCCCCCTACGGCAACGCCCCGCGCGTCCTGATCCACGAGAAGGACGTCGCCGCCGTCGCCGCCACCGCCCTCCTCGAGGACGGCCACGGCGGTCAGGCGTACGTCCTCACCGGCCCCGAGGCCATCACCCAGGCCGACCAGGTCAAGGCCATCGCCGCCGCCACCGGCCGGGAGATCCCCTTCGAGGAGATCACCCCCGACCAGGCCCGCGAGCAGATGGGCCACTTCATGCCGGCCCCCGTGGTCGAGATGGTCCTCGGCTACCTCGCCGACGCCGTCGAGAACCCGCCGGTGCCCGTGGACACCGTCGAGAAGGTCACCGGCCGCCCCGCCCTGACCTTCGCGCAGTGGGCCGCCGACCACGCCGCCGCCTTCGCGCCGCAGGCCGAACGGGCCGCGGCATGACCGTCACCACGGGCAGCGCCGCGCAGACCGGCACCCCCGCCCCCGCCCCCGCCAACCCGTCGGTCACCATGACCGGCAGCGGCGAGCCCGAGCAGCGCATCGAGCTCACCGACGCCGGCCGGCCCACCGCGGGCCGCGGCAAGGTCGTCGTCGAGGTCGAGGCCGCCGGCGTCTCCTTCGCCGAGGTGCAGATGCTCCAGCACCTGCACCCCTTCCCGCCCCGCTTCCCCTTCGTCCCCGGCTACGACCTCGTCGGCCGCGTGACGGAGGTCGGCGAGGGGGTCACGGACTGGCAGCCCGGCGACCGCGTCGCCGCCATGCCGCGCTACGGCACCTGGCAGCGCTACGTCGAGGTCCCCGCCAAGACCCTCGCCGCGGTCCCCGCGGCCCTGGACGCGGCCGAGGCCGTCTCCCTGGTCACCAACGGGGTCACCGCCTGGCAGATGGTCCACCGCCTCGCCGGCGCCCGGCCCGGCGACACCGTGCTCGTGCACGGGGCCAGCGGCGGCGTGGGCACCCTGCTCACCCAGATCGCCGTCCACAGCGGACTGCGCGTCATCGGCACCGCCTCCCCGGCCAAGCACGAGGCCGTACGGGCCCTGGGCGCCGAGCCGCTCGACTACCGCACCCCGGACCTGCCGTCGGCCGTCCGCGCGCTCGCCCCCGAGGGCGTCGCCGCCGTGTTCGACCACATCGGCGGCAAGGGCCTCGACGACGGCTGGGCCATGCTCGCCCCCGGCGGCACCCTCGTGTCCTTCGACTCCTCCGTCGCCGGATACCGGCCCGGCCAGTGGTTCCGCCCGCACGTCCCGGCCCTGCGCCGGACCCTCACCCACGCACTCGCCCGTCTCTTCGGCCGCACCGGCGGCCGGCGGATGAAGATGTACTACGTCAAGCCCGGCAAGGACTTCAACGCCGACCTCGGAGCGATGTACGAGCTGCTGGCCCAGGGCGTGCTGCGCCCCGAGATCGCCGGCCGCCTCCCGCTCGGCGAGTCCGCCGCGGCCCTGCGCGCCCTCCTCGACGGCCGCGCGGTCGGCAAGTACGTCCTCGTCCCCTGAAAGGAAACGCCATGACCGCCACGCTCACCGAGACCCCCGCCGCCGGGCTGACGATCCAGGAGCGCAACAAGCAGATCGCGCTCGACTGCGCCGCCGCCTGGAACCGCTGGGAGCTGGACGGCATCCTCACCCACTGGCACCCGGAGATCCGCCACTTCTCCGAGGACCGCCAGGTCGACACCGAGCAGATGATCGGCGCGATGAAGGGCGGCCTCGCGGCCTTCCCCGACCTGCACCTCGACGTCAAGAGCGCCGTCTCCGAGGGTGACACCGTCATCCTGCGCATCACCGTGACCGCCACCCACCTCGGCGAGTTCATGGGCAAGGCGCCGACCGGCAAGAAGGTCACCTGGTGGATGCTCGAGGAGCTCCGCTTCGACGCCGACGGCAAGATCATCGAGCATTACGACGTGTTCAACTACATCCCGATGCTGAAGGAGCTGGGCTTCATCCCGGCGGACGGCCAGTGACCTCCACGCCCGGAGCCGTGGTCGCCGAGGTGGCCGACGGGGTCCACGCGTACGTCCAGCCCGAGGGCGGCTGGTGCCTGAACAACGCGGGCATCATCGCCGACGGCGGGCACAGTGCGCTCGTGGACACCGCGGCCACCGAGGCCCGCGCCCGGCAGCTGCGCGAGGCGGCCCTGCGGATCTCCCCGCGGCCGCCGCGCGCGGTGGTCAACACCCACTTCCACGGGGACCACACCTTCGGCAACTTCGTCTTCCCCGAGGCCCTCACCATCGGCCACGAGCAGACCCGCACCCTGGTCGAGGCGGCCGGACTGCACCTGACCGGCCTGTGGCCCGACGTCTGCTGGGGCGATATCGAGATCACGCCCCCGGAGCTCACCTTCCGCGACCGCACCACCCTGCACGTGGGCGGCATCCGCGCCGAGCTGATCCACATCGGCCCCGCCGCGCACACCACCAACGACACCGTGGTCTGGCTGCCCGAACAGGGCGTGCTCTTCACCGGCGACCTGGTGATGAACGGCGCCACGCCCTTCTGCGTGATGGGCTCGGTGGCCGGCTCCCTGCGCGCCCTGGACCGGCTGCGCGCCCTCCGCGCCACCGTCGTCGTACCCGGGCACGGCCCGGTGGGCGGCCCGGAGCTCCTCGACGCCAACGAGTCCTACCTGCGCTGGATCCAGCAGCTCGCCAAGGAGGGCGTCGCCGCCGGGCTGAGCCCCCTGGACCTGGCCCGCGAGGCCGACCTCGGCCCGTACGCGGACCTCCTCGACTCCGAGCGCATCGTCCCGAACCTGCACCGCGGCTACGCCGAGGAGCACGGCCTCCCCGAGGGCTCGCCCCTCGACATCGGCGCCCTGTTCGACGAGATGATCGTCCACCACGGCCGCCACCCCGTCTCCCTCGCCTGAGCGCGGGCCGCAGCAGCAGCAACAGCGGGAAGGGCCGGGCACCACCCCCGAGGGGATGGCGCCCGGCCCTTCTTCCGTGCCTCCGTACGCGGGATCAGGCCTCGATGCCCTTGAGGAAGGCCTCGAAGGACTTCAGGCCCGGGTGCACCGCGCGCAGGGCGGTGATGTCCGCCTGGTAGCCGTGGTCCTGGAACCACTCGAACATCAGGGCGATCTCGGGTGCGTTCGGGATGTACGGGTTGCCGGCCACCGCGTCGAGGGGGACCTCCTCGAAGCGGGCGGGCTTGCCCGTACGCGCCGCGAAGGCCCCCGCGACCTCCGCGGCCGTCAGCTCGTCGCCCGCGATCTCCACCTGCCGGCCGAGGTACTCGGCGGGCTTGTCGAAGGCCTCGGCGGCGAACCAGCCGATGTCCTCGACGGCGATGAACTGCACCAGCGTGTCCGGCTTCAGGCCGAGCTGGACCACGAGGGTGCCCTCGACCTCCTGCGGGCCGTGCGCGGCGAAGTTGTCCATGAAGAACGTCGGCCGCAGCACCGTGTTCGGCACCCCGAGCTCGTCGAGGTAGCGCTCGATGTGCCGCTTCGAGTCGAAGTGCGGCACGCCGCTGTGGCGCTCCGCCCCGCCCACCGAGCTGTACACCACGTGCGCCACACCCGTGTCGCGGGCCGCGCGGGCCACCGCGCGGCCCTGGCGGACCTCGCCGCCCAGACCCGCCGGGGTCATGAAGTTCTGCACGCTGAAGACGCCGTGCACGCCCGCCATGGCGGCGCGCAGCGAGGCCTCGTCGTTCAGGTCGCCCTGCACCAGGGTGATGCCGAGCTCCGCCAGCGCCTGCGCCGCCGGCGCCTGCGGGTCGCGGACCAGGGCCCGCACCTCGCGGCCCCCGCGGGCGGCCAGCTCACGGGCGGTCGCGCCGCCCTGGGCGCCGGTGGCGCCGATGACCAGGACCGGGCCGGACTTCGGGTTCTCTACGGACATGCGGGCCTCCTCAGCCGAACAGCGGCGCGTTGGCCGCTGCCCACTCGCGGTACGGGCGCGGCTCGCGACCGGTCAGGTCGCGGACCACGGGGCTGACCTTCGACCAGGGCACCTCGGGGCTGTGCAGCGCGGCCACGTTCGTCACCGCGGCCTCGCGGTCGCCCGTGATGCCGGCGAAGACCTCGACGACCTCGGCCTGGGGGGCCACGGAGAACTCCAGCTCGCGGCCGATGGCCGCGCCCAGGATCCGCGCCTGCTCCTCGGAGGTCAGCACCTCCGGACCGGTCAGGAGGTACGTCTTGCCCGCGTGCCCGTCCTGGGTCAGCACCGCGACGGCGGCCGACGAGATGTCGTACTCGTCGATCGGCGCACCGGGGTTGTTGCCGATCCAGTCGCGGACCCGGCCCTCCTCGCGGACGGTCTTGATCCACCACGAGGTGTTCGCGTGGAACGGCCCGGGACGCAGGAACGTCCACTCGGCGTCCACCCCGCGGATCGCCTCCTCGGCGGCGCGGTGCTCGTCCGCGATGCCGTGGGGCAGCGGGTGCTCGACACCTGCCGAGGACAGGAAGACGATCCGGCCCAGGCCCGCCTCGGCGGCCGCGGCGGCGAACGTGCGGGCCTCGCCCGCGACATCGCCGGACAGCACCACCAGCGCGGCGTCGACGCCCTTGAGCGCCACCGCCAGCGAGTCCGCGTCGCCGGGGCTGCCCGCCACGACCTCCACGGACTCCGGCAGGCCGGCCTCCTCGGGCTTGCGGCTCAGGGCGCGCACGTCGCGCCCCAGGGCCACCAGCTGCTCGACGGCCTCGCGGCCGACCTTGCCCGTAGCTCCGGTCACCAGGATCACGGTCACGGCCTCCAGCCCTCGGGCGTCGGCCACGGGGAGCCGAGCTGACGGTAGGTGCCCTGGTAGTCGGGCCAGTCGCGGTGGTCGCGGATCTTGCCGTCGACGAGGCGGATCAGGTGGATCTGCTCGCCGGAGAACTCGCGGCCGGTGGCCGGCATGCCGACCAGCTCGCCGACGTGGCGGCCGTACAGCACCAGGTTGGCGCGCACCCACTCGCCGTTCTCCTCCAGGGAGACCTCGACCAGGCGGGCCTCCTCGGAGAAGGTCATCTTCAGCCACTTGACCGCCATCGCGAAGGAGTCGGGACCGCGCAGGTCCATGTGCTCCATCGTCGCGGGGTTGAGGTACTCGGGGTGGATGTACTCCGCGACGTCCTCCGTGTTACCGGTGTTGTACGCCTCGATCATTCGGCGCACAGTCTCAAATTGACTGCTCATCCCATTCCCTCCACGGGGTCTTCCGGCGCGTCGCCCCGGACGTCCCGGCCATCCTGGGCGGCCGCCTTTCCCCCGGGCAAGGCCGAAAACCGATCCCCGAACGGAGCCCGAAGTTCCCGCTAACCGACCGCGACCGGACGTCCATCGACGCTCCAGCGGACCACCGGGCGCTGCGCCGACGATGGGATCCGGATGCTCGTCCCGAGCTCCGGACTACCAGGGAGCTGACTTGAGTACCGACACCGCAACCGCGACGTACAAGACCAAGGTCACCGCCGCCTTCAACGGGGCCGCGGCCACGTACGACCGGCTGGACGTGGAGTTCTTCACCCCGATGGGCAGCCGCCTCGTCGAACTGGCCGGCCCCCGCAGGGGCGAGCGCGTCCTCGACGTCGGCTGCGGACTCGGCGCCACCCTGCTGCCCGCCGCCCGCCTCATCGGCGGGGAGGGCAGCGCCCTCGGCATCGACATCGCCGAGGCGATGATCGAGGAGGCCGGCAAGGAGGCCGCCCGCCAGGGCATCGCCAACGTGGACCTCAAGGTCATGGACGGCGAGCACCCCGACCTGCCGGCCCGCTCCTTCGACCTGGTCCTCGGCAGCTACAGCGTGATCTTCCTGCCGGACGCCCGCGCGGCCCTCGCCCGCTACGCCGACCTCCTCGTCGACGGCGGCCGCATCGGCTTCACCAGCCCGGTGTTCACCCGCGACACCTTCCCCTTCCTGCCGCCGCTGTTCACCGAGCTCATCCCGATGTCGCTGCTGGAGCACCTGCCCGAGGCCTGGCACCCGGAGAACCTCCAGAAGCAGCTGCACTCCTGGCTGGAGGACCCGGCGGACCTCACCGCCGCCCTGGAGAAGGCCGGCTTCACCGACGTGCAGATCACCGACGAGCCGGTCATCCAGACCGCCCCCTCGGGCGAGGCCTGGGTCGACTGGTCGCACACCCAGGGCATGCGCCTGCTGTGGCAGCACCTGCCCCAGGACGAGGCCGCCGCCCTGCGCGAGCGCATCGTCACCGCCCTGGACGCGCTGCGCACCGACGGCGGCCGGGTCCGCTTCGAGGTGCCGGTCCGCTACGTCACCGCCACCGTCGCCCGCTGAACCCGCCGCCGGCCGCTCCGGCGGCCGGCCCGGCGCGGCGCCCGCACCCGCCCGCCCGCACGTGCCGCCACCGCAACGCGCAGGGCCCGCCGGATCTCCCCGGCGGGCCCTGCGCACTGCTGCGCGCCTCAGGTGACGGACAGCGCACCGTCCACGGCGAACACGGTCCCGTTGGCGTACGCCGCCTCCGGGCGCGTCAGCTGGACGATCCACCAGGCGATGTCCTCCGGCCGGCCGACCCGGCCCGAGGGGATGCGCCCCGCCATCTGCGCGAGGAAGCCGTCGTAGGCCTCCTGCGGCATGCCGGCCCGCACGCCGACACCCGTGTCCACCACGCCCGGCGCGATGCCCACCGAGCGGATGCCGCGCGGCGCGAGCTCCACGGCCCAGGTGCGCGTCAGGAAGTCCATGGCCACCTTCGCCATGCCGTACACCGAGTTCTCCGGCCAGGCACGGCGGCCCAGCGAACCCGCCGAGCTCACGTTCACCACGACCCCGCCCGAGGCCTCCAGGGCGTCCAGCGCGCGCTGCGCCAGGAAGACCGGGGCGATCAGGTTGGTGCCGAGCTGGGCGGCCACGGAGTCCCGGTCGAGCCCGTCCAGGGCGACGAACCCGGTCACGGCCGCGTTGTTCACGAGGACGTCGAGCCGCCCGAACTCCCGCAGCGCCGTCTCGACGACCAGGTCCGGCGCACCCGGATCGGAGATGTCGGCGGCCAGGATCCGGATGCGGTCCCCGTACCCGTCGGCGGTCTCCTTGAGGGTCCCCTCGCTGCGCCCGACGACGAGCACGTGCGCGCCCGAGTCGGCGAACGCACGGGCGGTCGCCGCACCGATCCCCGTACCGCCGCCGGTGACGACGACGGCCTTCTCCACCGCTTCCACCGTCTCCTCCACGGAATCCGTCACCGGGGCCTCAGAAGCAGACGGCGGTGTTGATGCCGCGGATGACGGCCTGCTCGGCCTCGGGACCGAAGTCCTTGTCGCCGATCGTGAACGACAGCTGCACGCGGGCGTTCAGGTCGCGCGTGGTGGCCGCGAGGGTGGCGTAGCCGGGGATGCCGGCGCCGTGGCCCCACAGGTCCAGGTCGTCGTCGTTCTCCAGCTTCATGATGCCGAGGCCGTAGCCGATGCCCATCGGCAGGTTCTCGATCATCTCGGGCGGCAGCGGGGTGGTCATCTCCTTGAACTGCGCCTCGTTCAGCAGCTTTCCGCTGAACAGGCCGGCGAAGAAGGTGTCCAGGTCCTTCGTGGTCGAGATGATCTCGCCCGCACAACCCGCCTCGGACGGGTTCATGAGCGTGACGTCGACCGGCTCGCCGCCGATCTGCATGTAGCCGCGGGCGTGCGGCTCCGGGATGTTCGGGTCGTCGCCCGGCAGCACCGTCTCGGTGAGCGACAGCGGCTCGAGCACGCGCTCGGTGATCTCCTCGCGGTACGAGCGGCCGGTGACCAGCTGGATGAGGAGGCCGATGATGAAGTAGTTCGTGTTGCAGTACGCGAACTTCGTGCCCGGCTCGAACTCCAGCGGCTTGGCGGCCGCGATGGCGATCAGGTCGGTGGGCTCGTAGTGCTTGTAGCGGTCGCGCAGGAAGCGGTCGCCCGGCTTCTGGAACGAGTCCATGTAGTTGTACAGACCGCTGGTGTGCTGCATGAGGTTGCGGATCGTGATCTTCTCGCCGTACGGCAGCAGGCCCGGCAGGTAGCTCTCCACCGTGCGGTCCAGGTCGATCTTGCCCTCGGCGACCAGCTGCAGCACCACGACCGCGACGAACGGCTTGGTGATGCAGGAGATCCGGAAGCGCCCGTCCGCGGGGACCGGGCGGTCCGTGCCCAGCTCGGCGATGCCGGACGTCACCACGAAGGACTCCTCACCCCGCGTGACCCGGAACTGGACGCCGCCGGCACCGAGCTCGACGAGCCGGTCCGCGGCGCCCTGCACGGCCGTCTGAAGGGCCGAGACCTCCGGCCGGGCGATCGTCGTCTGGGTCATATCGGGAAACCCCCATGGGTTGCAGTCGGTTCTTGTACGCGGTCGGTCTTGTACGGGGAGCGTTGCCGCCCGCGATAGCGGCGCGGCCGGGAGCCGGTGGAGCGCAGCTCGACGCCGCTCAGGCCAGGTCGTCGCGGGTCACCCGGCGGGTCGCGACCTGGAGGGCGCCGTCCTCGCGCACGAGCACGTCCTCGCAGACGCACACCCGGTGCACCCGGGAGTCCTTGCCGACCGTCGAGGCGTACACGATGGCGTAGGAGCGCACGTGCACCGTGCCGTCCTCCTGCGGGCGCACGTCGAGCATCCCGATGAAGTGGCGGTGGCGCTCGCCGGACTCCTCCAGCTGGGCGTGGCTGCGCGAGGTCGCGGCGACCAGGCCCGTACGGCCGCGCACCGGCTCGGGCAGCGTCGGCACGTCGAAGGTGGCGTCCTCGGTGAAGGTCTGCGCCCACTCCTGCGGCCGGTTCAGGTCGAGCAGCTGCATCTGGCGGGAGTAGAACTGCTGCACCTCGGCGTACAGGACGGCGCTCTCCGCGGGGGAGAACCGGGCGGTGGGGGTCTCGGCCAGGATGGTCACGGGGTCTCCGATCTTCGTGTTGCGGCCACTGTCCGCACCTCCCATCGAGCCCCCTTCGAAGATTCCTCAAGCCCGGCCGCCGACGATGGGCAGCGCCCCCGGCGAGCGGGGGCCGAGACCGCCGAGGGGGAACAGAGCCGTGCCGACACTCGCCTATCCGGAACTGCCGCTGGACGGGCTGCTGCGCAGGGCCGCCGAACGTGCTCCGCACGCCCCCGCCCTGCGCGACGGCAGCGGCACGACCACCTTCGCGGAACTCGACGCCCGCGCCGACCGCATCGCCGGCTTCCTGGAGCGCTCGGTGGGCCGCACGGGGGCCCGGATCGGGGTGGCGAACACCCTCGACGCGTCCTTCGCCGCCGCCTACTACGGCACCGTCCGCAGCGGGAACACCGTCGTCCTGCTCAACCCGCTGGTCAAAGAGGCCGGGCTGGCCCACGTGATGGCCACCGCCGGGGTCGAGCTGGCCTTCGTGCCCACCCGCACCGCCGAGCTGCTGTGCAAGATGTCCGACCGGCTGCCCCGCCTGGGCCTGGTCGTGGCCACCGACGCCGAGGACGGCATCGTCCCCGGTGACGCCGTCCCCCTGGACCTCGTACTCGACGCCGTGGCCACCGCCGTGCCCGACCCGCAGCAGGCCGGACCGCGCACCCCCGCGGACCTCGACTCCGACGCCTGCATCCAGTTCACGACCGGTACGACCGGCAAGCCCAGGGGCGTCCGCCTCACCCACCGCAACCTGGTCGCCAACGCCGCCCAGACCGCCGCGGCCCACGGGCTCGACGAGGACTCCGTCACCGTCAACCACCTGCCGCTCTACCACGTCATGCACCTCAACTCGGCCGTGTACGCGGGGGCCTTCCAGGTGCTGTGCCCCCACCCGGACCCGGTCGCCTCCCTGGCCCTCGCCGAGGAGGTCGCAGCCACCCACTACTACGGGCTCCCCGCCCGCCTGCACGCCCTGGCCGCCGACCCCCGGCTGCACCACGAGACCCTGGCCGGCGTCCCCGCCCACCCCGCCCTGCGGGCCGTGCTCTCCGGCGGCACCGCCCTGAACCCGGACGCCGCCCAGGTCCTGCGCGAGCGGCTCGGCGTCCCCGTGGTCCAGGGCTACGGCATGGCCGAGCTCTCCCCCCTCACGCACTCCCAGGACCCCCGCGACCCGCGCCCCGGCTCCGTCGGCAGCCCCGTGCCCGGCACCGGCTGCCGGGTGGTCGACCCGGAGACCCGGCGCCCGCTCGGCCCCGGCTCCGTCGGCGAGGTGCAGGTGCGCGGCCCCCAGCTGATGGCCGGCTACCTCGGCGAGAGCGGCCACCCGGCCGGAGCCGACGGCTGGTTCTCCACCTCCGACATCGGCCGCGTGGACGCCGACGGGGTCCTCTACCTCGTCGACCGGCTCGGCGACGTCTTCAAGTACGACAACGAACTCGTCTCGCCCACCGCCGTCGAACGCGTCCTCGGCGCCGACCCGCGCGTCGCCGAGTGCATCGTGGTCGGCTGGCCCGACCCCGTGCACGGCGCCGCCGCCTGGGCCGGGGTCGTCCTGCGCGACACCGGCGGTGCGGAGCCCGGCGACGTGCTCGCCGAGGTCACCGCCCGCGCCAACGAGCGCCTCGCCGACTTCGAGCGGATCCGCCGCGCCGAACTCCTCGACGCCGTCCCGCGCACCCCGGTCGGCAAACCGGCCCGCGGCGCCCTGCGCCAGAGCATCCGCACCCGCGCCGCCGCCGAAGCCGCCGAGGGCCGCGCCCCCGCCCCCTCCGCCCCCGTCCCGCCTTCCACAGGAGCAGCCACCATGGTCACCTTCGTCAACAAGCTCAGCGTCCACGGCGACATCACCGAGTTCCTCGCCGCCAAGGCCCGCGTCACCGCCTACATGAGCGCCCAGCCCGGCTACGTCAGCCACCAGACCCTGCGCCTGGTCGGCGCCCCCAACGTGTTCGTCGAGCTCGCCGTCTGGGAGGACGCCGCCGCCCACCGCGCCGCCGTCACCAGCGAGGGCTTCCAGAAGCTCGTCAAGGGCCTCGCCGCGCTCGCCACCCCCGAGCCGGGCCTGTACGAGACCGTCGCCGACGAGGCCGCCGCCGGCCAGGCCCCCGCCGCCGTCGCCGCCTGACGGCCGCCTCCACCCGCCGTCCGCCGGATATCGAGCGGCGGGGGACACGGTCGGAACACCAACTGCGCTCTGGAGGAATGAACGATGACGACGGCACCGACGAAGCCGGTGGCCCTGATCACCGGTGCGACCAGCGGCATCGGCCTGGCCGTGGCCCGCGACCTGGGCAGCCGCGGGCACCGGGTGTTCATCTGCGCCCGCACGCCCGAGAAGGTCGCCGAGACGGTGGCGGAGCTGCGCGCCGAAGGCATCGAGGCCGACGGCCGGGCCGCCGACGTCCGCGACCGCGAGTCGGTGACCTCCCTGGTCGCGGCCGCCGTCGCCGCCTTCGGCCCGATCAGCGTCCTGGTCAACAACGCCGGCCGCAGCGGCGGCGGGGTCACCGCCGACATCGACGACGACACCTGGTACGACGTCATCAACACCAACCTCAACAGCGTCTTCCTGCTGACCCGCGAGGTCCTCAAGAAGGGCGGCCTGGAGGGCGCCGGCTACGGGCGGATCATCAACATCGCCTCCACGGCCGGCAAGCAGGGCGTCGTCCTCGGCGCCCCGTACTCCGCCTCCAAGCACGGGGTCGTCGGCTTCACCAAGGCCCTCGGCAACGAGCTCGCCCCCACCGGCATCACCGTCAACGCGGTCTGCCCCGGGTACGTCGAGACCCCCATGGCCCAGCGCGTGCGCGCCGGCTACGCCGCCGCCTACGACACCACCGAGGACGCGGTCATGCAGAAGTTCACCGCGAAGATCCCCCTCGGCCGCTACGCCACCCCCGAGGAGGTCGCGGGCCTCGTCGGCTACCTGACCACCGACCACGCGGCCTCCATCACCTCCCAGGCGCTCAACGTCTGCGGCGGCCTCGGCAACTTCTGAGCACCAACCCAGCGACCTAGGGAGAAGAGAGACTCCGATGGCGAACCAGCAGGTGCACCGGACGGTGCACGAGGTGGAGACCGACGCCCCGGCCGACGTGGTGTACGGCTTCATCGCGGACACCTCCACCTGGCCCCTGTACTTCCCGCCCAACGTGCACGTCGAGCAGCTGGAGCGGGACGGGAACACCGAGCGGCTGCGCATGTGGGCCACGGCCAACGGCCAGGTCAAGTCCTGGACCTCGCGCCGCGTCCTCGACCCGGAGCAGCGCCGCATCGAGTTCCGCCAGGAGGTCTCCGCGGCCCCCGTGGAGTCCATGGGCGGCACCTGGATCGTCGAGGACCTCGGCGGGGAGCGCTCGAAGCTGACCCTGCTGCACGACTTCACCGTCGCGGGCGACCGGGCCGAGGACGTCGAGTGGGTCGAGCGCGCCACCGACACCAACAGCCGCGCCGAGCTGGAGAACCTGCGCAAGCTGGCCGCCGGCTGGCGCGGACTTGACGAACTCGTCCTCGACTTCGAGGACTCCGTCCACATCGACGCACCGGCCGAGCTCGTCTACGAGTTCCTCTACCGCGTGCAGGACTGGCCCGAGCGCGTCGCGCACGTCGACCGCCTCGACCTGACCGAGGACGAGCCGGGCGTCCAGGTCATGGCCATGGACACCCGCACCGCCGACGGCTCCGTGCACACCACCGAGTCCGTCCGCGTCTGCTTCCCCGACGACCTGCGGATCGTCTACAAGCAGACCGCCACCCCCGCCCTGATGGCGGCGCACACCGGCCGCTGGACGATCGTGCCGGCCGAGGGCGGCGGGGTCACCGCCACCTCCCAACACGGCGTCGTCTTGCGGGAGGAGCCCATTCAGAAGATCCTCGGCGAGGACGCCGACACCGCTCGGGCACGCACGTACGTACGGGAGGCACTCGGCCGCAACAGCACCGCCACCCTCAAGCTCGCCAAGCAGTTCGCGGAGAGCGCCGTCCCCGCTCTCTGACCCGCACCACCCAGGAGCATGCATATGCGAATGTCCTCACCCACCGCCTCTCGGGTGCATTCCCAGCTCACGCTGGAGGAGGTCACCAAGCGGTACGACGACCACGTCGTACTCGACCGGGTGTCCCTCACCGTCAAACCCGGTGAGAAGGCCGGCATCATCGGTGACAACGGCTCCGGCAAATCCACCCTGCTCCGGCTGATCGCCGGGGCCGAGGCGGCGGACAACGGGGAGGTGACGGTCACCGCCCCGGGCGGCACCGGCTACCTGCCGCAGCGCCTCGACATGCCGGAAGGCGCCACCGTCCGGGACGTGCTGGACCGCGCCTTCGCGGACCTGCGCGAGCTGGAGAAGCGCCTCCACGAGGTCGAAGACGCGCTGGTGGACGACGATCCGCAGCTCCTGGCCGAGTACGGGGACCTGCTCGCCGCTTTCGAGGACCGCGGCGGCTACGAGGCCGACGCCCGGGCGGACGCGGCCCTGCACGGGCTCGGCCTGCCCGGACTCGACCGCGAGCGCCCCGTCGACACCCTCTCCGGCGGCGAGCGCTCCCGGCTCGCCCTGGCCGCCACCCTGGCCGCCGCCCCCGAGCTGCTCCTCCTCGACGAGCCCACCAACGACCTGGACGACCAGGCCGTCGACTGGCTGGAGAAGCGGCTCCAGGACCACCGCGGCACCGTCGTGGTCATCACCCACGACCGCGCCTTCCTGGAGGCCGTCACCTCCGCCATCCTGGAGGTCGACCCCGACCGCAAGACGGTCAACCGGTACGGCAACGGCTACCAGGGCTACCTGACCGCCAAGGCCGCCGCCCGCGCCCGCTGGGAGCGGGAGTACGAGGAGCACATCGCCGAGATCGAGCGGCAGGAGACCCTCGCCGCCAACGCGGGCCGGATGCTGGCGACCATCGCCAAGAAGGGCCCCTGGGCCTTCAGCGGCTCGGAGCACCACCGGGCCCGCTCCTCCTCGTCCTCCACGTCGAGCAAGGCCCGCAACGCCAACGAGCGCCTCAGCCGGCTGCACGCCGACCCGGTGCCCCGGCCCCCGGACCCGCTGCGCTTCACCGCCGCCATCACCGTCGGCGACGAGGCCGCACCGGTCCCCGAGGGCCCGATCACCGAGGCGTCCGGGCTGCGCGTGGACGGCCGCCTCAGCCTGGACTCCCTGTCCCTCGCCCACGGTGAGCGGCTGCTGATCACCGGCCCCAACGGGGCGGGCAAGAGCACCCTCCTGCGGGTGCTCGCCGGCGACCTGGAGCCCGACGCGGGCACCGTGCGGCGCGCCGAGCGGATCGGCTGGCTGCGCCAGGACGAGCTGCCCAAGCACCCGAAGCGCTCGGTCCTGGCCGAGTTCGCCGAGGGCCGCCCCGGCCACGCCGACGAGTACACCGAGCAGCTGCTGTCCCTGGGCCTGTTCCGGGAGTCGGAGCTCGAACTGCCCGTCGGCTCGCTGTCCGTGGGCCAGCGCCGCCGCATCGACCTGGCCCGCCTGGTCACCCGGCCCGTCGACCTGCTGCTGCTCGACGAGCCCACCAACCACCTGTCCCCGCTGCTCGTCGAGGAGCTGGAGCAGGCCCTGACCGACTACACCGGGACCGTCGTCATCGTCACCCACGACCGCCGGATGCGCCGCGCCTTCGTCGGCTCCCACCTGGAGATGGGCCCGGAGGCCCCCGTCACCGGCTGACGCGCACCGCCGCCGCGCGGATCCCGTCCAGCAGCCCGGCCTGCCGCCGCGACTCCTCACCGAGGAGCGGCAGGGCGGGCTGCTGCGCGTCCGGATCGCGCACGGCCGCCGCGAAGAAGCGCAGGACGGCCTCGAAGTGGTCCTCGGCCGGCACCCGCAGCTCGGAGGAGTCCAGCCCCACGGTCAGCCGGATCACCGGCTCGTGGTCCGGCGCGGTCGTGTACACGTGGTCCACGGACAGGGTCCCGGCGCTGCCCTGGATCTCGTACCAGGACCGGTAGTGGTGCTCCATGCCGAAGCGGATCTGCGCGGTGGCCCCCTGCGGGGCGGACAGCAGCACGGACCCCGACAGGTCCACGCCGCCGTGCTCCGGGCTCGTGTGCAGGACGGCCCCGGCCACGGTCAGCCCGCAGCCGAGGAAGCGCAGGGCGGCCCGCAGCGGGTAGACCCCGTTGTCGAGCAGGGCCCCGCCGCCGACCTGCGGGTCGAGGCGGGTGTCGCCGGCCGGGCGGGGCGGGATCGTGAAGGCCGCGGAGACGTTGCGGACCGTGCCGAGCACCCCGCCCTCCAGCAGGGCGGAGACCTGCCGGTGGGCGCCGTGGTGGAGGAACATGAAGTTCTCCAGCAGGACGAGTCCCCGCTCGCGCGCCAGCGCGTACAGGGCCTGCGCATCCGCGCCGTTCGTCGCCAGGGGCTTCTCCACCAGCACGTGCTTGCCGGCCCGCAGCGCCCGCGCGGCCCACTCCGCGTGCAGCATCGTGGGCAGGCACAGGTACACGGCCTCCACGTCCGGGCGGGCGAGCAGCTCCTCGTACGAGGGCGCGGCGGTGCCCCCGAACCGGTCCGCGAACGCCGCGGCCCGCGCGGGGTCCCGCGCGGCCGCGGCGGCCAGTTCCGCACCGGGGGTGCGCAGCAGCGCGGGCAGGGTGCGGCGCGCGGCGATGTCGCCGCAGCCGAGGAGGCCGAAGCGCAGGGGAGCGGGCATGAGGTCCTCGGTGTCGGGGGCGGTGCGGGGCGGTGCGGGGCGTGCGGGGCGTGCGGGGCGGTGCGCGGCCGGCGCGGGGCCGGTCAGTACAGGGTGTGGGCGCAGACGACCAGGGTGCGAAGCTCCACGTTGAGGTAGTTGCCGTGCGCCAGCAGCTCGGTGAGCTGGGCGAAGGTCAGCCAGGCGTAGTCCTCGGGGACCTCCTCGCGGAACTCCCCGGGCACCTCCACGATCGCGTACCGGTTCTCGGCGTGGTGGAAGCGGCCGCCCTCCTCGGACTGCACCGCGTCGTAGCGGAACCGCGCCTTCGGGGCGGCCAGCACATCGGCGAGGAAGGGCGGGTACGGTTCCGTGCCCGGCCCGGTGTGGTCGGCGGGGCGGCAGTGCACCGTCGGCGCCAGCTCGGCCACGTTCAGGTGCCCGACGTCCACGCGGGCCTGCACCAGGGCGTGCAGCACCCCGTTGATCCGCTTGACGACCAGGGCCATCAGCCCCGGCACCTGCGGCTGGATCAGCGGCTGCGTCCAGGAGGCCACCTCGCGGGCGCTCGCCGAGATGTCCGCCCCGATCACCCGGAAGCGCCGCCCGGAGGCGTGGCCGATCTCCTCGCCGGTCCACACCCAGCCGTCCTCCGCGACCTCGTTCAACGGCACCCGCCGCTGGTTCAGCTCGCGCAGCGCCCGGATCCCGGTGAGCCAGCTGAGCACCTCGCCGGTGCCGTGGACGGACGGGGCCGACAGGTCGTGGAAGGAGCGCAGCAGCGGATCGGAGTCCACGCCCTCCGGCTCCGCGCCCGCCGTCGGCAGGCACGCCAGGATCGACCGGGTGTCCATGTTGACCACGTTGTCCAGCCGCAGCAGCCGCAGCAGCTGGCCGAAGGTCAGCCAACGGAAGCCCTCGCCGGTCTCGATGTCCTCGTCGATCTCGACGATCATGTTGCGGTTGCGTTTGGCGAGGAACCAGTCGGCCTGCTCGGACTGGAGGGTGTCGACCAGCACCCGGGCCCGCCCCCGCTCCAGGAACAGGTCCAGGAAGGGGACCCCGCGGCCCTGGTGCGCCCCCGTGAAGTTGCTGCGCGTGGCCTGCACGGTGGGGGAGAGCTGGAGCATGTTGATATTGCCCGGCTCCATCTTGGCCTGCATCAGGAAGTGCAGCACGCCGTCGATCTCCCGGGCCACGATGCCCAGCATCCCGACCTCGGGCTGCACGATGATCGGCTGCTTCCAGCCGCGCTCCGGCAGCCCGTCCGCGTGCACGTGCAGGCCCTCCACGGCGAAGAACCGGCCCGACTCGTGGCGCAGGTTGCCGCCGTCCCCGTCGAAGTACCAGCCCCGCAGCGAGGCGAACGGCACCCGGGTGACCCGGAAGTCGCCCTCGCGGGCCTGGTCGGCCAGCCAGCCCGGCACCCGGTCCACGGGCATGGCCGCGCTGTCGGGGGTACGGGCCGACAGCAGCAGGCGGCGCGCGGTGTCCGTGCGCTCTGCGGCCCGGGCCGCGGTGTCAGCGGGCATCGTCCAGCGCCTCCTCGATGATGTGGCAGACGGATTCGGAGCGCTCGTTGAGGAAGAAGTGCCCGCCCGGCAGCACGTGCAGCCCGACGGGGCCGGCGGCCTCCTCGGACCAGCGCTGCGCGTCGGCCACGGACACGTTCGGGTCGCGGTCCCCGGTGAGCACGGTCACCGGCACGGTGAGCGGGGCCCCGGGCCGGTGCCGGTAGGCGCCCGCCATCCCGTAGTCGTTGCGCAGGGCGGGCAGCACCAGCCGGAGCAGCTCCTCGTCCTGGAGCAGGGCCGGATCGGTGCCCTGGAGGGCGGCGATCCGGGCGATCAGCGCCCGGTCGTCCAGCAGGTGGGCGGTGTCCGTCCGCGGTACGGACGGTGCGCGGCGGCCCGAGAGGAAGAGGTGCGCGGGCCGCTCCCCGTACGCGTCCAGCCGGCGGGCGGTCTCGTAGGCGAGGGTGGCGCCCAGGCTGTGCCCGAAGAGGGCGAACCGGCCGCCCGTCCACCGCCGCAGCTCCGGCAGCACGGCCGTCACCAGGGCGTCGACGCTGCGGATGAAGGGTTCCCCGCGGCGGTCCTGCCGGCCCGGGTACTGGACGGCGAGCACCTCGATGCCGACGGCGGCGAGGGCGGTGGCGAAGCCCAGGTAGGCGGTGGCCGAACCGCCGGCGTGCGGGAAGCACACCAGCCGCGCGGACGGGTCCGCGAGGGGCCGGTAGCGGCGCAGCCACACGTCGGCGGTGCCGGGCGCGGCGGGGGCGGAGGGGGCGGCGGCGGTGGCGGTCACGACCGGACCAGCTCCCCGGCCGCGGGCGCGTACCGCGGCAGCCGGCCGGAGGCCACGACCTGGGCGAGGGAGGGCGCGGCGGCGTCCTTGGCCGAGCGTACGGGCGGCTCCGCGAGCTCCCACGGCAGGCCCAGCTCGGGGTCCAGGGCGTCGAGGTCCACCATCGCCCCGGGCACGTACTCGCGGGACAGCAGGTAGTTGACGCAGGTGCCGTCCTCCAGGGCGAGGAAGGCGTGCCCGATGCTGCCGGGCATGTAGAGGGCGATCCCGTCCTGCGCGGACAGCCGGGTGACGGCGTACCTGCCGAAGGTCGGCGAGCCGGCCCGCAGGTCGACCATCACGTCGAGGATCGAGCCCCGGATGCAGGTCACCAGCTTGCCCGCGTCCGGCGGCACGTCGTTGCAGTGCACCCCGCGCAGCACCCCGCGCCGCGACACCGAGTTGTTGACCTGGCGCACCTCGAAGGGCAGCCCGGTCGCCGCCGTCAGCTCGCTGTGCTTGGCGGCCTCGTAGAAGTAGCCGCGCTCGTCCTCGAACCGCTCCGGCAGCAGCCGGTACGTGCCGGGGACCGCGGTCTCGTCAATGCGCACGGGCACCTGCCGGCTGCGCTGCCGCACCCTGCGGTCCGGCCTGCTCCTGCGCCTGCGCCTGCTGAGGCAGTGCGGCGCGCTCCTTCAGCGGTTCCCACCAGGCGCGGTTGTCCCGGTACCAGGCCACCGTGGCGGCCAGGCCCTCGGCGAAGGGGACCTGCGGCTCGTAGCCCAGCTCGCGGGAGATCTTCGAGATGTCCACCGAGTAGCGGCGGTCGTGCGCGGCCCGGTCGGCTACCTCCCGCACCGCCGACCAGTCGCGGCCGCACAGCTCCAGCAGCCGCCCGGTCAGCTCGCGGTTGGTCAGCTCGGTGCCGCCGCCGATGTTGTAGACCTCGCCGGGCCGGCCCTTCGCGGCGACCAGGGCGATGCCCCGGCAGTGGTCGTCCACGTGCAGCCAGTCGCGGCTGTTGAGCCCGTCCCCGTACAGCGGCACGTCGAGGCCGTCGACCAGGTTGGTGGTGAACAGCGGGATGGCCTTCTCCGGGAACTGGTACGGCCCGTAGTTGTTGGAGCAGCGCGTCACGCACACCTCCAGCCCGTGGGTGCGGTGGAAGGCCAGCGCGATCAGGTCCGAGGAGGCCTTCGAGGCCGCGTACGGGGAGTTCGGCAGCAGCGGGTGCTCCTCGGGCCAGGAGCCCGTGTCGATGGACCCGTACACCTCGTCCGTGGAGACGTGCACGAACCGCCCCACCCCGGCCGCGACGGCCGCCTGGAGGAGGGTCTGCGTGCCGAGCACGTTGGTGCGGACGAACTCCGAGGCGTCGGCGATCGAGCGGTCCACGTGCGATTCGGCCGCGAAGTGCACCACCAGGCCGGTGCCGGCCATCAGCCGCCCGACCAGCTCCCCGTCGCAGATGTCCCCGTGGACGAACTCCAGGCCGGGGTGCTCGCGGACCGGGTCGAGATTGGCCCGGTTGCCGGCGTAGGTGAGGGCGTCCAGCACCACCACCTCGGACGCCCCGAGGTCCGGATAGGCCCCGGACAGCAGCTCTCTGACGAAGTGCGAGCCGATGAAGCCCGCACCTCCGGTCACCAGGACACGCATCTCCAACAGGCCTTTCCAAGAGGGGTACGGGGCGGTGGGTACGGGTGGTCGGGCGGCCGGGGGCTCAGGCCGCCGGGGAGTCGGCGGCCGGCCCCTCCGCGGCGGCCCGGCGGGCGATCTCCCGGACGTAGTCGCCGTAGCCGGAGGCGCCCAGGTCGCTGCCGAGGGCGAAGCACTGCTCCGGGCCGATGAAGCCCATCCGCAGGGCGATCTCCTCCACGCACGCGATCCGCTCGCCCTGCCGCTGCTCCAGCAGCTGCACGTACTGCCCGGCCTGCAGCAGCGAGTCGTGGGTGCCCATGTCCAGCCAGGCGAACCCGCGGCCCAGCGTGTTCAGCCGGGCCCGGCCCTGGGCCAGGTACTCCCGGTTGACGTCGGTGATCTCCAGCTCGCCGCGCGCCGAGGGGGTCAGCCCGCGGGCGATGTCCACCACGTCGCTGTCGTACAGGTACAGGCCGGTCACCGCGAGGTTGGAGCGCGGTTTGACCGGCTTCTCCACCAGGGACAGCAGCCGGCCCTCGGCGTCGACCTCGCCGACCCCGTAGCGCTGCGGGTCGTTGACGGGGTAGCCGAACAGCTCGCAGCCGTCGAGGCGGGCCGCGGCCTGCGCGATCAGCTTCGAGAAGCCGGGGCCGTGGAAGACGTTGTCCCCGAGGATCAGCGCGACCGGGCTGCCGTCGATGTGCTCCTCGCCGATCAGGAAGGCCTCCGCGATCCCGCGGGGTTCCTCCTGCTGCGCGTAGTCCAGCCTGATGCCGAGCTGCGAGCCGTCGCCGAACAGGGCCCGGAACATGTCCAGGTGGTTCTTCGAGGAGATGATCTGGATGTCGCGGATGCCCGCCAGCATCAGCACCGACAGCGGGTAGTAGATCATCGGCTTGTCGTACACCGGCAGCATCTGCTTCGACAGGGCGCCCGTCAGCGGGCGCAGCCGGGTGCCGCTGCCGCCGGCCAGGATGATGCCCTTCATCGGGGGGCGGGCCGTGCCGCCCCCGCCCAGGGCCGTGAGGGTCGGGATCTTCGGGACGTTCGACACGTTCTGTACGTCAGACACAGAAGTCCTCCGTGGCGTTGCGGACCGCCTCGATGACGGCCTCCGCGTCCTGCGCGGTCAGCTGCGGTCCCATCGGCAGGCTCAGCACCTCGGCCGCCAGCCGCTCGGAGCGGGGCAGCGGCGGGAGGGCGGCGCCCGCGTAGGCACCGGACCGGTGGACGGCGACCGGGTAGTGGATCAGGTTCTCCACCCCGGCGGCGGTCAGGGACCGCTGGAGCTGCGCGCGGTGCGCGGTGCGCAGCACGTACTGGTGCCACACCGGCTCCGCCCAGGACCGGACGGACGGCACGCGGACCCCCGGCAGCCCGGCCAGGCCCTGCGCGTACCGCGCGGCGATCTCGTCGCGCCGGGCGTTCCAGGCGTCGAGGTACGGCAGTTTCACGCGCAGCGCCGCCGCCTGGATCTCGTCCAGCCGCGAGTTCGTGCCCCGCACGTCGTGCTGGTACTTCACCCGGGAACCGTAGTTGCGCAGCAGCCGGATCCGCGCGGCCAGCTCCGGATCGGAGGTGACCACGGCCCCGCCGTCGCCCAGCGCGCCCAGGTTCTTGCCCGGGTAGAAGCTGAAGGCGGCCGCGTACCGCGAGCCGATCCGGCCGCCCTTGTAGCGGGCCCCGTGCGCCTGGGCCGCGTCCTCGACCACCGGGATGCCCCGGGGCGCGGTGACGGCCTCGACCGCATCGAGGTCCACGGGGTGCCCGTACGTGTGCACGGGCATGACGGCCCTCGTCCGCGGGGTGATCGCGGCCTCCAGGCGGTCGGGGTCGATCAGGTACGAGCCGGCCTCCGGCTCCACCGGGACCGGCACGGCCCCGGTGGCCGAAACCGCGAGCCAGGTCGCGATGTACGTGTGCCCGGGGACGACCACCTCGTCGCCCTCGCCGACGCCCAGCGCCCGGAGGGTCAGCTCCAGGGCGTCCAGACCGCTGCCCACACCGACGCAGTGCGCGCCGCCGCAGTACCGGGCGTACTCCTCCTCGAAGGCCTCCAGCTCGGGGCCCAGGAGGTAGCGGCCCGAGCGCGACACCCGCAGCACGGCGGCGTCGATCTCGGCCTGCACCCCGTCCAGCGCGTGCAGTTCCCGCAGGTCGTGGAAGGGTACGCGGGTACCGCGCGCCACGGTCGGAGCCGTCACAGTCCCCTCCTCGCGTCCTGAAGGAACTCCTCGTAGTCGCGGTAGTAGTCCGCCTCGTCGTAGTGCAGCGAGGCCAGGACCACGCTGACCGCGCCCTCCGAGAAGTCGCTCAGGTTCCGCCACACCATCGGCCCTATGTACAGGCCCTTGCCGGCGTCGTCGAGCCGGTACTCGGCCTGGTTGACCCCGTCGTCCACGGTGATCGTGAAACTGCCGTGGACGGCGATGATGAGCTGCTCCAGCGCCCGGTGGGCGTGCCCGCCGCGGGAGGAGCCGGTGTCCAGGTCGTGCAGGTAGTACACCCGCTGGATCGGGAAGCCCGCCGTCCACTCGGACTCGACGACGGACAGGTTGCCCCGTGCGTCGTTGTGCTGCTCCAACTCGATGAAGGTGCAGGGTTTGAACCTGCCGACCTTCGGTTCTGTGGTGATGCCCACCGACATGCGATCGCGCTCCCTGGTTGCCCTGTCCGGCCGCTGCCTCAGGCGCGGCTGGTTCAGCCGCGGACGACGGAGACGGGGAGATGACGGGCGGTCAGCTGATCCGCCTCGTAGAACTCCGCCTTGTCGAGGTCGACCTTGAACGACGAGAAGGCGTCGAAGGCCAGGTTGAGGAACACCTTCGCCTCCATGCGCGCCAGGAAGGCGCCGAGGCAGTGGTGGATGCCGTGGCCGAAGGCCATGTGCTTGTTCGCGGTCCGGCGGATGTCGAAGGTGTCCGGGTCCGGGAACTGGTTCGCGTCGCGGTTGGCGGAGGCGCTCCACGCCGTCACCATCTGGCCGGCCTTCATCGGGACGCCGAGGATCTCGGTGTCCTCCTTCACCAGGCGGAAGATGTTGTTGAACGGGCTGCGGTAGCGCAGGGTCTCCTCGACCGCACCCGGGATCAGCGAGCGGTCGGCCCGCAGCTCGGCCTGCGCCTGCGGGTTCTGGTCCAGCACGATGAACAGGTTGCTCAGCAGCGTGGCGCTGGAGATGTGGCCCGCCGTCAGCAGCAGCGCCACGATGTTGACGATCTCCTCGTCGGTGAGGCGGCGGCCGTCGACCTCCGACTCGATGAGCCCGCTCATCAGGTCGTCCGAGGGCTCCGCGCGCTTCTCCGCGATCTTCGCGTACAGGTACGCCGCCCACTCCTTGATGGCCGGGCCCATCGTCTCCGCGAAGTCGTCCGGGAGGTTCGGGTACTCCATGCCCTCGTTGTTGAGGATGACGTCGACCCACTCGCGGAACAGGTCCTGGTCCGAGGCCGGCACGCCCAGCAGCTCGGCGATCACCGTCACCGGCAGCGGGTACGCCAGGTCCGTGACCGCGTCGATCTCGGTCCGGTCGCCCAGGTCCGCCAGCAGGGTGCGGGTGATCTCCTCGATGCGCGGCTCCAGCGCGGCCATCCGGCGCGGGGTGAACGCCTGGCTCACCAGCTTGCGCAGCGGGCCGTGCTTCGGCGGGTCGATGCCGCCGAAGGTGCCCGGACCCATCAGGAGCGCCAGCTCCTCCGGCACCGGGAAGACCGGCGAGAAGTCCGAGGAGAAGATCTGCGGGTTCGTCGAGACCGTGTTGTAGTCCTCGTACGTGAACACCTGCCAGGCGTAGCGCGTCGAGTCGTAGAAGACCGGGGCCTCGGCGCGGCCGCGGGCGAACCAGGCCAGCAGCTCCTCGGCGCCCGCCCCGGCGGGCTGCGCCAGCGGGTGCGGCGCCTCCTCGGCTTCGGCCGCGGCGGCCTCGGCCTCGGCGATGGCTTCCACGGCCGCGGAGTCCGCGGCCTCGGCGATCTGTGTCGTCATGTTCGGCTTCCTCAGCTGGAGTTCGGCAAGAAGTCAGGGGGGCGGGGGCAGGGGCGGGCGCGCGCCGCTCAGGCGGCGGCCGGCACCAGCAGCAGCTCGATCGCGTCGGCGGCCGCACCCGGGCCGCCCGCGGACGCGATCTCCTGCCGCAGCCACGCCACCTTCGAGGCGACGGACCCGTCGGCGGCCAGGGCGAGCACCGTCTCGCGGACCTTCTCCGGGGAGACGTCCTTGCGCAGGATCTTCGCGCCCACGCCCAGCTGCTCCACCCGGGTCGCGGTCGCGTGCAGCTCCGCCATCTGCGGGACCGAGATCACCGGGATGCCCTCGGAGACGGCCTGGAGCACGGTGCTCGTACCGCCGTGGTTGATCATCAGCGACGCGTGCTTGAGCACCGCGCCCTGCGGGACGAACGAGTGCACCTGCACGTTCGGCGGCAGCTCGCCGAGCCCGCCCTCCGCGACCCCGCCGGCGTGCGCGATCACCACGTCCCAGTCGAGCTCCGCGAAGGCGTCCACGCAGGCCCGGAAGAACTCCGGCTGCTTGTTGTACAGGGTGCCCAGGCTGACCAGCGCCAGCGGACGGCCCGTACCCGGAGCCTCCCACTCGCCGTGGAAGCTGTTGTCGCTCGTGCACGGGCCGACGAAGTTGACCTCCTCGCCGAAGGTCTCGCCCGCGTACTGGAACGCCCGCGGCAGGTACACCAGCGCCGGACCCGAGTGCACGTCCTGCGCGAACTCCCCGATGCTCTTCTCGACACCGTGCTCCGCCAGCAGCCCGGCGACGATCCCGAACAGCTCCCCGGTCTCCGGGTCCTGCTGCTGCTCCTCCGCCGTGTCCACCGGCGGGTGCAGGGACCAGTGCTCGTTGGCCACGTACGTCGGCGTGCTGCGGATCACCGGCACGCCCCACTTCGCCGCGAGGATCGCACCGCTCCAGAAGGAGGACGGGTCGCACACGAACACGTCGGGCCGGTCGCCCTCCGCGCCGAAGTGCTCCTCGAACACCGGAAGCGTCTGCTGGGTGAGCTCCAGCATCCACTTCATCATGTTCACGAACTCCTGCTGGTCCGTGTACTCCGCGGAGTCCTGCTGCGGCACCATCGTGGCCAGGAAGCGGTCCTGGTCCATCGGGTACGACAGGAACTCCGCCCCCGCCGCGAGCACCCGCTCGCCGTAGTTCTCGGACAGGGCGTAGCTGACCCGGTGGCCGCGAGCGACGAGCTCACGCGCGACGGACAGCGTCGGATTGACGTGGCCGGCCGCGGGGAGGATGAAGAAGGCGATATGCGCCATCGAGGCAGCCTTTCGAGGCAAAATGGATACGGCTTGTCGATGCAACGGAAATTACGGGCAGCCCTTTGTACGGCGCAAGGGTGTACTTGACACAGTCGCCCGCAGTTCTCCAGTGTGGACCGGCGGCATAGCGCAGGGCTCAACCCCCTGTCGTACGCCGCTCGCACGCCACTACACCGCGACTTGAATTTCCCGCCCAATTCGCGACGACTTGACACACTCGAAAAACGCGCCGGTGGCAACGGTGCGCTGCTGCTGTTGGGTGTCAGGGTCCGCGTACAGAGGAGATTCAGTCATGACCTGCCCTCATGCCGCCGCCGGATCCGTCCGGGCGTATCCGTTCGGCGACCGAGTAGACCTCGTGCTCGACCCCGCGTACGCCGAGCTCCGCTCCGGTGAGCCCGTGGCGCGGGTGCGCATGCCCTACGGCGGCGAGGCGTGGCTCCTGACCCGGCACGCGGACGTCAAGAAGGCCTCCGCCGACCCCCGCCTCAGCATGCACGCGGGCGCCGACAAGGACGTGCCCCGCGCCGCCCCCCGCGGCCTCGACTCCGTCGGCCTGATGGGGATGCCCCCCGAGGCCCACGCCCGGCTGCGCCGCCTCGTCTCCCGCGCCTTCACCGCCCGCCGCGTCGCCGCCATGCGCCCCCGCATCGCCGAGATCACCCACGCCCTCGTGGACGACCTCGTCGCCGACGGCGGCCCCGCCGACCTCGTCGAGAAGCTCGCCCTGCCCCTGCCCACCTCGGTGATCTGCGAGATGCTCGGCATCCCCCACGAGGACCAGCACATCTTCCGGACCTTCACCGAGGCCCTGATGTCCGCCAGCCGCTACACCGAGGAGCAGGTCGGCCAGGCCGCCGAGGACTACGCCGACTACCTGCGCGGATACGTGGCCAAGCGGCGCGCCCAGCCCGAGGACGACCTCCTCAGCGCCCTCATCGAGGCCCACGACGAGGGCGAGCAGCTCAGCGAGAACGAACTGCTCATGCTCACCGGCGGCATGCTCATCGGCGGCCACGAGACCACCGCCAGCCAGATCGCCGGCCACGTCCTCGTCCTCCTCCAGGACCGCAGCCGCTACGAACAGCTGTGCGCCCGCCCCGAGCTGGTCCCCGCCGCCGTCGAGGAACTGCTGCGCGTCGTCCCGCTGTGGAACAGCGTCGGCCCCACCCGCGTCGCCACCGAGGACCTCGAGATCGGCGGCGTCACCATCCGCGCCGGCGAGGCCGTCGTCTACTCCCTCTCCTCCGCCAACCGCGACGAGGCCGTCTTCGGGGACGCCGCCGGCGTCGTCCTCGACCGCGAGCCCAACCAGCACCTCGCCTTCGGCCAGGGGCCGCACTTCTGCCTCGGCGCCCCGCTGGCCCGCGCCGAACTCCAGTGCGCCCTGGAGGCCCTCACCACCCGCCTGCCCGGACTGCGCCTGGCCGGCCCCGCCGAGGACCTCGACTGGCACCGCGACATGCTCGTCCGCGGACTCGTGGAGCTCCCCGTCACCTGGTGACGCACCTCGGCGGCCGGCCCTCCGCGGCCGCCCGGCCGGAATGTCCGGCCCCTTCAAACTTCTGCTGTGGATTTTCCGCACCTCATCTCTGGCTATGGAGAATTAATGACCCCCAAGACCGGTGAGCAGCGCGTGGGTGACAACGACATAGCCGTCGTGGGAATGGCGTGCCGACTGCCCGGAGCCGAAACGCCCGAGGAATTCTGGCAACTCCTGCGCAGCGGCGGCAACGCCGTGACCCGGCAGGAGGACGGCACCTGGCGCGCCGCCCTCGAAAACCACGGGGAATTCGACGCCGAATTCTTCGGGATGAGCCCCGCCCAGGCCGCGGCCACCGATCCCCAGCAGCGCCTCGTACTCGAACTCGGCTGGGAGGCCCTGGAGCACGCAGGGATCGTCCCCGGCCGGCTCACCGGCACCCGCACCGCCGTCTACGTCGGCGTGGCCTCCGACGACTACGCCGCCCTCGCGCACGGCGCGGGCGCCACCGGCGGCTACAGCGCCGCCGGCCTGCACCGGGCCATGACCGCCAACCGGCTCTCGTACCACCTCGGGCTCCGCGGCCCCAGCATGGCCGTGGACACCGCCCAGTCCTCCTCGCTCGTCGCCGTCCACCTCGCCTGCGAGAGCCTGCGCAGTGGCGAGAGCGACCTCGCGCTCGTCGCCGGCGTCAACCTCATCCTGGCCCCGCACAGCACCACCACCATGGAGCTGATGGGAGCCCTCTCCCCGGACGGCCGCTGCCACACCTTCGACGCCCGCGCCAACGGCTACGTACGCGGCGAGGGCGGCGTCTCCGTCGTCCTCAAGCCGCTCCGGCAGGCCCTCGCCGACGGCGACCGCGTCCACTGCGTCATCAAGGGCGGGGCCGTCAACAACGACGGCGGCGGCCCCAGCCTCACCACCCCGCACCAGGCCGCCCAGGAGGCCGTGCTCCGCGAGGCCTACGAGCGCTCCGGGGTCCGCCCCGGGGACGTCCGGTACGTCGAACTCCACGGCACCGGCACCCGCGCCGGCGACCCCGTCGAGGCCGCCGCCCTCGGCGCCGTGCTCGGCGCGGCCCGCACCCCCGGCGCCGCCCCCCTCGCCGTCGGCTCCGCCAAGACCAACATCGGCCACCTCGAGGGCGCCGCCGGCATCGTCGGCCTGCTCAAGGCCGCGCTCGCCGTCCGCGAGGGCGAGCTCCCGCCCAGCCTCAACTACGCCACCCCCAACCCGGACATCCCCTTCGGGGAGCTCAACCTCGGCGTCCAGACCGCCCTGGAGCCCTGGGGCCCGCAGGACCCGCAGCAGACCGGCGGGGCCGAGCCGCCGCGCCGGGCCGGAGTCTCCTCCTTCGGCATGGGCGGCACCAACGCCCACCTGGTCCTGGAGCAGGCCCCCGCCGCGGACCGCACCGACCGGGACCCGGAGCCCGCGCGCACCCTGCCCGTCCTGCCCCTCGTCGTCACGGGCCGCACCGCGGAGGGCCTGCGCGACCAGGCCGCCCGGCTCAGCGCCCGCATCGAGCACGGCCCCCAGGACGCGCCCGAGCAGGACCTCCTCGACACGGCCTGGACCCAGGCCGCCGCCCGTACCGTGTTCGCCCACCGCGCCGTGGTCCTCGCCGCCGACCGCGAAGAGCTCCTGGCCCGACTGGAGCGCTCCGCCGTCCACGGGGTCGCGGGCGAGACCGGCCGCCGCGCGCTGGTGTTCCCGGGGCAGGGCACGCAGTGGGTCGGGATGGGCGCGGGGCTCCTGGAGTCCTCGCCGGTCTTCGCGGCGCGGCTGCGGGAGTGCGCGGATGCGCTGGCTCCGTTCGTGGACTTCGACGTTGTGGAGGTCGTACGGGAGGGCCGCTCGCTGGACCGTGTGGACGTGGTCCAGCCGGTGACCTGGGCCGTGATGGTCTCCCTTGCGGAGCTGTGGCGCTCCCTCGGGGTGGTCCCCGATGCGGTGGTCGGCCACTCGCAGGGCGAGATCGCGGCTGCTGCGGTCTCGGGGGCGCTGTCGCTTGAGGACGCCGCCCGGGTCGTGGCCCTGCGGGCTGCGGTCATCGGCCGGGAGCTCGCCGGTCTCGGGGGGATGGCCTCAATTCCCCTTCCACGTAAGGCAGTTGAGGAGCGGCTGTCGGCCCCCGAGTGGGCCGGTCGGCTGAGCGTGGCCGCGGTCAACGGGCCGTCCAGCACGGTCGTGGCGGGTGACGCGGACGCGATCGTGGAGATCGTGGCCGCGTACCAGGCGGAGGAGGTCCGGGCCCGTCAGGTGCCGGTGGACTACGCCTCGCACTCCGCGCACGTGGAGCGCATCGAGGCCGAGCTGCTGGACGTACTCGCCCCGATCGCCCCGCGCCGCTCGGAGATCCCCTTCTACTCCACGGTGACCGGCGAACTTGCCGACACCACCACGCTCGACGCCTCGTACTGGTACCGCAACCTCCGCCAGACCGTCCGCTTCGAGGACACGGCCCACCGCCTCCTCGCCGACGGGTTCGCCACCTTCGTCGAGTCCAGCGCGCACCCCGTCCTCGGCATCGGCATCCAGGAGACCGCCGAGGCCGCCGGCCTCGACGTGCTCACGGCCGGTTCGCTGCGGCGCAAGGAGGGCGGGCTGGAGCGGTTCCTGACCTCCGCCGCCGAGCTGTTCGTCCGCGGTGTCGACATCGACTGGGCCACCGTCTTCGAGGGCACCGGCGCCCGCCTGGCCGACCTGCCCACGTACGCCTTCCAGCGCACCCGCCACTGGCTTACCGCCGACGGCTCCGCCGACCAGGCCCCGGCCCCCGCAGCCGCCGACGAGACCCTGCTCAGCCGTGAACTGCGCGGCCGCTCCGCGGACGAACAGCTCGACTACGTGCTGGAACTGGTCCGCGTCCACGCCGCCGCCGTCCGCGGCCAGGCCACCGGCGACTCCGTCGAGCCCGAGAAGACCTTCAAGCAGCAGGGCTTCGAGTCCGTCAACGGCATCGAGCTGCGCAACCGCCTGCGGGCCGCGACCGGCCTGCGCCTGCCCACCACCCTGATCTACGACTGCCCGACCCCGCTGGCCGTCGCCCTCCTGATCCGCGACGCGGCCGCCGAGGCCGCCGCCGCGGCCCCGGCCGCGCAGCCCGCCGCCCCGGCACCGGCTGCGGTGCCCGCCCGCCGTGCGCCCTCGGCCCCCGACCAGGACGGGGACGCCGTCGCGATCGTGGGGATGGCGTGCCGTTTCCCGGGCGGGGTGGGTTCGCCGGAGGGCTTGTGGGAGCTGGTGTCCTCGGGGGCGGATGCGGTGTCTCCGTTCCCGGGTGACCGTGGTTGGGACGTGGAGGGCCTGTTTGATCCGGAGCCGGGTGTTCCGGGGCGTTCGTATGTGCGTGAGGGCGGTTTCCTGCACGGTGCGGGCGAGTTCGACGCGGGGTTCTTCGGTATTTCGCCGCGTGAGGCGGTGGCGATGGATCCGCAGCAGCGGCTGCTGCTGGAGACCTCGTGGGAGGCGCTGGAGCGGGCGGGTATCCCGGCTACCTCGCTGAAGGGCTCCCGCACCGGAGTCTTCGTCGGCGCCATGACCCAGGAGTACGGCCCCCGCCTCTACGAGAACGCCCAGGGCTACGAGGGCTACCTCCTCACCGGCAACACGGCCAGCGTCATGTCCGGCCGCATCTCCTACGCGCTGGGCCTCGAAGGCCCCGCCGTCACGGTCGACACCGCCTGCTCCTCCTCGCTCGTGGCCCTGCACCTCGCCGCCCAGGCCGTCCGCTCGGGCGAGTGCGAACTCGCCCTGGCCGGCGGTGCCTCGGTGATGGCGAGCCCGGGGATGTTCGTGGAGTTCTCGCAGCAGCGGGGGCTTGCGGCGGACGGCCGGTGCAAGGCGTTCGCGGAGGGTGCGGACGGTACGGGCTGGGCGGAGGGCGT
>NZ_JBVJYM010000043.1:0-44500 GCF_055600495.1 Streptomyces sp. NPDC038213
CCCGCGGAGCGGGTTCCTCCACGCTACGCGTGGAGGAGAGAGCCGCCGAGCTGCGCTCGGCGAGGCTCGGCTTCGCCGAGCTATGGCCGGCCTTCGGCCGGTGTCCGGCGCTTTGCTTCGGACAGGTTCGGCTTCCGCTGCGCTTCATCCGAACCGGCCTGCTCCGCAGGCTGGTTCCTGGCTTCGCCAGGAACGGAAACCCGCTGCGCGGGTTTCCGGGCCTTCGGCCTTGGGGTGTCCGCTGCGCTCCCACCCCTGGTTGAACAACAAGACATAGAGAGAATCAAGGAACGTGCAGGTCAGAGCGTTGCTATATGGCCTCTGGGGGCTATTCATCTAGCCCCCAGAGGCCATACCTGTCCCACATGAGGGACAGGTGGAGTTCATGGAGCGCGGTGCGTCCCACATATGGGAAAGATGTGTCGCAGCATTGGTGAGTCATGCGTCCCCTATAGGGGACGCATCGGTACCATGATGGTTACTCACATCCCCTATAGGGGACACGTGGAACAGGAAAGGCACCGATGGGGCAGACCCAGGCTGTGAACAGGCGCACTGGAGAGATCGTTGAGCAACCCGAGTTGGAGGGGTACGACTGGTCTCGGAGTAAGCGCCACACCAACACGAACAAGAGCATTGGAAAGGAGATTTGGGACAAGGACTCGGGGTTGAACCGGAACGACCGAGATGTCCTCGGCTTCTACATCTTCAACTCCCCTCCCGGCGGCGGCCCGGTTCGCAAGAGCTTCGGGGAGATCGCTGAGCGGCTGGAGATGAAGCGGGTCACTGTGGGGCGGTGTGTGAACCGCCTCGAAGCGGCCAAACTGTTGATCGAGGCAGAGAAGGTTGGCCGCGTAAAGTTCTTCCGACTGAACGCCCGGTTCAATTTTGATGGGAAGTCAACTCAGCAACGTGCGGCGGTCCGCGGCGTGCCGCACCCCGTAATCCCGCTCCCTGAAGAGGAGGCAATGTGACCACGGCGCCGGCCATCGAAACCGAAAATTCATGGGTCAGCCCTCATGAACTGAACGACCTGCTGATCAGGGCGGCCGACCTCCAGGGGGCGGACCTTCGTCTGCTCATGTACTACGCCACCGTGGTCCCTCTCGGCGAGGCGGTACCGGAATCCGTCCGTGCGATCGGCGAGCGACTCGGACTCGCGTCGACCAGCAGTGCACGGTCCGTCAAGAAGCTGCTGAGCGCTGGGTGGCTCACGCTTGCCTACGAGGCCGCAGGGATGCGTTTCTACCGCCTGGGCCCCCTGGCCCACCCCGCCGCTGCCGAGCCGTCAGACGGGCAGCCAGAGGGCGCCATGGCATCGGTTCACCATCTGTCCTTCCCCGGTCGAGACTGAGCCCACTCAAAACAGCAGCGCCGCCGGCCCCTTGTGAGGGGCCGGCGGCGCTTTTGCTGCGGGCCGCGCGGTCTTACGCGCGGCCGCCATTTAGGGGCAGACGCTCGTAGACGAGCTCCATTCGGTCCGCGGCCCCAGTGATGCGGGCGACTTCGAGGACGCGCCCTTGGGGGTCGCGAGTAACGCGCTCAACGACCAAGACGGATACCCGGCTGCCCAGGGAAAGTTCGGCCGCTTGCTCTGCTGTGGGGATCCAGGCTGTCACCCGGTGGTCGGCCTCTTCGGGGAGCAGCCCCGCTGCGGACATCGCCGCCAGGATGCCGCCTACGATCTTTCCGGGACGATCCAACCCGGCGGCCTGGGCGACGGCGAGCGGATACCACGCGTCCTGAACCTGGATGACTTCGTCACCGACCATGGCGCGTCGGCGGCGGTGGACCACGGGCGCCCCGGGCGTGACGCCGAGCAACTCGGCGATGTCAGCTGGTGCCGGCGACTCCTCGGGCGGCTGGACTGCCATGCGTCCATCTAGGCCTTGAGCCGCAGTCGCCCGCTCCCACGGGCCCTTGTCGCCGGGGGCCAGCGCTGCTTCGTAGACGCTGAAGGGGATCCGTACGCGATTTCGGCTGCGGACCACTGTGCCGACGCCTGGTTTCGACGTCGTGAGGCCTGCCTCCTGGAGCACGCGATAGGCCCTGTTCACCGTTGTGATCGTGGCGCCGAATTCTTCGCATACCGCACGCATCGACGGCAGGGCATCGCCGGCCGCGAGCTCCCCGCTCTCGATCAGGGCGCGGAAGTGGCTGGCGATTTCGTCGTACCCGCCGGCGCGGCCCTTTCTCCTGCCTGCCATCGCTTCCTCCTGATCTCGGTCCGTCATCAAAGTGTAGTGCTTGACCTAGCTTAAGTGTAGTGCTCTACTTAAGGGGTAGTCGAAAGCAACGCACCGCGAAGCTGCGGCTACAGAGCGGTTTCGGCTGGTCAAAGCGAGATCGCGATGCGGCTCCGGTGCCCTCCGCCCCATGCGGGTGGGGCTGACGGATGGCCGCTCGGTTTCACCGTTGAGAACTCCATATGCGTGCAGCTCATCCCAAGACCCGGCCTTACCGGTCGCGGCATCGCTCGCCATGAGGCGGGTGGACGTGAGGAACGTAGGGGGGACGGCGTGCACGAGCGGCATCGGCGACAAGCCGGCCCGGCTGCCCCTGCGGCGGTGCCGGGCGAAGATCGCGACCCCAAACGCTTAGACGACGGCGCCGAGCCGTCGCCGTCCGGCATCCCCGCGAACCGCGTCGGGTGCCGGTCGGCGGCCCCTCGGCCACCGCACGGCGGGTGCTACCAACACCCTCGGGCGGCGCTCGCACGCACCAGCAGTACGGAGGTACCCCTCATGGTTCCTACGCCCCGCTCGCCCCGCCCGGCCCCGCCGGCCCTTGGGCCCCAGCCCGGCTACCCGCTCTTGACGACCCGGGTCTCCCGCGACTCGGGCCGCACCTGGGAGGAGACGGTCACGGTCTGGTCCACGGACCACCTCACGCCCGACACGGGTGGGGCCTGGCCGCCCTGCGAGTGCCCCCGGCACCGCACGATCTGACCCCTACGGAAAACGACGGCGGCCCGGCCCCGGCGGTGCTACCAACACCGTTGCCCCGGGTCCGGGCCGCCTGCACGCACCGTCCCCGCAGAGATCACCTGACGAGGAGCAGCACATGCCTGACCGTACCCGCCCCGCCGCCCGTACCCGTGCGCAGGACGACGCCTGCCCGCTCTGCTGCTGGTGGCGGTGCCGCTGCGCCGGCTTCGCGTTGACCTCCGGTGACTCGGACCCCGACATGGACGAGATCCTGCGGCGGGTCCGCTCCGGGAAGTAAGCGCCCTCGGGTGAGGGCCCCTGACCCGGCTTCGACCGCTCCGGGCGCGGCGCACGCCGTGTTCCGGGCGGTCACCCGGCGGGACGGCCGCCTGTGCCGTACCGCCGGGTGTTGGTCGCTCGCGACCGTGCTGGTCCCGGCCGCCCGGCTGGTCGATGCGGTCCGCCTCGCAGCCGAGGACCTGACGGCCGTCTGCGGCCCGCACGCCGACGACGCGGACCAGGCCGGCCGCCGTACCCGCGAGGCGGCCGCCGAGGCCGCCCTCGCCTCCGCACAGCTCACCTTGTTCACCGTCTGACCCCCAACGAGGGAGATGCCCCGTGTTCCGCATCATCAGCTCCGCCACGTACGCCGCCCTGCTCACCGACCGGGAGGCCCTCGGGCAGGCCCGGTCCGACCTGGAAGCGGTCACCACCTCCCGGGCCGAGGCCCTGGCCGACCTTGCCCGTGACCGGGCCGCCGCGGACAGCCTCCTGCGGCAGCTCGCGAAGGCGCACGCCGACGGCATCGCGTTCGAGACCGGCGCGCAGGCCGTCATCCGGCAGGTCACCCGCGAACGGGACGCCGCGCGTGAGGAGGCCGGCGTTCTTGACGAGATCCGCCAGGACGTGACCCGGCTGCGGGAGTACGCGGCGGATCCCGCTCACGGCAACTCCGTCCGCGGCGCCATCGCGTACGAGATCCTGCGGGACCTGATCGGCCGCGCCCGCCACGAGCGGGCCGAGGCCGGGGAGAGCAGCGGTCTGACCCGCCCCTTCGACATGGTGGCCCTGGTCCTCGGCCTCGACCTGGAGGACACGGACACCGACGCCCCGGCCCGCGCGGCGGCCCCGGCCGGACAGGAGGAGGGCAAGTGAGGGAGATCCGGGGCGTGGTCGTCACGCCCATGACGTTCGTCGCCGCGTTCTTCACGACGGTGTCCCTCGCGTGGACCGGGTTCAGCATCACGGACCTGATGGCCTCCGGCGCGTGGGGGCTCCTCGCCGCGGTCAGCGTGGACGGGCTGTGGGGGGTGGTGCAGTACCTCGACTACAAGGGGATCGGGGGCCGGACCGTGCAGGTGCTCGGCTGGATCACCCTCGCCGCGGCGTGCGGCCTCCTCGGCTACCACGGGCACACCATCAACCCGGCTGCCGCCGTCGCCGGGGCGCTGCCGCCCATCGTGGCCAAGGCCGCGTGGATCGGGGACATCCGGCTGCGCCGGGACCCGACCGCACTTGCTCCGAGTCAGGAGGCGGAGATCAACGACGTGATCCGGGAGTCGGAGTACATCGCCCGGAGAAAGGCTGCCGAGATCGAGCGGGACGCCGCCGCCGAGATTGCGCTGATCCGGGCCGAGGGCAGGGTCGCCCTGGCCCGCGACGATGTGAACTTCGAGATCGGGTTGGCGCGGCTGCGGAAGCGGGACGAACTGGAGCGCCGGCGCCCGCTGGAGCTTGCGCCGGTCGGGGGCGACCACCGGCCGGTTCGGTTCGCCCCCGAAGCGAACGACGGGGCGAACGGAGTGGCGAGCGCTCTCGATGGTGACGGCGATGTTCGCCCCGACGACGTTGAGCTGTTCGCGGACCTCGTGTCCGACATCGCTCAGCCCGATGGGGCGAACAGTGCAGGTGAGGGCCACGGAGCTGTCTCCGTGTTCGGGTTCGGAGCGGTGCTGGCCGACGCGAACGGACGGGCCCGGCAGGCGAACGCGACGGCTGGTTCGCCTGCGAACGGTTCGCCCGCGAACACGAACGCCGACGGCGGTTCGCGCGAAGCGGCTGTAGCGGAGTACCTCGCGAGCGTTCGGGCGGGCGAACCGCTGAGCGGTGCCGAACTCGGCCGCCGGTACGGGCGAACGGCCCGCTGGGGTCAGAAGATCATCGCCGGAATCAAGGCCTGACCCGTCACCCAGAACGGCCCGCCCCCGAGGAAAGCGGGGGCGGGCCGCCTGCTGACCGTACCGCGAACACGGCCCCGACGGGGGCGGCCTCGGCCGCCCCCGCTCCGACTGGCGCTTGCCCTGCCGGACCCGGCCTCGCGCCGGGTCCAGCTGAGTGACCACCAGCCCCGACCCATCTACCTGCCCCCGGACCTGGAGGAGCACCGTGGCGACCTCGCCCGACATCAACCGCCCCGAGCAGTACGACCAGCTGCTCGCCCTGCCCGCCCTGACCCAGTGGACGGCCGCCCGCCAGCAGGAGCACGCCGCCGACGCCGACGCGTACACCTCCGCCCTCGCCGCAGTACAGGCCGGCCTCCGCTCCCAGCACGTGCCGGGCGACGGCCGCTGGTCGGCCGCGATGCGGTCCCGGAAGGTGGAGAAGCACCTCCGCCGGGCCGCCCGTGCCGCCCGCCAGCAGGAGAGGGCGATGGAGGACCTGCGCACGGCGTACGCCGACCACGTTCACCACCTCGCCGCGCTGCCCGCCCAGCGCGAGGCCAAGCAGCAGGCGCGGACGGCCCGGAGGGACAGCGGCCGCGAGCTCCTGGCCGACGCCGTCGCCAAGTCCCTCCACAAGACCGCCGCCGCGGTCACCCCCGCCGCCGAGGCCGCCGAGGCCTCCGGCCGTTCCGGCCCGGACGTACCCGCGGCGCCCGCCCCGGCCGCTCCGGCCCGGGGGATCAGCGACCTGTGGCAGCGGGGCGCCTGATGGACCAGCAGCCGATGACCGCGGAGCAGCGGCGGGCCTACAACCGCCGGATGCACGCTGTCCGCCGCCAGCAGGCCCAGGCCGAGCGGGGGCCGCGCGGCACCGCCGAGCTGTGGTGGGACGAGGCCCGCCGGACGGCCCGCGAGACGGGCGAGGACGCCGTCTGGGCGGACCTCGCCCGGACCCTCGCCAACTTCTGCGAGCGCAACAACGAGCGCAACAGCCAGTAACCGGCGGGACCTTCCTCATCCTCATCACCACCGGCCCGGGACCGTGACCGCCTCGCGCATTATGCGAGCGCGTGAGCGCAGGAGCGCGCGAGCGCCCGCGCGCGTACGCGAGGCGGTCACGGTCTGTCAACACCCCTGGAGACGTCAGTGGACGACAACGTGATCACCTTCCCGAGGGCGGCGGGTCCGCCGGACCCCCCGCCGCTGCCCCCCATCGACCCGCCGCCGCTGCCGCCGGTCGACCCGCCGCCCCTCCCCGCACTCGGCCCGCCGGCCCTCCCCGCGGCCGGTCCGCCGCCCCTTCCGGCGGACCCCACTCCCCCCTCGGCCCCGCCGCCGGACCCCGGTCCGGACAGCGGGGCCGACCTTGTACCGGCCCGCGTCCGCCGGTCGGCCGCGGACGACTTGGCGGCCGCCACCGCCCCGGCGCCCGCAGGCCTGCCCGCGCTGCCCGAGGCCCCCGAGGCGCTGCCCGAAGTCCCCGCCACGTTCAGGTCCGAGGCCCCGACCCCCGCGGCCACCGCGGCCCCCGGGGCGGCGCCCCGGCTCGGGGCGCTGTCCCTGTCGGCGGTGCTGGCCATTGCCCTGGCTGCGCTCCGAGGCACGGTCACCCTGGTCGGGGACTGGCGCCAGCGCCGGGCCGACCATGCCGCAGAGGAAGCCGCCTGGCGCGAGGCGCGGCTGAACCGCAAAACCGCACAGGAAAACGCCCTCGCCAAGGCGGCCGGCGCCCGAACAGTGCCCCCGGCCCCGGAGTTCGGCCGCAAGGCGCTGCACGACGCCCGTAAGGCCACCGCAGGGCCCGCGGGTGGCAGCGGAGCGGGGAAGCCCGGAAAGGGCCCCAGCGGCCCGCCCACGGGCCCCGCAGGGGCACCCGGGAAGAAGCCGGCCGACCGGCCGCAGCCGGGCGTTGGAAGGGCGGCGCCGCTGGACCCGCCCAAGCCCAAGCCCCCGAAACCGCCGGAGCGGTCCGGCGACCGGCCCCCGGCCAAGCCCCCGGCGAAGGACGTCGGCACGCCCGGCCGGGGAGCACAGCAGGACGGCCGTAAGCCCGCCGCCAAGGCGCCGGACAAGCCCGCCAGGCCCTCCGCCGGGGTCGTGCCCCCGGGCCGGGGCAAGGGCACGCCCGGTGGCACCCCCAAGGGGGCGCTGGAGCGGGCCCGGGACCGCAAGACCGCGGGAGCCGACCTCGACCGAACCGGACGCAAGCCGGACCCCGCGCGGCTGACGGACCGGCAGGGCAAGGGCGGGCCCGGCACGGCCCCCCGCACCGGGACCAAGGGCGGGCCGACCGCCGACACGGACAAGAAGGCCAGCACCCCCGGCAAGCCGGCACCCCGCAAGTCCGACTACAAGGGGCGGGGAGGGACCAAACCCGTGACCAGGGTCCCCGGCGCGAGGCACGGCACCCGCGAGGGGTACGACGTGGACGAGTGCCGGTGCCGCCGGTGCCGCCGGGCCGACGCCAAGCGGCGCACCCCCGGCCCGGCCGCGCCCGGCAGCAGCGGGCCGGCCGCCTCCCCGCCGCCGGGGAGGGCCGGCCGTTTTCGGGACCGCGCCCGCCGGACGTGGAAGCGGCGGACCGGCCAGGACGACGCGTCCACCGTGCCCCCGCCGCCGCGCGGCTCCTGGAGGGTGCCCCCGGACGGCGGCCCCTGGTGGGCCCCGCCCCGGGCCGAACGGCGCACCGCGCGCGAGGACTTCCACGCCGCGACGGCGTACACGGAGACCGTCATCACCGTGGAACGCGCCGACCGCCCCGCCCGCCGCCCCGACCCGGCCGGGACCCCGGCCGCCGGCGCCCTCACCACCGGAGTCCCGGGCCTGCCCCGCGCCCCGCACCGCCCGGCCGGCCCCCGCCCCGGCACCACCGCCACCGCCACCGAGACGAAGGAGGCCCCCGTGGCCGCCCCCGTGCGCATCCCCCGCCCCGCCGCCCCGCACGGCGCGGCCCCGGAGCACCAGACCGACGTCACCCTTGACGACGTCCTGGACCACCTCGCCACCGCCAAGCGGCGCTGCTTCACCACGTACGACGAGTGCGCCGTCCTCGCCCAGCAGGCCCGCACGCTCTGCCGCGCCCTGGAGGAGCTGGCCGTGGAGCTGCGCGAGCGGCACAACCTGATCGGCCGCCTCACCGCCCGCGCCATGGACTACCTCGCCGAAACCATGGACCTCGCCGCCCGCAGGGCCGAGGAGATGCGGGGCCGGTCCCTGGGGGCCGCCGAGGCCGTGGAGACCGCGCACGACGCCATGCACGACGCGTACCGGCCCATTCAGGACGCGACCGCCGCCGCCGGACTGGTCATGCCGTCCGCCCGCATCCACAACGAGGACTGACCATGAGCGATCTTGTTCCGATCACCCCCAACCTGCCCGCCACCACCGGCGGCCGCGCCCCCGGCTTCCGCACCCTGACCGACCGGGTGCTCTCCTTCTCGACGTCCGCGATCGCCCTCACCGCCGGGCTGAACAAGCTCCGCCGCCAGATGGAGGCCGACGCCGACGAAGCGGACAACCTCGCAGAGATGTGCGTACAGGCCGAGGTCGAGCCGGGATTCACCGCGCTCATCGAGGAGGCCGCCCGCGAGCTGCGGGCGGTCGCCACCGCCTCCGGGGAGATGGCCGCCGCCGCCGACCTGATGGGGCACGCCGCCAGCGAGATGGCCGACTCCCACCAGCGGGAGTACCGCGGCATCTACGAAGCCGTGAACGCCTCCGGCGTTCAGCAGGCCAAGCCCGGCTTCTACCGCACCCGCTGACCCTTCCACCGCCCGCAGGGGCCCCGGACCGTACCGGTCCGGGGCCCCTGCCGTTCGCCCCGAGCCCGTCACCGGAGGACGACCGTGACCGCCGAGACCATCCCGCCCGCCGCCCTGCCCGCCCGCCCCCTGCCCGCCCCCCGCCTCCTGGCCGTCTCCGAACGCGTCCTGTACGGCGCCGGGGGCATCCTCGCCGCAGTCGGCCCGCACACCGGGGCCGTGCCGCTGCACGTGGCCGCCGCGGCGGCCGGCGCCGGGGCGCTGGCCCACCTGTGGCGCCGCACCCGCGGCGGCGCCCTCGGCCTCCTCCTCGCCTCCTACCGGGCCCTGCCCGTCCTCGGCCTCACCGGCGCCTACGCCGCCGCCCTGGCCGCCCCCGGCACCGCCTGGTGGGAGACCGCCGCACCCCTCGCCGTCGCGGCCGCGGCCGCCATCGCGGTCCCGCTCACCCGCTCCTTCGCCGTGGCCTGCGCAGCCGCCGAGCTGCCCGAGCTGGCCGCCGCCGAGCTGCCCGAAGTCCTGGACGCCGAGGAGGCCCCCGCCGATCCGGAGGACTACGAGAGCGGACTCCAGCAGATGTGGGCGGCCGCCCCCACCACCGGCGACACCCGGCTCGTGGCCATCGACTGCCCCGACCCCGACCGCCGCCCCGACTTCACCGCCGTCATCCTCGCGCCCGTCGGCCAGGCCGTACCCCGGGCACTCACGGCCACCGACGTCGCCGCCGTCTTCGACGTGCCCGTCGAAGCGGTCACCCTCTCCCCCGTCACGGGCTCCGGCCCCGGCCGCCTCGCCCTGAGCGTCGCCCCCGCCGCAGCCGCCGCCGAGGCCATGGAGAGCGCCGAGGACGACGAGGTACGCGCCCTGTGGGACACGCGGGTATCCGGCCCCAAGGGCGCAGCACCCGGCATGCACCTCGCGGACTACCGGCTCACCGGGGACCGGCTCGTGGTCCTGGTCGAAGCTGACGAGGACAAGATGATCCACCTGCCCCGCAAGCCCCTCGCCCGCGCGCTGCGCGTACAGGACCCCGAGCTGGTCATGGTCGAGACGGACGGCATGGGACACGGCGTCGTCACCGTCTACCGCGAGCACCCCCTCATCCACATCCGGGAGGCCACGCGGGCCGATCTGACGATGGGCCCGGACGGGCGGATCACCATCGGCCTGCGCCACGACGGCCGGCCCGCCCGCATGTCCCTGTACGACCCCGAACTCGGCGCCCTGACCGACCTCCTTGTCGGCGCGCCCGGCTCCGGCAAGTCGGTCACCCTGCTGACCGTGCTGGCCGCCGAGCGGCTGTCCGGCGTCGTCTCCGTCGTCGCGGACGCCCAGGACGGCATGAGCCTGCCCGAAGCCCAGGGCCGCGTCTTCCACTTCGGGGCCGGCCGCGCCGCGATGGGCGCCACCCTCGCCGCCGTCTGCGCCGTCGCGGACTACCGCGAGAAGATCAGCGCCGCCCGAGGCTGGGGCTCCTTCACCCTCGGAGACCCGTGGGCGCTCCTCATCGCCACCCTGGACGAGATCAACCGCGTGCTTGCCGCCGACGCCGACGTGCACGCCGACTTCCGCAAGTGGATGGCCGGCATGGTCTCCCGACTCCAGCTCACCGGCCGCAAACTTGGCATCGGCATCCGCTTCGCCGGGCAGTCCATCCACCTCGAAGACCTGGGCGACTCCGACAAGATCCGGTCGGGAGCCCGGCAGGGCACCGTGTGGCTCGGCCGCGTCAACGGCTCCATGACCCGCCGCATGGCCACCGACATGACCACCGGCAGCGTCGAAGTAACCTCCATCCCCCGCCACTTCGGCACCGGCGGGTCGGGGGAGCTGGAAGCCGCCTGGACCGGGCAGGAAGCCGCCCCCGGGCCCGTCACCGCCGGGTGCGCCTGGATGATCCAGAGCGGCCACCCGTCCATGACCCGGACCTTCCGCGCGGTCAAGGAACGGCGCACCTACCCCGGCCTGATCGCCCTCATGGAGGCCGCCCCGATCCCCGGACTCACCCCGGAGGAGACCGACGTCTTCACCGCCGCGTACGCCGAGTTCCTGCCGTACGCGGAGCGGCTGATGGTCCACGGCAAGGAAGGGAACCGGAAGGGCGCCGCCGAGGACGGCGAGGACGACACGAACCACGCCCCGGACTCCCCGGCCGCGGCCGCCACCGCGACGGCGTCCGCCCCGGCCCCGGCGGGCCCGAGCCTGCGCGACCTCATCGTGGCCGCCCTGTCCGCCGGCCCCCGCGCCACCCGCGAGATCCGCCAGGCCGTAGGCGTCGGCACAGACACCGGCCCGTCCGCCGGATCCGTCGGCAACGCTCTTACCGCCCTCCGCGAGGACGGCGTCATCGTCCCGGCCGGACACGGCCGGTGGGCCCTCACCGACACCAGCGCCACCCAGCACTGACCCCACCCACCCGGCACCGAGGCCCGGCCCCGCACAGGGCCGGGCCTCCCCCGTGCACCACGACCAGGAGCATCGGCATGACGACGTACCTCGACCCCGCCCACCCCGCCGGACACGCCCCGGCCCCCGCACCGATCGTCCACCAACCCCGCCCGTACGACACCGAGCACCAGGCCGTGCTCCTCCCCGCACATGCCGCCGACCCGCACCGGGCACTCGTCCGACTCGACACCGGCCAGTGGGTCACCGCATACGTGCCCGCCCCACCGCCCGTCACCGTGCCCACAGCCCCCGAGACCGCCCCCGCCCGGCACGGCCTGACCCCAGTCGAGCGGACCGCCGTCACCGTCACCGGCAGCCTCTGCGCCCTGACCCTCTCCGCCGGAGGAGCCCTCGCCATGGCTGGCCCGTACCTCGCAGACCTCGCCGGCCTCGCCCTCGGCGCAGCCGCCCTCCTCGGCACCGCCGCCGCCGGGTGGCTCCTCCTCCGCCTCGCCGGACCCCTCACCCGCACCCACGGCCAGCCCGCGGCCTCCCCGGCCTCCCCGGCCGCGCCAGTCACGGTCACCATCACCGGGACCGGCGGACAGGGCGGCCGATGGGCCGCCCGAGGCGGCATCGGAGTCCACATCGACCACCTCACCATCAAGCCCTGACCACACCCAAAGGCCCCCCGGTCTGCCCTTCGTGGGAGATCGGGGGGCCTTCTGTGTTTCTCTGGAGGGGCTCAGGGGCGAGCTTCGGTCATCGTGTGAGTCCCGCCTCGACATCCACATAATCTGGGCGAAGGAAGTGGCAGGTCAGAGGGGGTGTCATCAACATTCTCACCCTCTAATGATTCTGGGTGTTTGTGTCAATATCCCTGGTTGGAAACCTAGTTGTCCACATGGCTGATGCGCGTCCCTTCACGCCGTCAGGTCCAGATCCCGCGCCTTACTGTTCGGTGCAAGACAACGGAGGCCGCCATGCCCGGCGGCCTCCGTAGATGTCCCGACCCCGATCTGCCTGAACAGGACGGACCTACCCATGGAATCACACCCCTCCCGCGGGATCAGCGCGAAGTGGACGCGGCCCCGGCCCGCCGACATCGTCATCTCCGGAACCCTGTACTACCTCCTCTACCTGGAACCCGCAGTGCCCCCGCTGCTCGCCGCCCTGATCGCGGTCACCGCGCTCCGCTGCATTCGGCTCTCCCGGGCTGTCTGAAACTGCACCACTTAGCCGGGCCTGACAGGCCCTGCCTCCCAGAAGGGGACTGAGGGCCGGCCTACGATCAGGGCGATACCAGACACACTGAGGCCCTCGCGAGATCTCGCGAGGGCCTCAGTGTTGTCCGGCCCTACTGGGCGCGGAGTTTTACGGCCGTAAAACTCCGCGCCCAGCCACCGCCGCGGGCTGGATCGTCTCGCGGCTCACCGGCACCCTCTCCCGGCCCGCCGTAGCCGGCACCCCCACCCCAGCTGCCCCGGCGCCCGTCACCGTGGCCGTGACCTGCACCGGCGGTACAGGCGGCCGGTGGGGCTCCCGCGGCGGCACCGGTGTCCGAATCGACCGCATCACCGTCCAGCGCTGATCCGTCTCGACCCGCGCACCACACCTCCGAGCACGACCAGGCCCCCGGGGCCGCCCTCATCAGGGCGGCCCCGGGGGCCTTTTCGCTTTCCGCAGGGTTGCCGCCCGGGGAGTTTTACGGCCGTAAAACTCATCTGCTCCGCCAGGCCGTTCAGATCATCTGAGATGATCCGTTCTGTCCATCCGAAGTACCGGAACCCCCGGGAAGCAGTCGGAGCAGCAACATGCCCTACATCACCGTGATGTTGAACCGTAAGGGCGGCGTCGGTAAGAGCCTCCTGACGGTCAACCTCGCCGCGGTCTACGCCGAGATCCTCGGCTGTGCCCCCTTCGATACCGAAGGGCCGGCCCCCGACGGCCCCAGCGTGGCAGTCGTCTCGATAGACCCCCAAGGCACCAGCATCGAGCACGCCGAGAAGGTCAGGAAGGCACAGCGGCCGGTCCCCTTCCGTGTGGTCGATGCGAGCCAGAGCATCGAGAAGCTACGTCACCTCCGCCGAGCCAAGGCCGACATCGTCATCGTTGACACCCCCGGTTTCATGCCGCTGAGGGGGGAGGGGGACGACGAAGAGTCCATCGACCCGCTTGGCGACGGCACCATCGGAGACGCCCTCCGAGCCGTCCTCGATGTCGCCGACGACGTCATCGTCCCCCTCGAAGCAGAAGGCTCTTCGTTCTCCCCGACCAGGGTCACGGTGGAGAGGGTGCTCATCCCCCGCCAGATCCCGTACGGAGTGCTCGTCAACAACTGGGACCCGCGCGACGGCGTGGCAGACCGCGACCGCACCATCAGCCTGGCGCAGCGTCGGGGGTGGGAGCTATACAACACCACGATCCGGCACTACAAGCCGCACACCCGGGGTATCACCTCGGGCCGCCTCTGCACGCAGTACGAGTCCAACCACATCGCGACCAAGGCCAAGGGCGACTTCGTCGCCCTCGCCCTGGAGCACCAGCTCCGCCGCCAGAAGTACGCAGGAGGCCGCTAGTGGCCAAGCACGACGAGTTTGACGACTTCCTCTCCGACGACGACGGCTCCTCCGTAGTAGACACCCGAGCCGATGGCCGGCTGCTCCGGGTTCCCCTGACCCGGCTCGCCCCGAACTTCGTCAACCCGCGCACCGACTTCGGCACCGCTGACGAACTGCTCGACCTCGGCAAGAGCCTGCGCCGCCGCCAGATCCAAGCCTGCCCCGCCGTCAGCCTCGGCGCCTACCTCAAGCTCTGGCCCGACCACGCGGAGCAGCTCGGGAACATCGACTACGTCCTCGTCACCGGCGAGCGCAGGTACCGCGGAGCCGCAGCCGCCGGCAGCGCCGCCCTGAACTGCGTCGTTGACGACGGCGTGGCGAAGGACCGCCGTACCTTCATGGAAGCGGTCGTCTCCGAGAACGTTGACCGCGCCAACTTCAACGTCATCGAAGAGGCCTACGCGGTCCAAGCCCTGGTCTCCGAGTTCGGTAGCAACCGTGCGGTAGCCCACCACTTCGAGCGGGCCGAAGGCTGGGTCACACAGCGGATTCTTCTCACCCACCTCACCCCCGAAGTCCAGGACCTCGTGAAGGCGAAGTCCATGCCGCTCGACGCTGCCCGCTCCCTGGGCAAGCTGGCCAGGGACAAAAAGTGGGACACCACGGAGCAACTGGCGTGGTGGAAGGCGGAACAGGAGCAGCGCACCGCGGCATCTGCCGAGCGGTCTGCCGCCCGGAAGGCCGCGAAGGCGCCTTCGGTGGAGCCGAAGGACGACGGGCAGTTTTACGGCCGTAAAACAGCGCTGGCCGAAACGGGGTCCGCAGACGGGGCGGCGCACGTCCCCGGGCAGACCAGGCCAGAGGTGGCTGACACCGGCGAGACCGGGGGGCCGACTCCCCCGAAGAAGTTCCCGTACAGCGACGGAATCGAAGCTGCCAGGCACCTGATCCACAAGATGCCGCCTGAGGAGTTCGCCAAGATGCTTGCCGTGCTCAACAAGCACGCCGAGACTCAGGCCGCCCCGGTCGGCTGACCTCGCCCTCAGGAGACCCCCGGCTGTGCGCACGGGGGTCTCCTGCTGTCTGTCGAGCCGCTACTCCGGGTTCGGCGCGGGCTCAGCAGGATCCCCGAGAACTCGGGTGGGAGGCTCAATGCCTATGCGCTGCCACCACAGGCCGGACGCGTCTAGGAACTGGATGGTCAGCCTGTGATTGGTCGCGTTGTGCGGGGCGACGCCTTCATCCACCCCAACCTCGTAGCCGTGCACCGGGTGCATCAATGGACCCAGCCCTGAACGCGAAGCTCCAAACAGCGTCCCTCCCTCGCTGCCACGTTGTGAAACACCCGCTGGGCTTCTTCGGGCCAACGGACTGCAACGCCATGCTTGATGCGCGAGCACGGCATCCAGGGCGCCCACCGCCGCAGGCGGCGGTCGCTGACCCGGCCCGACAGGAAGGCGAAGCCGGCACCGGACCTGGTCGGCCGCGACTTCCACGCCGACCTGCCCGGCACGAAGCTGGTCGGCGACATCACCGCCCTGCCCACCGGCGAGGGCTGGCTCTACCTCGCCTGCTGGCTGGACCTGGCCACCCGCGAGGTCGTCGGCTACTCGATGGCCGACCACCACCGCGCCACTCTCGTCGTCGACGCGCTGACGATGGTCGTCGGCCGCGGCCGCCTCCAGCCCGGCTGCAAGTGCATTCGGACCGCGGCAGCGAATACACCAGCAGCCAATTCCGGTGCAAAATAGCCGATTTGAACCTTCGGCAAAGCTGCGGACGCACCGGATCTTGCTTCGACAACGCCGCCGCGGAGAGTTTCTGGGCCCTACTCAAAGAAGAGATCGGCACCCGCGTCTGGCCCGACCGGGCCACCGCCCGCTCCGAGGTCTTCGACTTCATCGAGACCTTCTATAACCGCCGCCGGCTGCGCAAGCACAAGACCTTCGGCTACCTCACCCCAGCCGAGACCCGACAGCGGCAACAGCACGCCCTCGCCGCGTAACGAACGAGTGTCCGAGATCACGGGGAAATTTCACGGCGTGGATTACTCCGTTCACCGGGCTGCCCGCGCTGTGTCAGCAAGCTGGTGACGATGCTGCGGCGTGACGTGGCGGACGCGGTCGCAGGGGCCGGCCACAGTCTGACGCTCATGATCGAGAACCAGACAACCTGAGATTGCGCCGGAGGCCTATGACAGAGACGTTGAGCTCATCAGGCCTGTGGACTCCCCACAACGACCAGTCTGAGAATGTCCCAAAACTCACATAAAGACCGATCGGAATCTAGCGCCAGTGGTTAGTTCGTGCGCCAGTACCGCTTGACTGGATAGCTCCAGTAGCAAAGATTTAAAATTATCTTGCCAATTCTTACGCGTACCCTTGGCTACTGAAAGGAAATATCCAAACCGGGTGGGAATTGCGTGAAAGTAAATAGAACGCTCATGATTGCCGGATGCCTTAGTGGGATCCTTGCTTCACTCTTTACAACCCCAGCATATTCGGCTCAAGATGAAGGTCGAGTCGTCTGGTACCGCAGCAGTGAAATGCCACCATTGAGAGAGGTTGGGAGTCGTCTTGCTGGAGATCTAGGGATCGAAACAGGCCAGGTAGGGGAATTTCCAATCCCTCCACAGACCCCAGGTCTGGTCGGCGAGGAAACTGAAGGAACTGGTGACGCCTACGAAGTTGAGATGGGACTTGAGCCGCCGATCGATGAGGCCTCTGGACTTCCATCGGAACCACACGAGGCTGACGGCGTCGAACTGCCTGACAGTATCCCGGACTCGGGGGATCTCCAGTCAACTGAATCTAATCCTGCCTCGGATTTCATTCAGGATCCGACGTCAGGAATTCTTGACTGGAAGAAGTGCTGGAACAACCCTCTCGGCCATCGGAATGAGGGTGTCGCTACAAGCCGATTTAAGTTCTGCCGCTGGGGGTGGAATACGGCAATCAAGCTTGACGGCCAGGGCAGGATCGAAGGGCAGGTAAGCTTCAAGGAGACGGAACTGGGATCAGGGTCGAATGTATCTCGAATTGGGAGGATCGACCTCAAGGTCACAGATGTCACCTGGAGCGGCGTGTTTAATCGAAACAGTCTCATGAGGGTGCGCCCACACGCTTCGGGATCTCCGGGAAAATGTAGTGCGGACCTGGGGACTGGGTCACCTGAATACGTACGCCCAGTTGGGGAATGGGCAGCCGGCGTTTATATAGCCTACGAGATGAACTCACCCGCTAGTTCGGGGGATCCCAAGCGCGTGGATAAGAGGTCCTACTGTTCGTTCAGTACGACTTGGCGTGTATCCAGCGGGTCGGCTGACAGCTATTGGAGTCACGGCCCTGTCGGTTCTATGAGGATGGACTCTGCGGCCTACCTGGCTCAATACGGAAAGCAGGGGGCAGTCTTCAACCGGGCATCGCCGCGTCTAGTCTATGATTTCAATAACAAGAACATCGAAGGTGTTGTAAAGCATATCCTCACAGCATATGAGGCTCCCGGCGCAACGTGGCCCCGCCAGCGGGGGAAAGTGTTTCCCGGAGACGCCGTGAAAAAGAAATGGAAGCCGCTCCACAGGAATTACCCTCGATTCGACAGGGATTCTGCTGACGTAGCGAGAAAAAATGCTGCTGCAAGGAACTCGGAGTGCGCAGCTTTGAGGGCGCTTAAGGCCCCACCGGCGGGATGGCAATGTGACGAATTTCCGTTCGCCTCAACAAAGGAAGGCGGCGGCAAGGGGGATGGGAACTTCTCTATACGGTACGTGCCGCGGTCCGAGAACGCCTCGGCTGGTGCAGAGTTGGTAAAGTGGTATGGCCGAGACAGAATTCTAGATGGAGATGCCTACGGCATCTTGCTCAAGAATAGGCCATGCGTAAGAGACTGCGCCACCAGCGCAGAGGCGTTTACGGAATTTTGAAAAACTTAGGCCGAAAATGTGATCAAATATTCTTCGATTCCTTCGATCGGGAATTCTCGGCCCATTTTTTCGAAGAACCGGTCACTCGCGGTACTGCCGCCCTTTCTCCAGATCTGAAGACTGTACTCTGTTTCCGATTTCAACGTAAACTCCTCCAGGGGCCCGTTTGCGTCATGGACGCACATCTTGCCGCTTGAGGTGTTAAAGGTCCATTGGCCGAGAGATTCGAAATCCGGATCGTGTGCAACTGGCTGCTTGGCTCCCGTGCTGATCGTCACAGGCGCCTCATGCGACTGGGCATTGCTCATGACCCGTATGATGCCAAGACCGACCCTGACTGCTACGTCGTCCATCGGGAGGTCCAGCCAGAAAGGCCTTTCTGGCTCGATTGGCAACCTTTCTTCGTCGATCCCGAAAATCGAGTTTTCGATGGGAACGATGACTGTAAAGCAGCTCTGGCTGCTGGTCTCTGTCATGATCTCAGCTTATAGCCACCACCGCCCCGCTCACGCCCTCTCCGTAAACCGGAAGCGGAGTTCGGGGCGGTGGTGCACCTACTGCACGATCGAAGAGGAGCCATCCGCAGACTGGCAGGCCACAGCCGAATCTCTTGCCGTGAACTCGGCCCGGTGCCTCTGCTTCGGGCAGAGCTGGCAGAGACCGACTGTGGCAGCTTGCTGTCATGCCAGCCGAGGTCGTGGGGTCGTCGGCTTCTCTTTCCTCGACGCTGTAGTGCGCGTTCTGCTGGGTGTATGGACGTCATGAGGTGCGGTGGGCGGCGTGTTCTTGCGTCCTGGTGGAAGCCCCGGTGCGGGGCGGCTGGTTTCCGGTGCTTGGGCCAGAGCGCGCTAGCACCGGGCCTCACCTGTGCACGCCCTTTCGGCGCGGGCTGGGACCGACCCTAGCCGCGTCCAGGCAGCAGGGGCGATGGGGGGAGGTACGTGCAAGGGCTGCCCTGCTTCGCAGATCCCAGAGGTTGCAGGGCCAGCATCCTCCGTACGCCGCGGCGTACGGGGGTTTCTGATTGCTGATCTTCTCGTTCATCCGGGTACGGGCGCCTCTGCCCGAATGCCGGAGGTGGCGGGTGTACGGGGACGTGTGGGCGTGGGCGGCGGCGGATCCGGTGCGGGCGGCGGCGGCCGCGGTGCTGGTCGGTCTCCCGGTGGTCGGGGCGGTGGCGCAGCAGCGGCAGAAGGAGCGCGCGGCCGCCGGGCCCGCCGCGGCCGGCCCCGCTGCCGAGGGCGGGGTGCTCCTGCGGTTCCTGACGGGTCGGGACCTGAGGCCGGGTGACGCTTCGTCCTCCGCGACCTGGTGGTGCGCCGGGGTCCCGGTGGTCCGGGAGGTCTCGGCGGCCGCGCTGGCGGCCGGGGGCGCGGCGGGCCCCGGCGCTGCCGGCGCGGGGGCTGGGTCGGGGCGGTGGTCGTGCTGGCCCGGCGCCGCCCGCGCGGCAGTCCGGATCGCCGTGCCCGTCCTCGCGGGGGCGGTGTGGAGGGGGTGGTGGGACCTCGCCGCCGTCCTCCTGGCGGTGGCCGGCGCCGTGGCGGCCGCGGTGGTCGTGGCGGGCCCTGCGGTGCTGGGGTGGTGGCGGCCGCGCCCGGCGTCGCCGGATCTCGTGCACGGTCCGGGGATGTGGGCGGTGGTGCGGCCGGTGCTGGGGGTGGGGGAGCGGGAGCAGCGAGGCCGGTGGCTCCACCTGCCCGGGGACGTCTCCGTGCCCGGTGCGCGGGTCGTCCTGCGGCTGCCGGCGGGGTGGCCCGGGGGAGAGGTCGGGAAGCGTGCGATTACCGCCGCGGTCACGGACCGGCTCCCCGGTGAATGGGACGAGCGGTGGCACCGGGCCGAAGCGTCCCCGTTTGCTGAATGGGTGCGCAGGGAGCCGCCGAAGAGGGTTCCGAAGCTACCTGAATCGGTCGCATGGAAAGCGACTGGTGACCCTTATCAGGTGTATGTGGGGCAGGCTGTTCGAGGGTTTGAGCTGGAAGATGTGGTGATCCGTACTAAGTCCGCCACTCCGCATTTTGGCGTTGCTGGTCTGACGGGGTCAGGGAAGTCGACGGTGCTCTACCTCGGCGCCGTGCACGCCAGGGAAAGCGGCGTCCTGGTGGACATCCTCGATACCAAGCAGAATTCCATGGCGGAAGCCGAAGGTAAGAGCGGCGTGCGCGTACACAAGACGCCCGCCGAATGTGTTGCCGCACTCGGTGAGTACATCATGTCGATGATGGCCGCCGAAACCGCGATGGGTAAAAAGGGTGACCCGGCCCTGAGGCGGTTACTCGTCCCGCGCATCATGATTGCCGATGAGCTGCCGACCATGATGAAAATGGCCCTGATCTGGTGGAAGTACCAGCTTAAGGGGCGCGGTGTTCCGCCTTTCGCTGAGTGGTTCTCTATTGGTCTCCTGCAAGGGAGGTCTTCCGATCACCGTTTCGGTGTCGGGGCGCAGCAGTGGGCGAATGCGTATTTCGGGGGGACGATGGAGCGTGCGCAGATCGGTTGGAAGGCGCAGTTGGGGTTCTGTGACAGTCCGTCCTGGGTGGTCGCTTTCGGTGCCTCGACTCAGGTGGTGTCGCCGGATACGGCCGTGCCGGGGCGGGGTGTTTTCGCGGACGGGCGTATTAATCCGGAGACGAATGGTCTGTGGGTGCGTGAATTTCAGCCCGCTTACATCGTTCCCCAGGTGTCTGACCGGCTCGATGTCGTGGCGCCTGCTCCGGACTGGTTCGACGCGGGTCTGCGGGCTCCGTGGATCACCCCGGAGACGGTGAAGTGGGCCGATTCGCTGGCTATCCCCGATTTCCTCGTGGGAGGCCGCTACGGGCCCGCCCGGCCCGTGTTGGGAGGGCCGGTTACCTCCCCCGCACGCACGGGGCCGGGAGCAGGTTCTCCCAGGTCAGAGATGGTAACTGGGGTCCCGGTGGCGGCCGGGGTAACAGGCGGGGTAACAGGTGGTGGGGGCGGGCCGGCGGTGGAGCTGTTCAGCCTGTCCGAGGCGTGCGCGGCCGGGCTGCTGCCGTGGGACTACGCCACCGCGAAGGTCTACAAGTCGCGCAGCATCAAGAGGGGCGTCGAGTTCCCCGCCGGGGCCCCTGACGGGCGGGTGACGTATTACACCCGAGGCGAGATTGCGGACTGGCTCACCCGCTGGCAGGCAAGCTTGTCCAGCCGTTCCTAACTCCCTTTCGAAATCCCGAAGCTGTCGGTATCGAAAGAGTGGAGTTGCTGGAATGGCCGTGCCGGTTGATGGATTAAGTCGTTTCGCGGGCATGTGGAGAAAGAAGTCAGAGGCGGCGGCTCCGGACCCTCCCGTAAACCCGTGGGCGACAGGGGCTGGGCCTTCTGTGAATGCCTCCGGGCAGCAGCAACCGGTGACGGGTTCCGGCACGGTGCCGTGGGTCGTGGTGCCGGATAAGCCGACGGGGCTGGACCGGCTGAAGCAGATTGCTTTTTGGGGCGCGATGGGCCTCATGGTCGCAGGCGGCCTGAACGGATTCTTCGGCGGGGACCAGGCGGTGAAGCAGGCCGCGCCTGCGCCCGGACCGGCCGCGGTGGCCTACCCGGAGGATGCCGCCCGCGCTGTGGCGGTCAGGGCCGCCCGCGCCTATCTGACCTGGGACGAGGAGCGGCCGGCCGGGCGGGCGCGGGACCTGTCGGGGCTGCTGGTGGCCGGGTTGGACCCGCAGGTGGGCTGGGACGGCCGGGGTGTGCAGACGGTCGGCCTGGTGGTGCCGGGCGCGGTCACGGTGGGCCGGGGTGACCGGTCGCGGGCCCGGGTCCGGGTGGATGTACAGATCTCGCCCGGGGCGGGGCCGGCCCGGTGGGTGGCGCTGGACGTGCCGATGGTGGCGGGTTCCGGGGGCCGTCTCGCGGTGAGCGGTCCGCCTGCCCTGCTGGGGGTCCCCGACGGCCCGGTGCACGCCGCTGAGGCTGCGGAGCGTCCCTCTGACCCGCCGTTCTCTGTGGCCTCCCGGTCGGCGGTGGACGGCTTCTTCCGGGCGTGGGCGGCGGGCGGCGCGGGTGAGGTGGTGGCGCCCGGCGCCGCGGTGCCGGCTCTTCCGGCCGGGGTGGAGCTGCGCGGGGTGCAGGCCTGGGAGGCCGCCCCGGGGACGGGCGCGGACCGGTGGGGGATTGCGCGGGTGGTGTGGGCGGTCGGCGGCGGTGAGATCACGCAGGCGTACCGGGTGGAGATCACGCGGGTGGAAAGCGCCCGCGCAGGCCGCTGGCAGGTTTCCGGGATTTCCGGCGACGACCAGGCCTGACGACGAGCTAAGGAGCTACGGGAAATGATGCTGGCCGCAGTTTTCGACGGATCCGGAATCAAGGATCTGGCTTTCCTCGTGTGCGGAAATATCCTCATGGCGTCTCTTGCAGTGAGGGCGGTGAAGCTCTCATGGGACGATGATTTCAGTAAGAAGCTCAGCTTCACCGGCTCTGCGATCTTCTGCGCGGTGTTCGTGTGGGTGCCGGGTCTGGCGCAGACCACGGTCACGGGCCTGGCGAAAGCCGTGTCGAGCTGATGCGCGAAGGCGCCACCTACACCACGTACTTCCGGAATCTCGAACCGCGGCAGTACGAGCTGCTCGGCCTGGACCTCGGCAAGGGGATTCCGCGCAGGACGATGCTTTTGGCTGCGCTGGTATTCGGCCTGTGGGACGGTCTCGCTTTCCTGCTGGTCGGTCTCCCGAACCTGCACTGGATCACGCTCTACATCCTCCCGCCGACGGTGGTCACCGTGCTGGGAGCGCGGCCGGCTCGGCGGTGCGACCGGCGCAGCGTCCTGGCGGTGTGGGTGCTGGGGCTGCACTACCAGGTGTGGGGCCACCGGCCGGTGGTCTGCGGGGGCCGGGTGTCGGTGCACCGCTCGGAGTGGATCCCCCGCGCGGACCGGTGGGAGTCCCTCGCCCCGGTCCTGGTGCAGCTGGTGGGCGCGCGTACGGCGGCGCGGTGGCTCGGGTCGGCCGGGGCCGGGTCCGTACCGCCGTCCGGTCCGGTGGTGGACCTGGTGCACACGGTCCGGCTCTACGGGCCGGACGTCCTGGTGAAGGCCGCCGGGCGCGGCCGCCGAGTGAAGGGGGCGCGCGGGTGAGCGTGCTGGACAAGGTCACGTTGCTGCTGGGCGTGGCGGGGGAGCGGTCGGCGCCGCCGCCGCGGTACGCCGCGGTCACGGACGCGCTCGTACTGACCGAGGGCGAGGCGTGGGCCTGGTGGACATGCGAGACCAGCAACAGCGACTTGATGTCCGAGGCGGAGCGCGCCGCGGAGCAGCACCGTGCGGAGACCGCGCTCACAGGCGTGCTGGCCGGCCGGGACGTCCACTTGAAGGTGGTGTGGTCGCCGTACTCGGCGGCCGACTACGAGGCCGAGGCCGAGGGGCTGTACTGCGCGGGCGACTGGCGGCAGTGGGCCGCCGACCGTGCCGCCCGCCTCGACCAGATCGCCCTTCCGATCCGCACCGTACTGCTCGGCGTCCGGCTCGGCCCCCGCAAGCCGGCGCCCGCCCGGCGGCTCACCGACGCCGCGGGCGTCTCCCGGCAGGGGGTCCCGGAGCGGGAGCTCGCCGAGTGGCACGCGGCGGCGCGGAGGCTCGGCCGCCGGCTGGAGTCCTCGCCCTGGCGGTGCGCCCCGGCGCCGGTCGAGCTGCTGGCATGGATGATCGCCCGGGAGCAGCACCGCGGCGCCCCCGCCCCGGCGGCCCGCCGGCCGCTGGTGAGCGGGGCCGCGCTCGCCGCGCTCACCCAGGGGCGCGCCCTGCCGTACCCGGACCACCTGCGGATGGTCGACGCATCCGGCGAGGTGTGCGCGTGGGTGTCCGTGCTGACGCTGGTCGGCTTCCCGGAGCGGATGGCGGTGCCGGGGCCGGGGGAGTGGCTGCGGACGCTGGCCGAGGTGTACTACCTGCCCCCCGACGACGAGGACGGCCAGGGCGACGCGGACGCGGCGGGCCGGATGGTCCCGGTGAGCCCGGAGGCCTCGGTGCGCCTGCGCGTCATGCCCAAGCGGGTGGCGATGGACCGTACGGACGAGGTCGCGAAGGCGGCCCGGGAGCAGACCCGCTCGGCGGCCGCGCACTCGATCGGGGACGCCGGGCAGGTCATGACCGATGCCGGGGCCGCAATGGCCGACCTGCGCGCCGACCTGGAGCGTGAGGAGACCTCCCTCGTGGAGGACCACCCCCGCCTCGTGGTCACCAGCACCGCAGGCCTGGAGGACCTGCGCGCCCGCGTGGACGCAGTGGCGGCGCACTTCGGGGACATGGGGATCACCGCGCAGGTCGGCGTGGACGAGCAGCGGCCCCTGTGGCTGGAGACCTGGGCCGGGGACCGGCTCCGCGTCCCCGACCTCGGCCACGTCCGCGACACGAAGGCCCTGGCCGGCGCCTGGTGGTGGGGCGGTGCCCGGGTCGGGGACGACGCCGGCCCCGTCGTCGGCTACCTCACCGGGTCCACCCCGGGGGTGGTGCGGCTCTCCCCGGTCGGGCACAGTAAGGACGCGACGACGACCGCCTACATCGGCCGCTCCGGGCGCGGCAAGTCGACCGCCGGCATGATCTCGGCGCTTGACGCCGCGCACGCAGGCGCCTGGGTGCTGGTCCTCGACTTCAAGGGCGACCTCGCAGGGGTGTCCGCGGCGGCCCGCCGGTACGGGCTGCCGTCGCGGCTGGTGCAGATGAGCCGTGCGCACGCGGGCGCCGCGGACCTGATCCCGCTGCTGGCCGAGGCCGGCCGGGACGCGGCACGGGCCGAAGTCCCGGCGCAGCTCTCCCTCGTGACGCCCGCGCACCTGCGGGCGGCCGGCGCAGAGACGGCCGTACAGGCCGCCGTGAACTTCGTGATCGACACGTCTCCTGACCCGGCCACGTGGCAGGTCATCGAGCGGCTGCGGGACTCCGCGGACGGGGTCGCGCGCGCGACCGGGGACGCCCTGTGGGAGCTGGCGCAGACCGCGCACGGCAGCCTCTTCATGGGCCGCCCGGCAGCTGAGCGCGCCCCGCTGTCCACGGACCCGGGCCTGTGGGTCGTGCAGATGGCCGGCCTGTCCCTGCCCGAGGTCGGAGCGACGCGGGACGACTGGACCTCGGTGCAGGCCCTGTCCGTCGCCGTGATGCACAGCGTCCTGGCATGGGGGATCACGACGGCCGGCCGCCCGGACCTGCGCACCCTCCCCAAAATGATCCTCGTGCCCGAGGTGCACGTCCTAACGTCCACCAGCGAGGGCCGCCACTTCCTCCAGTACCTCGCACGGGTCGGCCGCGCACTCGGCGTCCACCTCGGACTCGACACCCAGGACGCGACCGGCGTTCTCGCGCTGCCCGGCGTCGTCGAGCAGCTCGCCGTCGTCGTCGCCTTCCAGCTCACCACCCCCGTGCAGGCCGATGCCCTCGCCGAGCTGCTCGGCCTGCCGGTCGGCCCGGAGACCAGGGAGCGGATCCGCTCCCTCGCCCTCGGGGACGGCGACGGGATCCGCTACGGCCACTCGATCATCCGCGACCGGAGATTCGGCGCCGCCACGGTGCAGTGGGACCTCCCCACGGCCGAGCTGGCCGACACCCTCGACACCTCCCCCCGCGCTGCCGCCGATGCGGAGCCCGCCGACATCGAGGTGCACGCATGACCCCCCGACCGACCGCCCGCCCGAGCAGCGCCCTCGCCCTGGCGGCCGCACTTCTGCTCACCGGATGCGGCACCGACGGCCCCGCCGCCCGCCCGGGGCCCGCCGCCGAGCCGGCCGCCGCCGCAGCCGACCGAGCCCGCACCTACATGCGCGCGGTGGTCTCCGACGACTGGATCACCGCCTGCAACCTCATGGCACCGGCCCGCCGCGCCGCCTGCCACGGCCGCCACACCGCCCCCGAAGCGCCGGACCCCTCCGGCCCGGCGATCGGGCCCGTCCTCGTGGACCGCCCGCCCACCCGCGTACCAGGCACCTCCCGGCACCCGCAGGGCTGGGGCGTGCTCACCACCCACACTGTGACCTGGCCCGGAAAGCCGCCCACCACCAGCTACACCGCCCTGCGGATGACCGAGGCCGGCGGCTTCTGGTGGGTGGAGCAGCGCGAGGACGTCGCGGACTCCGACCTGACCCGTGCGGCCGACCCGGCCGCCTCCGCCCTCTCCCGGGAGGCCAGGTGACACGACGTCTGCCACGCGCCCGGACCCTCGCCCTCCCCCTCCTCGCGCTGGCCACCACCCTCGCCGTGACCCCCGCACCCGCACACGCCGAGACCGTCGACCCCGACGGGGTCGGCGGGCTGCTCCCCGCGCCGCCCGCCCCGCGCGGCGGCGGCACCATGTTCGAGACCTACCCGGACCTGCTGACCTGGTCCCTCGACCGCGACTTCGGGGACTTCGACTTCCTCGACCCCGCGCTGCACATGATCGCGGACGTGCTCATGGTCGTCCTGGTCACCCTCGGCGCCGCCGTGTCCACCCTGGCGGGGTGGACCTTCGGGATGACGGACCTCCCCGAGATCCAAGGGCCCCTGACACGGGCGATCAGCGGATCCGCCGCGGCGGTGATGGCCGGCCTCTTCCCCTCCGCCCTCGCCGTCGGCGCGCTGGTCGCCTTTCTCAAATCGCAGCGCGGGGAGGGCGGAGGGTTCTCCGACCTGGCATGGGTCCTGGTGTCCGCGGTGGCCGCAGCCACCCTGCTCCAGACCCCGAAGCTGTGGGTGGACGGCGTGGACCAGGGCCGCATGATCGGCACCGAGATCGCGATGTCCGCCACCGACGCCGGCATCGGCGCCGGCAGCGGCATCGAGAAGATGCCCTTCGCCCTCGGCCACCGCACCGCCTACACCGGCGACGCCGCAGACCGGGTCTCCCGCCGCGCCACGGACACCGTGTGGCGCGTCTACGTCGCCCTGCCGTGGTGCCTGGCCGAGTTCGGGTCGGTGGAGCTGTGCCAGAAGCACGGCCGGGCCGTCCTCGACCACGGCACCGACAAGGAAGCCCGCAAGACCTACCTGCAAGAGAACGTGGACGAGGAGGAGGTGGGGGCGGAGTCGCAGAGCTGGCGGCAAGGGCACCGGCCCCTGGAACGGGCCGGCGTCCTGGTGGTCGCCGTCCCCGTCGCCCTGGCCTTCGGGATCCTGCTCGTCCTGCTCCTGCTGGGCAGCATCACCGCAATGATGGCCGCCCTCTTCCTCCTGGTCGTGGGGCCCGTCTTCGCTGCCCTGTGGGTGATCCCCGGCCGCCCCCGGGCATGGGGGGTGCGCTGGGTGGACGCCCTCGTGGGGACCGTGATGCAGTCCGCCATCACCACCCTGACCGCAGGCGCCGTCATGATCATCCAGATGGTCACGGCCCTGGCCATGCCCACCTACGGATGGCTCGGCTGCTCCGCCCTCTCCCTCACGGGCGCCGTCGCCGCCTTCAAGTACCGCACCGTCCTGACCGGCATCGTCGGCGGCGCCGGACCGACCGGTGGCATCGGCGCGGGCGCCCTACTCGGCGCGATGGCCTCCCGCGGCCTGAGCAAGCACGCCGGCCGAGCGCTTCGAGCCCCGGCCCGACTCTCCCACCGGATCGGAGACGCAGTCGAACGCCGACACCGACCACCCGCCCCACCGCGCCGAGCCCTGCCACGTCCGCCCGCCCCGCCACCGCCGCCGACCCCCACACCCCCCGGCAACCGGCCGCCCCGCCCCGGCCCCGCGACCGGCCGCGGCCCCGGGCGCGGCCCCGGACCAGGCGGCACCGGACCCGGCGCCACCCTTGCCGCGGCAGGCCGCCGCACAGGCCGGACCGGCAGTCCCGCCCTCGCCGGCACACCGACCAAGGCCCCGGCCACCCCGCGCTCAGGACAGGGTGCAGCGCCGACGGCGGGGACGATCCCCGCCCCGGCCGGCCCCGGCCCACAGGCCCGGACCGCCACACCGACCATGCCCGCCGCCCGCTCGGGGCCCGGCCCGACCGCAGCCCCGGTCACCCCGCCCGCCCGCACGGCCCGCCCCCGCCCCCAGGGCACGGCGCGCAGGTCCACCCAACCCCCAGCCCCCTCGCGATGGGTACAGCCCACGCTCCCCCAGCCGCCCACCCCGCGGCCGCGGACCGCACGCCGCTACCCCCCGCCCCCGCCGCGCCCCTGACGGAGTGACACCCCCTATGCCACAGCGCCACCCCGGCCCCGACGGACCGGCCCCGGACTGGCGGGCGCTCCTCGCCGCCCTGCCGGACGGGGACGAACCGCCGCCGGGCACGTCCCGGCGGCGGTGGCGCCGCACCCGCCGCCGGGACGCCCGCCAACAGCGGGCCGCCGCCCTCACCGCCGTACGCGCCCGCCCCGTCCACCCCGCCGCGCTGCTCCTGGTCGTGCTCCTGCTCCTGGCCCTCGGCGTCCTTTCCCGGTGCGGCGGGCGGCCCGGCGCAGACGACGACCGGCCCGCCACCGCCCCCTCGGCCACTGTCGCGCCCCCACCCGCACCGGCACCGCCACCCCCCGCGCCCGAGGTCCCGGCCGACGCCACCCCCGGCGACATCGCCGAGGTCTGGACACGGGCCTTCCTGAGCCGGGACCCCCTCGCGGACCAGACACACCGGGCCTGCGTCCGGCGGGCCGCGCCGTGGGCGACGAAGGACCTGACGCGCAATCTGACCGCGCAGCCGCCGCCGGGGTGGGGGCGACAGGTCAGCCGTGGGGAGGCCACCCGCGTCACGGCCGTTGCCGTACGCCCGGCCGGACCGGACCTGCCCCCCGACAACCCGGCCCAGGTCTGGCGCAAGGTCGCGGCCTCGGTGGACGTCACCGGGTACGAGACCAGCCGCCGCACCGAGGAGCTGCGGGTGGAGATCACCCGCACCACCGCAGGGTGGCGGGTCTCCCGAGTGCTGGGGCTCTAGTGGACGCCCGCGACGTCGCAGAGGCCGCCGCCACCAGCGCCGGGTCCCCGCTCCTCGCCAAGGCAGCCGCCGTCGGGGCAGTGGTCGCCGTGCTCGGGATGCTCGGCCTCGGCGCGAGCACCCTGATCGCCGGTGCCGCCAAGCAGGCCGCCGACGCGAAAGGACAAAGGCAAGGCTGCGAGATTTCGGGCCTGCCGGACCCGGTGGCCCTCGATGCCGTACCCGCCTCGATCCTCGCCCAGCAGGTTTACCACGCCAAAATCATCGACGAGGTAGCCCAGAAACGAGGACTCCCGGGTCGGGCATCGCTCATCGCCCTCATGACCGGCTTACAGGAAAGCGGCCTGCAAAATCTGAAACACGGGGACCGCGATTCTCTCGGACTGTTTCAGCAGCGCCCCTCGCAAGGGTGGGGGACGCCCGCAGAAATCACTCACCCCCCGACGTCTGCCGGGCTTTTCTACGGCGGAAATTCGGGCCGTCCGCCTGGCCTGGTGGATATCCCGTCCTGGCACATGCTGGAGCCGGGCGCAGCCGCGCAGCGGGTACAGCGCTCGGCCTTTCCTGACCTGTATGCCACCCGGCGGGGCCAGGCCGAAGCGGTCGCCCGTACCGCAGGCATCGACCTTCGCCGCCTCGGCTCCATGAGCGGCGACCGGCCGGAATGGGCCCAGCCGAGCAGCCCGGAGGACCCTCGCGCCGAGGGTCTACCGCTCGTCCCGGACCGCTGCCAGGGTGAGGACGCCACGGCAGGCGCCGCCTTCCATGACGCCGAAGCCGGCTGGCCCGCCGAGGTGAAGAACCGCCGCTCGACCGAGGACGCGATCCGGTGGGCGAGGAGCCAGCCCGCACTGAATGAAAAGCGCTGGTGGCAACGGTGCCTCGAGTTCTCGGCGCGTGTCTACGGATGGCGTGCTGCCGGAGTCGGGTCTGCCATTACCCATTACCGTGCCATGCCCGCCCACATGAAAAATCCGGGAAGCCGGGATGTACCGCCCGGAGCGCTCATGTACTGGGAGACCGGAAATGTCCACGGTCACGTGGCCGTATACCTCGGCGGCGGAATGGTCGTCAGTAATGACGTGCGGCGGCCGGGATATGTGGATGTCATCCCTGCGTCTGACATCGAATCAAAATGGGGTGCCCGCTATGTTGGTTGGGCGCCCCCATATTTCCCGAAGGGGGCATGATGCCCGCCGACCTGGACGACGTGCCGGCCGAGCCGCTCTACACCCTGATGATCAGCCCCGCCCCCGAGGGTGACCGCCTGGTGCTCACCCTCGACGGCGAGACCATCGCGACCAGCGCGAGCACGGACGAGCTGCGGGTGGCCGGCCGCGCCGAGCTGCGCGTGCGCGCCGCGTACGCCGCCCGCCCCGTACGGGCTCGCGCCGTCGAGCCGGGGTTGCCCCTGCCGTGGTGCGTGATCGTCTGCCCCGACGGCACCGTGCACGACGTACCTGCACACCCCGTACTGCCGCCCCGCCCGCCCGCCACCCCTCCGCCGCCGATGCCGGCGTTCCCGCCGAGGACGGCCCCGGCCCGTACGGGCGCGCCCGCCGACCTGGTGCCCGAGGCGTACCGGCCCGCGTGGGCGCAGGTGTGGGCCGCGCACGCGGCCGGGGACCTGCCGGCCGCGGTCGTCCTCGCGCACCGCCTGGAGGTGCAGCTCGAAGCCGAATGCGGTCCGCGGCACCCGGCGGCCGTCACGGTTCTGACGGCCCGCGCCTGGCTGACGCTGTGCCAGCGCACCGACTTGCGCGGCACTACCGAGCTGCTGGTGACCACCGCCCTGCGCCGACAGGCCGCCCGCGCCCTCCCCGAGGCGGACACGGTGCGCGCGGCCCGCAATGCACATGCCCTCTGGCGGCTCCTCGTGGTGGAGGATCCGGCGGGTGCGCGGGACACGGCCGATGCTCTGGCGGGGATGCTCGCGATCCTCGGGGAGGACGTCCTGCGCGCAGGTGTCCTCAGCTGGGCTCGCCGTGCCCGGGTGTCTGTAGACCCGGGGTTGACCGTGTAGCGACCGAAGCGACCGGCGCCGCGGGAGCCGTTACACCGTGGTCCGGTAGAAGACCTTGCCGTCTCGGGGCTGTACGCCGAGGGCCTGGTAGAGCGCGAGGGCGGCGGGGTTGTCGCGGTCGGCGGTCCACTCGACGCGGGAGGCGCCGGCGGCGCGGGCGGTGGTGTGGAGGGTGTCCATCAGGGCGCGGGCGACTCCCCGGCGCCGGGCGCCGGTCCGCACGTAGAGCTCCTTCAGGTACAGGCTGGTGTCGGCGCCGGCGGCAGGCCACAGCCATGTGTACGACGCGAGCCCGAGCACGTCGCCGTCGTCGTCGCGGGCGAGGAGGACGGTAGCGGCGGGCTGCGGCCCGAAGAGCGCGGCCCGGATCTGCTCCGGGTTGCCGGGGGCCGGGGCGCCGCCGTAGTACTCCTCGATCTCTCCGAGGATCGTGGAGATCACCTCGATGTCCGCCGCGGTCGCCTCGCTGATCTGCACCTCTACTCCTCCGGTTCGTCCTCGGCCAGTGCCTCGCGCAGCGCCCGTACCTCGGGCAGTGCGTGCGCCGCCACGCTAGCGGCGACTTCGCGGGCCCGGTAGGTGATCAGGGCGCGGCTGTGGCCGGGGGGAAGGCCCGCGAGGGTGTCCAGTGCGAGGGCGGCGGCTCTGGCGGGGTCGCGGTCGGCGGCGGCGCACATCGCCGTGTCCATCAGCACGAGGGCCCGGTCGGTGACCTCGGCAGCGGGGTAGAGGCGCAGCGCCTGCGCGTGCTCGGCGGCGGCCCGGCCGGTCTGGCCGAGGTGCGTCCACGCATTCCCCGCGTGGAAGCGGTACTGCGCTTCGTCGTATCCGAGTGCGCTGGAGCACCGGGCGTGCTCGGGGAGCCGGGCGAGGGCCGTCTCCGCGCGGGCGAGGGCCTGGTGGACGTCCTCGGCGCGGCCGAGGCGCGCGAGGGCGCGGGCTTCGAGGGGTGCGGCGAGGGCGGGCCCGACGCAGGGCAGGCGGCCGGCGAGCTGCTGCGCCCGCGCGGCGAGGGCGACCGCTCCGGGGAGGTCTCCGCTGTAGTAGGCCTGGTAGGACTCCTGGGCGTACACCCAGGACAGGGCGGCCGGGTCCTCGGCGGCCGCGGCGGCCGCGCGCCCGGTCCGCCACCAGGACCGGGCCCGCCCGTCCCCCATCCGCAGCAGGGTCAGGGCCACGAGCCCGGACAGGTGCGCCGCGACCACGGTCAACTCCCGGCGCACGGGGGCGGGCTGCGGACGGGCGAGGACCCGCCGCAGGTCCGTGAAGTCTCCGAGAAGGTCGGCCAGGAGCAGGGCTTCGCCCTGGTGGCGGGTGGCCCTGGCGTGCCGGTCCACCGTGAAAGCCCAGTCGGCCACGGCGGCGCCGGTCATCGGCCCCTCGGCGAGCACGTCCAGCAGCCCCCGCTGGAGCGCGTCCGCCCCGGCCAGGATCGTCCGGCCCACCCCCTGCCCGGGTGCGGCGAGCGCGGCCAGGGCGCCGCCGGCCCCGAGCGCCCGGTCGAGCGCGGCGGCCGTCTCCGGAGTCGGCCGCCGCCGCCCCCGCTCAAGATCGTGCACATACGACTTGCCGCACGCGGCGAGCTGCGCGACGTCCCGCAGCGAGCGGCTGCCGCGCAGCCGGCGCAGCGCCTGCCCGAAGGACTCGTCCACCTGGGGTCACCCTCTCCCGGCACGGCCGGTGCGCACGTCCGCACGGCTGCGGACAGCTGCGGACACGCGCCGCCTCCACATCACGGTGCGTACAGGAAAGGCTACCGAGAAAGGCCCAAATCGCCTGCTGCCGCCGAGGAGTTCGCACGTGCCCACCCCACCCCCCACCGGCCCCCGTCCCGGCCCCGGCCCCGCCCCCGACGCCCCCGCCCCCCTCTCCGATCTCATCGAGGACGCGCTCAGACCGTTGCAGCGCGACCCCGGCCCCGAGGCCGTACAGGCCCTGACAGCCGGACTGCTCCACCACGGACACACCCTGCGCGGCGGGTTCGAGGGCACGTCCGGCGGCCAGGCCGCCGCCGACTGGGACGCCTTGACCGAGGCCGGGCCCGAGGCGGGCCCGTTCGGCCCGTGGATGCACTGCCGCGCCCTGGCCCGGACGCTGCGCACTCTCGGGGAGATCCGGGCGGGCCGGCGGACGCCCGTGTTCGTCGGGAGGGCCGGCCTGCCGCCCCTCCCGCCGGGGGGCAGGCCGTGACCGCCGTATCCGCTTGCCACCTCGCCCCCCTGCCCGCACTGGTGGATCTGACGTGGGACCAGTCGGCGGGCCGGGCGTGCTGCATCTGCGGCCGGCTGCTGCGCTCGGGGGCGGTGGACCGGGGCGTGATCGAGGGCCGGTCCGGGGTGCACGTGCTGGACACGAGGGTGTACTCCTGCCCCCGGCCGCAGGGCGGCGGGCCGCGGTGAGCGGGAGGGCCGGTCAGGTGCTGTACATCGCCGTTCTGGCGGGGCTGATCGGGGCCCTCGCCTACGGGGGCCGGTGAGCCCCGGCTCCCTGCCGGGTGCCCGCTCAGTCCAGCACGCCGAGCAGGGTGTCGGGGCGGCAGTGGATACAGGCGGGGACGCCGTCGGCCAGCAGCCTGCGGGCCTGGTCCGCGGTGACCGGGCCGGTGCGCTTGCCGCGGTCCCAGCAGTCGCCGGTGTGGATGCGGACGGGGAGCCTGCTGGCGCCTATCCCGTGCTCGACGAGCCAGGGGGGCGGCTCCGCGGCGGCGCGCTGCCGGACGGCGGCGGCCTCGCTGGCCTCGGCGGCGGCCAGGGCCTTCTCCGCGCGGCCCAGCTCGCCGCGGAGGTAGGTGACGGGGGTCTGGAGCCGGGGGCGGTCGGGCGGCAGTACGGACACGGTGGTCAGCAGCCGTAGGTTTCCCGGTGCCAGGCCTGGCAGGCCTCGCACAGCGGTGAGGCGTGGGAGCCGTAGCGCCTGGTCTGGGCGTGGCAGCGCGTGCACGGGCCGAGCTGGCTGGCGGTCGGGGCGGGCAGGGGCGCCTGCGGGCGGGCTGTGGGGGCCGGTGCGGGGGTGGTGGGGGTGGTCATGGCGGTGCTCCTCAGGTGAGACTTTAATTGGAGCACGTGTTCGAATTCTTCTCCTAGTTACCCGGTCGGCGCGTCGGGTCGGCTGCTGTTCGGGGGAATCGGGCCCGGTGGGTTCTGCGGGGCGGGCAGGGTGGGGTGCATGGACGGTCGGGAGCGGTGGGCGGGGCGGCGGGTGTACGGGGCGGATCGTGAGGATCCGGATCCGGGTCCGCGGCCGGGGCACGCGTACGTGGAGTTGGTGGGTGGGCCGCTGGACGGGCGGCTGCTCGATGTGTCCGCGCTGGCGCCGGCGGAGCGGGCGGAGGGCGCGGCCCTGATTGCGGAGGCGGGCGTCTACGAGGGCGGCCGGTCCCTGTACGGGCCGCAGGACGGCGGCCCGGCAGGGGTGTGGGTGTGGGAGGGCGACGTGCCGTGAGGCGCGGCCCGCGGGTCGCCTGTTGGGGTGGAGGAGGCGGGGCCGCCGTGCCGGAGCTGCTGGTGCCGCGGTTGGGCGGGCATGGGTATGCGAGGGATGGCGGCCGTCTTGGTGGTTGCGGTGGTGGTGTCGGTGGGTGCGGGCGGGACTGCCGGCGCGGGGCCGAGGGTGGAGCACAGCCGGTGTGATCAGGTCCGGGAGGTGCACACCTGTCTGCAAGTCGCCCCGCGCGACCCTGACGAGGTCGGCATCACGGTGTGGCTCCAGGTGAAGAAGCACCGGGGCCACGACCACGCCAAGGGGCTGGCGTGGGTCCCCCAACGGGGGCGGCTCTGGCTGGAGGTCCGCAAGAACGGCGGCCCGCCACGGAAGGTGCGCACCCGGGTTGCACCGCCGTCGTACACCGACACGGTGGGGTGGCCGCTGATCACGACGGGGCCGGTGTGGGAGTACGACGGCCCGGGGGTCCGGATCCGTGCGTGTGCGTCTGCGGCGGACGGGTCGCTGCTGACCTGCACCCGCTCCCACTGACCCCGGGACCCGCGCCGGTGACGTACACCCCGGCCGGATAGGCCAGGATGCCGGGTGCCGCCCCGAACGTGAGCGGCACCCGGCAGCAGACAGGGGAGTCCTGTGGGGATCATCGGAGACAGCCTCGACCGCGCCGCCGAGGCGGCTTTCACACGGCCGCCCCCGAAGTCCGCAGGCGCGCAGATGCGCTACCTCGTACGGCAGGAGAAGACCACGCGCGCCGTGGCCGTGCTGCTCGGCATCTCGCAGCGCACCGTGGAGCGGTACGTCAAAGACCAGATCAGGACCCCCCGCCCCGACCTTGCGTCACGCATGGGGGCGGAGGTGCGGCGCCGGTGGCAGCCCCTGGTCCGCAGGCGCGCCCGCAACCGCGCCGCGAAGAGCACCGGCCTGGTCATCGAGACCCGGGCCCGCTTCGGGTTCACCGCCGCCCCCGGGACCACCGACGACGGGCGGATGCGGCGGATCACCCAGCACTTCCCGCCCCAGACGGCCGCCCGGCTCCTCGCCGCGCAGGAAGCCGACGCCGCCGAGGCCGAGTTGCAGCGGCTCGCCGCGGAGGGGTTGCAGGACATGTACTTCCGCGACGGCGGAAGCAGGGCATCCGGTCTGCTGGTGGAGTTCACGGACATCGACTACGTGGACGTGTCCCTGTAGGGCGCGCTGTCCGATGGTTCGGTCGTGATGGCCCCAGGGCCCTGCGCCGCTACCGGTTTCGGGGCTGCTGCCGGATCTTCAGCTCCCTCGCAGCCCTTGACGTCGCCGTTGCCGGTCTCCTACATGCTTGTGGCCCGTGTCCGGGGGACACGGGCCACGTCGCAGACGTGTGATCTGCGTCACGATCGCGGGGTGGTCCGCTGCGAACGGAACCCCTGGAAGCCGTCCGGGCTGCGGAGCGACTCTCGGACAACCATGGGCTAGTAGGGCCGTGGTGGGCAGGGTCCTCGGACGGCTTCGGACGCTCCCGGACATCCTCGGACGGTCTCGGACGGATGCTGGGCGAGGACGATGGGTGTGACGTGGGGTGATGCCGTGTGCTGGCTCGGATGGGAGCGGGATTGCATCCACCTGGATGAGTGACTCTCGGACGCCTGCGGACGGCCGCAGGCGTTCCGGATTCGACGCTTCGGACAGCCGAGCGCTGGAGGGTCGGGTTCCGGTTGGTGGTGGAGAACTCCGCTGCTGACAAGGTCGGTTGAGGCCGCGGGTGCGGGTGCTTCATCCTGGAGCTGCACCCGCCGCCGTCGGTGGTGTGTAGGGGCTGCGAACCCCTGTTTCATCCGTCCGGGCTCTCATTTCGTCAGGAGTGGCTTCATGTTGTGGCTCAACGTGCCGGGGCGCGGCTGGATTCTCCAGCCGCCCGCGCCGGCCTTCCAGGGGTGCGTGATTGCCCCCGCCGTACCCCGTTCCTTCGGCTTTGCGGGTGCCGCCCGCATGCTGGGCGTCAGCGGCGTGGTCCTGGGTCTGATCTGGCTGTACGTGGGTGGTCACCGTGTTGAGGTGATCGGCGCCGTTGTCGCCGCAGTCCTTGTCGACCTGCTGCGCGAGCCCTCCCTCACGTTCGTCCGCACCCTGCGCACGGGCGTCCAGGGTGGTGACGTCCGATGAGAGACCCCTTCGGAGAGATGCTTGCCGAGCAGCGCCGCCGGTCGGGGATCAGCCTCCGGCAGCTGTCCGACAAGTCCGGCGTCACCGTGTCGGCCCTCGCCCGCGTGGAAGCGGGCACAATGCCCCTCTCGGATACTGCTCGTCGCAGGGTCCTTACCAGTCTGGACCGGTTGTCCGAAGAACGGGAGGCGGGAGGCGGTTTCGCGGGAGCCCTGCGGCAGGAGCGGAAGCAGAGGGGGATGACGTTTCAGGAGCTAGCCCGCCGGTCCGGGTTGTCCGTCGGGACCATCAAGATGATCGAGACCCGTGCCATGACGCCGGACGAGCGGATGAAGTCCACGCTGCTTGCGGCTCTGCGGCAGAACCGGCACCCGTCTCTGCCGGAGCCGGTGCCCACTCAGAAGCGTTCTGCTGCCCACTACGGGCCCCCTGCAGTCCAGCCGAAGACCGCGACGGTAACCGAAGGCCGCATCGTTGTTCCCTGGGTGTCGCAGGCCGGCAAGCCGGACCCCTTGTTGATCTCTACGCCGGTCGACTTTGTGGAGATGCTCGGTGCGGTGCACGTGTGGGCGGGCGCGCTGTCGATGCGTCAGCTGGAGTCCGCCAGCGGCGGCGTCCTGAAGCGCTCGACGACCAGCGACGCGTTGAACGTGGAGAAGGCCCGTTGCAGCGGCAAGATCCCGCCGATGCGGTGGTGCATGACCTTCTTGAAGGTCTGCGGGATCCGTGACACCGAGGACTGGGTGTACGCCTGGCGACGTCTGAAGGCGTTGGAACGCCCGCAGGCCGGGAAGTGGCTCCAGGGCTGACGGCCAGTACCTGTTCCTCATCGATTGGCTCCTGGGAGCCGACCAGCCGTGGTGTTGGCGACCTTGGGGCGGCGTGCTCCGGGCCTGGAGCACGCCGCCCGGTCGCTGCCGACAGGCGGACGACTCCTCAGTAACCCGGCTCCGGCAAGGCCAACTTCCAGAGCTTGCCGAGTTCACGGATATCGACAACGTGAACGTGTCCCTGAAGGGCACGGTCCGGTTGGTCAGCCGTGACCACCACCGCACCCCCTGCTGCTCCCGGTCCCGGCGGGACGGACGCCTACCGGCAGCGCCTCGCCGAGGCACGTTGCCGGACCCGGGAGGCGTGGTGCGCCCAGCACGCGCTCCGGATCCGGGAGATCGCGGCGGAGGTGGCCCGTACGGCCGGGGAGTGGCCGCAGCTGGACCAGGCCGACCGCGCCGTGCTGCGCGCCCTGGTCTCCGGGGACGGCGTAGCGGTCTTCCTCGACGGGTTGGCCCGGGGCGGGCGTCGCGGCGGCGGCCCGCTGCCGGATGCTCGACCTCCTCGACGGCGCCGGCTGACCCCGCGGCCGGGCCGCCGTCGGCCCTGCCGGCCTGGCGGCCGGTCAGGGGCGGTGGAGGATGTGGTGGCTGCCGATCCGGCGCCAGACGATGTGCGGGCCGCGGGTGCGCCCACGGCCGTACGACCAGGTGGCGCGCCCGTCGGGCGCCCACGTCAGCTCGAAGATCCCGCCGCCGGCGGACCGTACGGCTTTGATGCGCAGGCCTCGGCGGAAGCGCCCGGTGCGCAGGTCGGGGACAAAGGCGCCCACCACGGTCCGGTGGAAGCGGGCGCGCTGGGCGGGGGTGAGGCGGCGGAGGTCGGCGGCGGCGCGCGGCAGGGTCTCGTACGTCGGCACGTGGGTCTCCTTCGGGTAGCACGGTGTCGCCCCCGGCGCTGTCGGGGGCGAGGGGTTCAGGTCGGGTGCTCGGGCCGGCCCCGTGCCGGGGGCGTGTTTCAGCCGGCCCCCTTGGGCGTCGGCGCTGTGTCGACGCCTGCGGGGAATGCGCAGGCGGCAGGTGCGGGCGGGTGTCCCGGTGCGGGGTGCCGGGGTGTGCGGGATAGGAATCCGGGCCCGCGAGAGGGCTGGATCTGTGGTCCGTGGTGCCGATCTATGGCCTGCGGCGGTACGTCGGCGAGGCAATGCGCCGGGGCCGTTCCGAGGCCGCGGTGGGCCGGGCGCCGGGCGCGCCCCCGCAGGAGTGAATCCGTGCCTCGCATACGCGTAGGCGATTTGTGCGGTCCTGCACCAATTCGGCGCCAATTCAAGGCTATTGACACGTTTTGTGGTTCTTAGGCATGTCCTCGGCGCGGCCCGGTAGGCGGGCCGCCGAGGTGCGATTGGGGTGTGTTCCGTGACGGGTGCGCAGACGGCAGCGCGAGCGGTGTTGGGTGAGCGTGAGGTGGCGGCGCGGTTGGGGGTGCCGGTGGGTGCGTGGCGGTGGGCGGTGGCCACCGCCTCCGTTCCCGCCCCGGGCCCGGACGGCGGTTGGGCCGCGGAGGTGGTGGCGGGGGTGGATGCCGAGGGCGTACGCGCCGCACTCCACCTGGTCTCCGCGTTCGACGCGGCGGAGCGGCTGACCAGGGCGCTGGGGGATCCGCTCCCGCTCTACCGGCCGGCCGTCACCGCGACGGCCGTAGGCGACCTCGCCGCGGCCGGCTACCTCCTGCGCCTCGGCGGCGACCCGGCCACCCCGGACGTGCACGCGGACCAGGTCGCCGCGCTTGCCCGCCGCCGGGACCTGCCCGCCCTCCTCGACCGCCACACCCTCCTCGGCCCCGACCAGGCCGCCGTGCGCCTCGGCGCGCGCCGTACGGAGATTGATCACGCCGTACGCCTCGGGTGGCTGCGCCCGGCCCGTACCACCACGGTGGACTTCGGCCGGGACCGCGGCGGCGAGGCCCGGGTGCCGTGGTTCCGCGCCGAGGACGTCGCCCTTCTCCCGGTGGTCCACCCGGGGGTGGACTGGCGGAAGGTGCGCCGCTTCGGCGCCGGGCGCCGCTCACCCCTGGCGGGGCTGGAGCCGGTGGTGGGGCGGCCGGAGGTGACGCTCGCCGCGGTTGCACGGATCGCGCGGGTGGGCCGGGCCGCCGTCGTGAACTGGCGCCGCCGCCACGACGACTTCCCGTCTGCCGCGGGCGGCACGGTGGCGTCGCCACTGTTCGACCCCGGGGAGGTTGTGGCGTGGCTGCTGGCCCACGGCAAGATCCGGATCACGCACACCGTCGCGTCTGCGGTCCTGGTGGTCCGCCAGGCGGGTGGCGGTACCCGTACCGTCCGGGTGGACGACCCGCTGCTGTCCACCGTCGAGGATGCGGAGGGTACGGAGTCCGTGGACGGGTGGGTGACCGCCGCTGAGGCCGAGGCCCTGGTCGCCCTCGGGGAGGGCCCGTCGGGGATCGCCGTCCGCAGCCTCACTGTTCCGGGGCGGACCGCCCTCGCGGTCCCGGGCGATGGCCGGCTGACGGGTCGTCATGACGGGGGCCGCGGGCGGGTGTGGGTGGCCCTGTCGTGGCGGGCGGGTCTGCGCGGGGAAGCCGGCCGGGCACGTCACGCGCTCCCGTACGCCCCGGGCGCGGACTGCCGGTGCACGCCGCAGGACTGCGGCGGTATCGTTCCCGCCCGCCACTGCCCCGAGCACGGCGACAGTGCCGCACCCGCTATGGAGTGGCACCCGGCGGGTGGGATCCGCTGTGCAGAGTTGCAGAGCCCTGCTGCGGTCCCTGTGGATCACGGGTAGCGCCCTGGACTCGTGTGCGCCCCGGCGGCTCGTCCTGCCGGGGCGCTGCTCGACGTACGCGCTAAAAGATCTTCCTGGATTGAGGCAGCGCTTAGGGCGTGCCGTTCGACTACATGGTGTGAAGGTTCTCGGCGTTGACGCGATGGGGTGGCTGGGGCCGCTCCCTGGGGAGGGCGAAGTGTGGGTGACGGCAACTCTGCTCGCCGTAGCCACAGCGGCTGCGGCGGCGCTCACTGAACGGCAGCGGAGGGCCACTCACTTCGCGCTGGTTCGGAAGGTTCCGGCTGGGCCCGACGTGGTGCAGGGCCAGGGCCGAGGGGGGTCGGCCACGCAAGTCGTCACCGGCAGCTTGTCACGGGCAGACAGGGACAGGGGGCGGGGGTGACGCAGCGCATTCCAGAGCAGGCGCGGCACCAGGTCGCTGAACTGTGGGATCGGGAAGCGGCCGGCCTCCTGAGGTTCGCCCTGGTGCGGAGCTTGAACGACAAAGCAGGCGCGGAGGACCTGGTGCAACGGGTGTTCATGGCGGCAGCCCTGGCATGGGATGAAGTGGGCAGCCGTGATGCGGAGGGGCGCCGCAAGTGGCTGCGCAGAACCTGCCGCAACATGTGGGTGGACGACGTGCGGCGGGAAGTCAAGTGGACGGACTTGGAGCCGGACCTAACACGTCTTTACCACCACGACTGCCCCGACCCCGCCGACGCTGTCATTGCTTGCGATGAACTCGAACGGTGCTGGGCCGTCGTGCGTGACCTCCCGCCTGCGTGTATGAGGGTCGCGGTGCTCTACTTCTTCGAGCAGCAGTCGGCCATGTACATCTCCCAGATCCTCGGCATCGGGCAGTCCCAGGTGCGAAAGCACGTATCCAGCGCTCGCAAGACGCTGCGGCAGGCCTTGGGCAGGCACGCCGACGAAGACCTGACAGAAGCCGGCACCCTGCGGGAGCGGAAGGAGAAGCGAGCATGACGGACCGCGAGGGCCGCAGCAGCTCCATCGACCCGGACACCATGGTCGCCAACCTGCTGCACCAGATCGAAGCAGTCGTATCCGTGGACGAGGTGGCCCTGGCTCGGCACAAGCGGTACTTCCTCGCCTGGATGGAGGAGGAAGCCGACCCCGGGCAGCAGCCCGTGGTGGAAGATGCCGTGCCTGCCGTACGGACGGAGCACCGCCCGCCGTCGCGCGCTACGGACATGGAGTATGGGCGAGGTCGGCCACTCGATGATGACGAGTTCTTGACCGTCGCTGAGGTCGCCTCGGTGATGCGTGTCTCGAAGATGACCGTGTACCGCTTGGTGCACAACGGCCACCTTCCCGCGATCAGAGTCGGCCGCTCCTTCCGGGTTCCGGAGAACGCGGTACACGAGTACCTGCGGGAGACCCTGGACGGACTTGTCTCGCTCCAAGAGCGTGGTGAACGGGCCTGACCGCGAAGTTCGCCCGACGCTCCCATGGTCCGTGCGTCGAAGGGGGCCCGAACGGGCCTGCGCGCTGAACCCCGGTTCGAGGGCGGAAGGCTGGTGGGAGGCGGTGGGCAGGCCTTCCACGATGGCATCGCACCCGCCTGACTGCGGCCCCACGCGTCCCGTGACACGCGGGCCGTCCCAAATGCGGGGCAACCCAAGATCTAGTGGTTGTATCGGCGTGTCCACCCGCAAGTTGTGTTCCCTGATCCGACTTGGGCTTCAACCGGCCCTAGACTGGCGGTGCTTCGAAGTGCTCCCCCTGCTGACGCTTCGTCGGTCTTCGACGGAGTCCCCACCTGATGGGGTGTTCGGGAGCATTTGGAGGTACTGGATGGCGAACGGGATACGGGAGAAGGACCGGGAAGAGAAGCGCCTGTCGATCGTGCAGGCGTTGATCGACTGGTCCGTGCTCGTGCCGGTGCTCGTCAAGCTGGTGGAGTGGGTGGTGCAGAGCATCGGATGATGTGCTGTTCCCGGGCGTGGCTGGCTCAGCAGTGAGCCCGGCCGAGATCTAGACGGCCGGGCCCAGTAGCTTCGCCCCTGCACGGAGGGTCTGACCTGGTTCCAGCCGGGTCGGACCCTTCGCTGCGTCATGGTGGAGAACGCAGCAGTGACACATGAAGCTTACCGAAATGCATCTGCCCGGAATGCATTCTGACGGGATGCATCCCGGTGGACGCGGGGGTCACCCCGGCCTGCGGAGCAGGCCGTTCCGGGGGGACGTCGGGAGCCTTCGCGCGGCCCGGTCCCTTGATCATTGGGGGTCATTCACGGTCCGGCCGGCGGTTCGGCGGCCATGCCTTGGCGCAGGTCCTCAGGCGCCGCCGTTGCCGTTCTTCGAGCTCGGCCGGGTCGAGCGCCTCGGCCTCCCACTGCACGGGCCGACCGGGGTCGAGCCCGTACCGGCGGGCGAAGCCCGGCCGGCGGGGGTCGCCTGCCTTTCCCGCGACCGCCGGCAGTTCGTAGTCGCGGACCTGGCCGTGTGTGAGCAGGACGTGTTCCACGCGGCTCGAGCAGTCGGTGCAGGCGACCCAGTCCCGCTCGACGCGGCGGGTGCCTCCCAAACCCGTGAACATCGCCCTGGCCGCCGCGGCGGCCACCTGATCCGGACGGCGTCTGCTGCCCGTCCGTACGGGGTCAGGGGCTGGGGAGTCGTCGTCCGAGGCGGCTTTGGACTTCGCGGGCTGCGCAGCGGACGCCCTCGTCGTCGGAGGTCTTGGCGGCGGCTTCGAGGACGGCCAGGGTCACCAACGCCTCGGTACGGGTGAGGAGTGCGAGGCGGGGTGCTTCGGTGGTGTCGAAGTCGGCGGCGAGCATGTCGTCGTGCAGATCGTCAAGGGTCACGTCCGGCACAACGCTGGACCGTCCTGCCGGTCACCGTGCGAAGGTGAGCGCGGACCGCGCGGTGGACCGGGGCGGGGTCTACCGCCACCGCTGCCGTTCAAGCGGCTCCGGCTGGGTGTGACGGTGGCGGAGGTACCGCTGTTTCGCCGACGGGCTGGCGGTAGCAGCCGGCTAGTTAGGGTGTGGGTAGCCCGTACCGATATGGCGCGTGTGGGTGAGGCCCGGTGCCCGGAGGATTCTCGGGGGCAGTACCACCGGGCCGCCTCAAGATCAGACATGGGAAGAGACCATAGATCTCTCAAAAGAGACTTATTGTCTCTTTTTGCCTGCTGTGTGTGGTTTCTGACGTACGTTCAGCGACTCGTGTGGTTGCGCACGGTTCGTTCGAGTGCGGTGCGGATGATGTCGCCGGTGGTGGTGATGTGGGCGGCGTGCCGGGCCCGTTCGTCCAGGGCCTCGGGCAGGGCGGCGCGACCGCCGGCGGCGGGGCCGGGCCCCCACCGGTGCGTCCACGCCTCCAGGGCGCGTACGTGGGCCAGGTTCGTCCAGTAGACCCCGCGGTGCAGCGGCTCCCACAGGTAGGTGGGAGGGCGATGCACAGTCGGCCGGTGAGCCCCCCGGCCACGGGCTTGGTCCCGCTGATGAGATCGCTGACTGGCGCGCTCAGTTGCTCGCGGTCATCCAGGGGCGACTGCCCCCTGGCATAGCGGCAGCAGACAGTGGGGCACGCCAACTAGCGTGCCCCACTGGTTACGCCCTCAAGCTGCACGCTTGCTGTGGGCTGCAATCGGGAGCGGCGACCCACTCCTGCTCCTGTTCGCGGTGCGGCCGATGATCGTCACTCCTCATTCGTGCACGCGGCAAACTGACGCCTATCCGAGAGATCGCACCGGGAATTTCTATTTACCAGATCCAATTTTGGGCAATGTGTCCCTGATTTTTTTCCCAGAGGGTGAGGTAGGCTCCCTCTTTAGGTTCACTCCCCTTGATGGTGATGAATTTATGTCCGTATATTGTGTAGAGCCCCGGTGGCGTTAGAACTGAATCCCATCCCGCCGGTTCAAATTGCTGCGAAATGGCATTCTCGTTACAGGGCCACAAGGTGAGGACTGCGCCGTTTGTATCGTACGCATCCCCTTGCGGGGTCAAGCACAATTCGCTGGCGCTGTGAACAATTCTAGTCGTCTCAATTGAGCCATGAAGGGGTTCTGTATGCCACCATTGGACGTAATGCCCCTCTCCCGGGGCGCACTTCCATGCGGTTACGATAGTGCCCGCCTTTGTCGAGTTCCCCTTCGGGGTTGCGCACAAATAATGCCCCCCGCCAAGGCTGTTTTCGATGGATTCCTTAGAGTAATAACGGCGGGATGCATGGGCGATTTCCGGGTGAATGAAGTTGAGCATGAAGATTGCCGAGAGTGCAGCGACTACGGGTATAATTCGGCGCACGGGATGGCTCCTTGAGTCAGCGATGTGGATTCAGTCGCCGATGATTAAAGCTATTAGATCTGAATGGGTTTATTATATCTTGTAAGTGGCGAGTGGTGGGGGTGTTTTTGGGAAGTAGGCGACTTCTTGCGGTCAGTGGATTCATTGCAAATCACCTCATTTCAATTTTTGTAGAGCACCTTCCCAGGTGGCGCCAAGGCTTGCGAGTCGAGCGGGCTGGTCCTGGAGGCGAAGCCGGAAGGACCCGGATGGGGGAGCGGAGCGGACCCACCCAACGGGCCGCAGGCCCGGATCCCGTGAAACAGAGTCACGGCGGCCTGCGAAGCAGGCCATTCGGGGTGGAGCGCAGCGGGGTCTGGAGCGAAGCGGAAGACCCCGAGGCCAAAGCCCGCGAAGCGGGCGCCGGCCTCGCCCCGCGCAACGCGCGGGGCCTACGCTCCGTCACCGGCCGCGCAGCGGTCGGCCGTCCCTCCCCAGCGCGCAGCGCTGGGGGTCCCGCTCCGCGGG
>NZ_JBVJYM010000044.1:0-38196 GCF_055600495.1 Streptomyces sp. NPDC038213
TACCGCCTGCGGAACCGTGTCCCCCAGGGACAAGAACTCCGCCCGCGTGATGCTCGTCCGGGCTGGTCTCGTACCCGGCTAGCGCTGATCTTGTAGGACCTGCCCGTCGCTGACGGTCAGGCGAAGTGAGCTAGGAATCCCCTCCCTTCAGGGAGGGGAGGAGTCAAGGGAGGATTCTTGCGGACGGGGGATCTACCGGGCCAGGGGCGTCGGTTGACGGCCGTACGGCTGGCGGGCCCGTCCTGATTGTGCGGGCCGGGGCCGGACGCGGTAGAGTCGATCTTGTTCTTGCCGCTGAAGTCCCGGCGGTGGGAGATGCGTTGGTGGTCCAAGGAAAGACACCCCACTTCCCGTGGGGGGATGCAGGTGCAAGGCCTGCCCAGCGCTCGGTCAAGGCCCCGGCCTCCGCAAGGAGGCCGGGGCCTTCGTGCGTCCCGCGACGGCGGGTGGTCACCGGGCCCGCCGGTTCGAAGCCGGGCATGGGAGCGGAGGGTTCAGGACTCGACGGTCACTGCGACCAGGGCGTCGTCGCGGTCGAACCGGACGGCGGGCCAGTAGCCGTCCAGCAGGTGCCCACCGCAGGAGTCGGTGAGGTGCAGGACCACGTCGCCGTTGCCCTCGGCGGCGATCGTTTCCAGCAGCAGGTCTCCGTGGGCCCCGGCCAGGTCCTCCGCAGTTGCGCTCCCGTCGCTGAGGGCGTGCACCACCGCTTCGACCGCTCGTCGCTTCAGGTCCGCCTGAAGCGCGACGGCCCGGCGGAGCCGGGGGAGCAGGCGCCGTACCTCTGAGGGGTCGACCGTGTCGAGCTGGAGCGCGATGCTCTGGCCGTCCAGTTCGCGGGTCGAGGTGTAGGACGAGGCGACGAGCGGTGGGCCGCCGGGGCAGGCGTACGACGCGCGCGTGAACACACCGAGCACGTCGTCCACGATCTCCTGCGGGTCCGGTCCGCTGACACCGCCGAAGGTGCCGGGAAGCTCAGCCATGCGGGCCACTGTAGGCCCCACAGCGTGGAAAGCCGGCGCCTGGTCCGGCGCACAGGGGCGGAGCGGTACTGCTGAACGCCTTTTCGGCAGCCTGCGGGAGGCGCACCACCTTGCCGGTATACCCCTGGGGGGTATATTGTCGATGGTGTGCGGCGGAGGAGTGAGGGCCGCACACTGGAATGAGGGAATGGGGATGAGGGCGATGGACCACAGTGCGCACCACACCGGACCCGCACACGGGCACGCCGCCCACGAAGGCCAGGGGGGCCACGGAGCCGGTCACGGCCACGCGCACGCCCACCGCCGGGGCGCCTCGTGGGCGACGGCGGCCAAGGCCACGCTGCACTGCCTGACCGGCTGCGCCGTCGGCGAGATCCTCGGCATGGTCATCGGTACCGCGCTGGGCTGGGGAAACGCCCAGACGATGATCCTGGCGATCACCCTCGCCTTCCTCTTCGGCTACTCCTTCACCCTCTTCGCCGTCCGCCGGGCCGGCCTGGGCTTCAAGAGCGCGGTCAAGGTGGCCCTGGCCGCCGACACCGTCTCGATCGCCGTGATGGAGCTGGTCGACAACGGCATCATCGCCCTGACCCCCGGGGCGATGGACGCCCACCTGACCGACGGGCTCTTCTGGGGCGCCCTGCTCGGCGGCTTCGCCGTCGCCTTCCTGGTCACCACACCGGTCAACAAGTGGATGATCGGCCGCGGCAAGGGCCACGCGGTCGTCCACGCCCACCACTGACCCCGCCGAGCGGTGGCAGACTGCACGGATGATCGATGATCTTCCCGCGGGCCTGAGCGCCCGCCACCCCTCCGACGCAGACCACCTCCGCGTGCTCGCCGTGCTGGACGCGTGGTGGGGCGGCCTGAAAGGGGAGGCAGGAGCGGTGGAGCGCGCACTGCTCCTGCCCCGGCTGTACTTCCAGCACTTCACCACCACCAGCTTCCTCATCGAACGCGAAGGCGGCGGAGCAGACGGCGGCATAGCCGCCTTCCTCATCGGCTTCCTGTCGCAGACCGAGCCCGACACCGCCTACGTCCACTTCGTCGGCGTCGACCCCCAGCTGCACGGGCAGGGCGTCGGACGCGCCCTCTACCGGGCCTTCTTCGACCTCGTCCGGGCGCAGGGGCGCCGCCACGTGCACTGCATCACCAGCCCGGAGAACACCGCCTCGCAGGCGTTCCACACCCGGCTCGGCTTCACGGCCTCGCCGGTGCAGCCGGACTACGACGGCCCCCGACTGGACCGGGTGGCGTTCACCATCGACCTCGTCGGCACCGCCTGACGGCCGGGACTGCGGGTGGACGTCCGAAAGTCCCCTCAGCCCGGGACCTCGGGCGGTACTCCGAGGACCATCGCCGACCCCGCAGGCCGTAACCGCCCGGTTCAATGAGGAGGGACAGGAGGGGCGGTCCACGGGCTGGAGGGCGCATGACCGAGGAGAAGAGGGGTTTCTGCACCCTCTGCAAGTCGCGCTGCGGCGCGGTCTTCACCGTCGAGGACGGCCGCCTCACCGGCGTACGGCCCGACCCCGACCACCCTACGGGCACGGCCATGTGCCCCAAGGGCCGGTCCGCACCCGAGATCGCGCACAGCACCCGGCGGCTGACCACCCCGCTGCGCCGCACCCGGCCCAAGTCCGACCCCGACCCGGGCTGGGTGCCCGTCTCCTGGGAGGAGGCGATGGCGGAGATCGCCGGCAGGCTCGCCGCCATCGCTGCCGAGAGCGGCCCCGAGTCGGTGGCCTTCGCCGTGGCCACCCCCTCGGGGACCATGGTCTCGGACGCCACCGAGTGGATCGAGCGCTTCGTACGCCGCTTCGGCAGCCCGAACACGGTCTACAGCGCGGAGATCTGCAACTGGCACAAGGACTTCGCCCACGCCTTCACCTTCGGCTCGCCGCTCCCGCCCCCCGACTACGCGAACGCCGGTCTCGCCCTGCTGTGGGGCTTCAACCCGGCCAAGACCTGGCTGGCCCAGTCCGCCGCCCTCTCCGCCGCCCAGGCGAACGGCACGAGGCTCGCCGTCGTGGACCCGCGCCGCTCCACCAGCGCACTGCGCGCCGACCACTGGCTGCGCGTCCGGCCCGGCACCGACGCCGCCCTCGCCCTGGGCCTGGCCCACCTCCTCATCGCCGAGGGGGGCTACGACGAGGCCTTCGTACGCGCCTGGACCAACGCCCCCCTCCTGGTCCGCGCCGACACCGGCCGGTTCCTGCGCGCGCACGAGCTCCCCGACGCGGACCGCGGTCCCGGCGACCCGTACCGCGGGTCCGCCGACGCGCACCGCGGTCCCGACGCCACGGGCTTCGCCGTCTACGACGAGCAGGCCGGCCGGGCCGAGGCCTACGACACCGCACGCCCCGCCGACCGCCCCGAGCGCTTCGCCCTGCGCGGCACCTTCGCGGTCCCCCTGCGCGACGGATCGGCCGTCGACTGCGCGCCGGCCTTCGAGCGGTACGCCGCCGCCTGCGCGGCCTGGCCCCCCGCCCGGGTCGCGGCCACCACCTGGATCCCCGAGCGGGAGGTACGCGCCCTCGCCGCCGAGATCGCCGCCGCGCCCTCGGTCACGTACTACGGCTGGACCGGAGTGGGCCAGAGCGCGAACGCCGCCCAGACCGAACGGGCCCTCGCCACCCTCTACGCCCTGACCGGCTCCTACGACGCGCCGGGCGGCAACCACGTGGTCCCCGCCCCGCCCTACCGCCGCGCCGCGTCCTTCGACCAGCTCGCCCCCGGGCAGCGCGCCAAGGCCCTCGGCCTCGACAAGCACCCGCTGGGCCCGCCCGCCTCCGGGTACGTCAACTCCGGCGACCTGTGCACCGCGATCGAGACCGGCCGCCCGTACCCGGTCCGCGCCCTCGTCGCCTTCGGGTCCAACCTGGTCCTCGCCCAGCCCGACTCCGACCGTACGGCGCGGGCCCTGGCCGCCCTCGACTTCCAGGTCCACCTCGACCTCTTCCACACCCCGACCAGCACCAGCGCCGACCTCCTACTGCCGGTCAACAGCGCCTACGAGCGCGAGGCGCTGCGCTTCGGCTTCGAGGTGGACCACCGGGCCCAGGAACACGTCCAGCTCCGGCCCAGGATGGTCGAGCCGCAGGGGGAGTCCCGCAGCGACACCGAGTTCGTCTTCGACCTCGCCCGCCGCCTGGGCATGGGCGCGGAGTTCTTCGACGGGGACGTCGAGGCCGCGTGGAACTGGCAGCTGGAACCCCTCGGCCTGACCGTCGAGGAGCTGAGGCGGCGCCCCGGCGGCGTCCGGGTGCCCCTTGAGGATGCGTACCGCAAGTACGCCGCACCCGCACCCGCAGACGGCGGCACGGATGACGGCGCGGTGGCAGGCTTCGCCACTCCGACGCGCCGCGTCGAGCTGTACTCCGAACACCTGCTGGAGCACGGGTACCCGGCGGTCCCCGAGCACCGCGACCCCGCCCCCACGGACGCCGCGTACCCCCTGGTGCTGACCTGCGCCAAGCACGGGTACTTCGTCCACAGCCAGCAGCGCTCCCTGACCTCGCTGCGCCGCAGGGCCCCCGACCCTTCGGTCGACCTGCACCCGCGCACCGCCGCCGCCCACGGCATCGCGGAGGGCCAGTGGGTCGAGCTCGCCACCCGCCTCGGCTCCGTCCGGCTGCGCGCCCGCTTCGACGACTCCCTGCACCCCTCCGTGGTGGTCGGCGAGTACGGCTGGTGGCAGGAGGCCGACGTCCTCGCCCTCCCCGGCGCGGACCCGACCGCCGCCACCGGCAGCAACCTCAACCGGCTCGTCGACCACACCGACACCGACCCCCTGAGCGGCTCCGTACCGCTGCGCTCCGCCGCCTGCCGGATCGCCCCCGCACCCGCCGACGGGGCCTGGGCCGGGTACCGCCCCTTCACCGTCACCTCCCTCACCGCCGCCGGCCCCGGCATCCGCGCCCTGCGGCTCGCCCCCGAGGACGGCGGACCCCTCCCCGACTACCGGCCCGGCCAGCACCTGACCGTACGCGCCGAGAACCCCGACGGCACCCTCCAGGACCCCTCGCACAGCCGCAGCTACTCCCTCACCGGTCCCGCCCTCGCCCCCGGCCGCACCGACTACGGGCTCGCCGTCCGGCACGTCCCCGGCGGAGCCTTCTCCACCCGCGTCCACGAGCAGCTCCGCGTCGGCGACCGGCTCCACCTGGCCGCCCCGGCAGGCGTGTTCGCCGTACCGACGCACACCGCCCACCCCGTCGTGCTCCTCGCCGGCGGCATCGGCATCACCCCCTTCCTCAGCTACCTCGAAACCCTGGCGGCCACCGGCGGCACGGTCCCCGAGGTCGTCCTCCACTACGGCAACCGCAACGGAGCCGACCACCCCTTCCGGGACCGGCTGCGCGAACTGGCCGCCCGCATACCGGCGCTGACGGTCGTCGACCACTACGCGTCGCCCCGGGCGGAGGACGTCCCCGGGCGCGACTACGACCGCACCGGCTTCATCACCGCCGACGACATCGACCCGGGCCTCATCGAGCGCCGCGCCCGCTTCTACCTGTGCGGACCGCAGCCCATGCTCGACTCCCTCGAAGCCGCCCTGCCCGCCCGCGGCGTCCCCCGCTTCGAGCTGTTCAGCGAGAGGTTCCGCCCCGCCCGCCAGGAGGTGACCGTGCCCGAAGACGCCGAGTACACCGTCACCTTCGCCCGGTCCGGCCGCAGCGCCACCTGGCGCAGGGACAGCGGACCCCTCCTCGCCCTCGGCGAGGCCGCCGGCATCGCCATGCCGAGCGGCTGCCGGGTCGGCCAGTGCGAGAGCTGCGCCTGCACCGTGCTCAAGGGCACGGCCGCGCACCTCGTCGCCCCCTCGGAGGACCTGCCCGAGAGCGAGGTCCTCACCTGCCAGTCCCTGCCCACCTCGGACCTGGTCCTCGACCTCTGAGGCGTACCGGCAGTCGTACCCGCGCGATATGGCCGACCCTACGCCGTACCCGGCGGGGGCGGTGTCCGGCGGGTGTGGGGGCAGGGCGCGGCTGCGGGGGCCGCGGGGATCCGCATCCGGCGCAGCAGGTCCCGGGTGGTGCGCTTGCGCAGGGTGCTGCGCCAGGCGAGGCCCGGGTGCCGGGAGCGCAGGTGGGAGAGGGCGCGGGTACCCAGACCGGTGCTGAGGAAGGGTTCGTCGATGACGACGGTGGTGATGACGCCCTGGGCGCACGGGGTGCAGACCCGGTAGTGGACCCGTCCCACGACCCGGCGGATGTGGACGAGGAGCAGGCACTCCTCGCCGGGCCCCGAGGCGTCCGGGATACGGCTGGGCAGGAAGTCGACCGCCCGGTAGGCGAGGATGCGTCGGCGTAGGCGGCCGGCGAGCCGGGTGCGGCGCGAGTGCCGGGCGCCCGGGCGGGCTGGCGGTGCCGTGCCTGCCGGTGCCTGGCCTGCCGGTGTCGGGGCCGTGGGGGCTGTGCCGAAGAGACGGCTGCTGGTGGGACGACGCGCATGGTGTCCGTGCATGGTCTCGCGTGTGCCCGCTCGACCCGGGTCTACCCGCCCTGCTGCGCAGCCGCCGCCCCGGACTGCTGACGGCAGGCTCTCGCGGGCCGGGCCGGGCCGGGCCGGATAGGGGAGGGCCGGGCAGCGCATGGCCGGACAGGGCAGGGCAGGGCGGCGGGGCGGCGGGATGGCGCCGGGCCGGGGCCCCCCGCCGCTGCCCGCGGGTCCGGATCAGCCCGGCCAGGTGCCGGTCAGCCGCCGGACCGTGGTGGCCCCGGCCCGGTCCACCGCTGCCTTCACCACGGCGAAGACCGCCCCCTGGAGGGCCGCGGCGAGGAGGACCTCCTGCCAGGTGCGGCCCTCGTCCATGGCGTCGGGGGCGTCGTCGTCACGGCCGATCATCTTCCAGGCCTGCTTGAATGCGGCGCCGGCGACCATGCCGCTGGCTGCGCCGAGCGCCAGTCCCACGGGCCGGTAGGCGATCTTGGAGGTCTTCACCGGTGCCTCCGGTTGCGGCGCACCAGCAGGAAGAGGGCCAGGGCGGCCGCTGCGGCGAGCAGCGGGGTGCGGTTGGCCCGCGCCGCGCTCGCGGCCTGGTCGGCCCTCTCGCGGACCGGTTGCGGAGTCTTCTCCGCGGCGAGCCGGCCGGCCCGTACCGCGGTGTCGCGGACCTGGGCCGCTGCCTGGGCGGCGGAGTCGAGGACCGGGTCGGGGGTCTTCTCCTTGACCAGCTGGGCCGCCTGCGCCGCCCGTTCCCGGAGCTCGTCGGTGACGAGTACGGCCTTCTGCGCTGCCTGGTCCTTCATCTCGGCTGCCTTCTCCTTCGCCTGGGCCTTGACGTCGGCCTTGGCCGCCAACGCCTCGACGGTCTGCCCGAGTTCGTCGCGGGTGTGCTCGACCTGCTTGCGCAGCTCCTCCGGAGTGGGTGCGGCGTCCTTGTCGCCGGGGGCGTGGTTGCTCATCGGTGTGCTGCCTCCTTGATCTCGGCCACGTCGGCCTTGACACTGTCGATGGTCTGCTCGGGCGCGGGAGTTCCGGCCTCGGCGAACTGCCTCCTGCCGGCCGCGGCCATCCCCGCGGCCACGGCCGCCAGCAGGGCCGCGACGACCAGCGCGGACGCCCAGACCGGCAGGACCAGGGCGAGCGCCGCGACCCCGGCGACGACCAGGGCCTGCGCGGCGAGTACGCCGACCAGGCCGGCCCCGCCGAACAGCCCGCCGCCCACACCGAAGCGCCTGCCCTTGCGGGCCATCTCCGCCCGGGCCAGCCGCATCTCCTCACGGACCAGCTCGGAGATCTGCTGCGAGGCCCGCGCGACGAGGTCGCCCGCCGAGTCCCCGGTACTGCCGCGGTCCGGTTGCCGTCCAAGGGCGCTCATGGAATCCGTATCCTTTCGTCCGGTCGTGCAGGCGTGCAGGTCGGGCAGGTGCTGCGGTCCTCCGGCCGGCGGCTGCACGCCGCTGCCGCAGCGCGCCTACCCCGCAACCGCCCGGTCACCCGCAAGACGTACGGCGGGCACGACGAACGGGCACCCCGCACACAGGAGCAGGTCCGCCCACCCCCGCCCGTGCTCCCCGGAGACCCTAAAAATCCGTGGACGGGGCGGGAGGAGACCGCGTACGGTGTGGCTCCACGCCCGGATGCGGACAGAAGGAGGCGGGTGCCGTGCAGTTCACACCCTTCCAGCGCTCCTTCTCCTGCTGTCCCGGCGTGGCGTACCAGTTCTGACCCGGGAGCGCTCCGAGCAGTCCGTATCCCGGAGGAACCCATGACCCGTGCGGTCGCCATCCGCTCGCTGTCCGCGAGCGACGCCCCCCTCTTCGACGCACTCCCCGACCCCCTGGGCGCCCGCGAAGCCCACCAGCGCACCCGCTTCCGCCCCGACTGGAAGCGCGTAGCCCTGCGCGACGGCGAGGTCGTCGCACGCGGCGCCTGGTGGGGCGGCCCCGACGACGCCGAGCCCGTCAACATCAACTGGTTCGACGTGGCCGAGGGCGAGGAGGAGGCCGGCGCCGAACTCCTGCGCTCCGCCCCCCGACAGGTCGAACTCGAGATCAACCTGCCCGGCGGCTGGCGCGGGGAGCCCGCCCTGCGCACCGCAGCCGAGACCCGCTTCGAAGCGGCACGGCGCGCGGGCTACGAACTCCTCGTGGAGCGCTACCTGTACCGCTGGACCCCTGACCTCGGCCTGCCCGAGCGGCCCGGACGGCTGCGCTTCAGCGCCGAGCCCGACGACGCGGTGTTCTTTGACGCGCTGCGCCGCATCCACTCCGCCACCCTGGACGCCCACGCCCTCAAGGCCATCGAGGAGGGCGGCCCGGACCAGGCCGCCCAGGAGGAGCTGGACTTCTTCCACTGGTGCCCCTCACCGCGGGAGTGGTGGCAGGTCGCACACACCCCGGAGGGCGACCTGGCCGGCATCCACATCCCGGCCCACAACCCCTCCGGCCCGACGGTCGGCTTCATCGGGGTCGTCCCGGAACACCGCGGCCGCGGCTACGCCTACGACCTCCTCGCGGAGTGCACCCACCACCTCGCCGCCGAGGGCGCCCCGTTCATCACCGGGGCGACGGACCGCGGCAACACCCCCATGGCCGCCAACTTCACCAAGGCCGGCTACCCCGTCGTCCGCGAACGCATCAACTTCCACCCGGCGGCCGACAAGCCCTGACCCACGGGCCGCCCGGCCACCGCCCTCGGCCCGCTCTCAGTACCAGGTAGCCGCTCTGCGCGTCCAAGGCCGGGCGGCTGCGCGGTCACGCGAGAGGTGGTGCCGAGGGCGCGGGCGTCGACCCCGTCGCGCAGGCGCTGAGGCCGGTATCGCAAGCCGCCCCGGGGAAATTCGCGTGCGCATCCGGCGGGCTGTCCCTAGGATTCGAGGCAAGGGCTGGGTCGTAGCACAGAGGTAGTGCGCCTACACGACATGGAGGAGGACGCCGGTTCGAATCCGGCCGCCCAGCCCCCCACCTCCTACCGCGCGGCCGTCGCCGCGATCGCCGAGGCCCCTCTTCACCAGTTGCGGCCGGCGATCAGCTCCTCCGCGTCCGCGTGCGCGAACCCGTACGCCGATGCGACGAACCAGAACTCCTCGGCGATCCACTCCCGCGCCGTGGTCTCGATCTCGCTCCCGGCCGCGTCGAACTCCGCCTCGAGCAGGTTGAACTCCTCCGTCGCGGTATGGGTGAGCACGTACAGGGCATCCAGGTCCGACGGCTGCTCGGCCTCGATCCGCTCGCACAGCCGCAGCAGGACGCCCCTGCCCAGGTCGACGACGCGATCGGGAAAGTACGGGTCCTCGTACATGTCCCGCAGAAACACGTGCCCCGCTACCTGCTGATTGGTGACCGCCATGACCCCGCCCGTCCTATCCGAAGAATCCGCACTGCTGCACCGATCATGCACGCCGTCACTGACACCGGTCCCAGCGGCGAGACCTCCAGCCCGCGCACAGGGGGCCTTGTTCGACCGCGAGCCCCTACCAGGCACGCCAGACCCCGCCGTGGCGGTGACGGACCGGCGGCACGTCTGCGTCGTCGAGTCCGTGGCCGACGCGGTGCAGTCCGCGGATCCGCTGGGTGTGGAGTCGTGCCTGGAGCCGGGCGCGGCTTTCAGCCTCGGCGATCTCGGCGGAGAACGAGCCCGTCCTGCAACTGAGCACGATCCCCTGCCAGGAGGTGATCCGGCGCAGGGTCTTCGTCGGTACGGGGCGACGGCCTTCGAGCGCGGCTCGGAGCAGTTCGGCACCGGCAAAGCGCAGGTCGTACAGGGACATGGACTCCGACGTGCCCTCCCGGACACGGAGCCGTCGGGGAGTCGTGCGGACGGTTCGGGACATCGAGGACCTCCGTAGGGCCCTCCGGGCTTTCCGGAGGTACCTACGGAGGGTGTGCGGTGGTCGGCACGGCGAGCTCCCTGCGGCCTACTTCGCGGTCGTCTACCGGCGGTACGGTACCTGCGCAGGGGCGCGGAGCCCGAGAAGTTTTCCGCAGGCACGGCTTCTCACGGGATGCGCGGGGAAGGGCCGGCGGGGCCTGCCGTACGCTCCGGGCATGGGCGAACGCGTCGGCGGTACCAGGTGCAGTCTGGGCGGGCAGGACACCACTGCACGGCGTGGCGGGCAGTGACGTGCTGCCCTACGTCTACCGCGTCACCAAGTACGTTCCCTCCGGGCGTGACGCGCACGGCCGCTACACCGCCACCGAGTCGGCAACCAGCGACCACGGGCCCGTCGAGGCCGCCTACCTGCACGCCGTGGCGGCCTCTGCCGAGGACACCGGTGTCGGCCAACTGGCCGTCCGGGAGCCGCGCTCCGCCGGTGTGCGGGTACGTCCCCGAGGTAGAGGGTGGCGGCCCGGCGGCCACCTGACCGCCGAAGACGGGTCCCCCGGCTGCTCAGAGCAGGCCCGCGCGGCGGGCGGTGTCCTCGTTGTGGGTGAGCTGGCGGTGGCCTTCGGGGCCGAGGGCCTCGACGACGCCCGCGATGACGGCCTCGATGACCGCCATGGTCGGGACGAGGCTGTCGTACGGGGCCATGGTGCCCACCTGTGCGGGCAGGACCACGTCGGCGTGGGCGGCGGCAGGGGAGAGCCAGGGGTCCGTGAAGAGCACGGTCCTGCCCCCGGCCTCGCCGGTGAGCTGCGCGATGGCGGTCTTGTCGGCTTCGTAGCGGCGGTAGTCGAAGAGCACGACGACGTCGCGCCGGGTCAGCTGGGCGAGTGCCGCGGTGCGTTCGACGGGCCGGTCCGGGAGGAAGCGGACCTCCTCGCGGAGCTGCATCAGGTGCAGGCCGAGGTACTGCGCCAGCAGGTGGGTGAAGCGCCCGCCGGCGAGCGTGACGCGGCGCTTGCGGTCGGCCAGCAGCTCCACCGCGCGCTCGAAGTCGTGCGGCGGGATCTCGGCCAGCGTCTGGGACAGGGCGGGGGTGAACACGGCGCCGGCGCGTGCGAGGATCCCGGCGCCGCTGCGCCTGTCGTCCGGCCGGCCCAGGCCCGCGGCTTCGTAGAGGGCGACGGGGGAGGCGCTGCGGGCGTCGAGCTCCCCGCGGACCGCGGCCTGGAGGTCGGGGAATCCGCGGTAGCCCATGCGCGCCGCGAACCGCAGCACGGTGGGCGTCGATACGGCGGCGCGCTCGGCGATCACCGCGACGGTCTCGAAGACCGGCGAGGGGTACCCGGCCAGCAGCACGCGGGCGACCTTGCGTTCGGCCGGGCTGAACTCACCCAGCGTGGCGCGGATGCTGTCGGCGAGCGTGCCGCTCATCGTCGGGTGGGTCCTTCCGGTCGGCCGGGTCCGGACCGGGCCGGCCCGGGGGGCGGGCCGGGTCTGCTCGGCCCGGTGCGGTGCGTAGCGTGTCCGCCGAGCTTAGTGCTTGAGGTGCCGCGGGAGTCGGCCCGGGCCTGCGGCGGTGAAGCGGCGCGGGCGCGGTGCCGCCGCGAGGGGATCCGTCGTGGACGGGCCTGCCGCGCGGGCAGCCCGGCGGTCGGGACTGCGGTCAGGACGGGGACGGGTGTCCGGCGGCCGGTGCGGAGGGAGCCGGGTACGGGGCACCGTCGACGAGTGCGTCGAGCAGGGCCCGTACCTCGGGCTGCGGGTCGGCGCCCGGCCCGAGACGCGGGGGAGTCCCGGTGACGGCCCGGGAGGCGAACCCCGTCGCCAGGTGCGGGAGGCGGGCGTCGAGGACGGTCACCCGCCTGCGGCGCAGTTCGCGGGACAGGACGCCCAGCCAGCACGCGAGGGCGGCCTTGGCGGCCGCGTAGTCGGAGGTCCCGGTGAGGGGTGCGTCGACCACGGCCCCGGTCACGGCCGCCAGGAACCCGCCGTCGCGCACGACGGGTACGGCGCCCCGCAGCACGGCCATCGGGCACAGCGCGTTCACGGTCATCAGGTGTTCGGCCACGGCGTTCGACACCTCGGCGGCCGGCCCGAACCCGGCCGCACCGACCGTCACGAGCACCCCGTCCAGACACCCTTCGGCCCCGCCGAGCGCCGCCGCTGCCCGGGGCGCGGCGGCCGAGCAGGTGTCGAGGTCGTACGCGTCGATGTGCTGGGCGGGGCAGCCGGTCCGTGCGGAGAGTTCGGCCAGCCGGCGCGCGTCCCGCCCGGCCAGCGCGACGCGTGCGCCCCGTTCCAGCAGCTGCGCCACCGCCACCCGGCCGACCTCTCCCGTGGCCCCGGCGACCAGCACCCGCAGCGGTTCGTGGTCGCCGGTCATGATCGCAGGCCCGTCCGTAGGGGGTTGGGCAAACCCGGGGTCTCAGGGAGGGGGAAGTCGAGTCGGTCGGCCGGGCCGACCCGGCCGACCGACTCACGTACTACTTCCCCGTGGACGGCAGCGCCGGATGCACCTTCTCTCACGGCGGGTCCCCGTCCGCTCGCGCGCGCTCGATGCGCAGTACCTCGTCGACGCCGGTGAGGCGGTCCAGGGACTGCACGGCGCGGGAGGTGCGCGCGTTGGAGGCCAGCAGGGCGCGGTGGCGGTGGACGAAGGACCAGTAGCCGGTGGTGTACGGGCAGGCGCGGGGACCGGTGCGGTCCGCGGGCCGGTAGGCGCAGCCGCCGCACAGGTCGCTCATGCGGTGGATGTACGCGCCGCCCGAGGTGTACGGCTTGGTGGTCATCCGGCCGCCGTCGGCGTACTGGGACATGCCGACGACGTTCGGCAGCATGACCCAGTCGTAGCCGTCGACGAAGCACCGGTGGAACCAGTCGGTGACGGCTTCGGGGTCCCAGCCCCGCTGGAGGGCGTGGCTGCCGAGCAGCATCAGGCGGGGGATGTGGTGCGTCCAGCCGGTGTCGCGTACCTGCGCGAGCGCGGTGGACAGGCAGCGGGCCCCGACCGCGTCCGCGTCGAGTTCGAGGAACCAGGAGGGCAGCGGGGCGTGGTGGCCGAGGGCGTTGGCGTGCCGGTAGTCCTCGCCGAAGTGCCAGTACAGGTGCCATACGTACTCCCGCCAGCCGGCGACCTGGCGGACGAACCCCTCGGCGCTGGCCACGGGGACGCTGCCGGAACGCCAGGCCCGCTCCGCCGCGTCGACGACCTCGGCGGGGTCGAGCAGGCCGAGGTTGAGGGAGGAGGAGAGCAGGCTGTGGCTCATCACGGGGTCGGCGGCGAGTACGGCGTCCTCGTGGGCGCCGAATCCCGGCAGCCGGTGGTCGGTGAAGCGGCGCAGCGCGGCCAGGGCTTCGCGGCGGGTGGCCGGGAACAGCCGGGGCCCGTCCCGGCCGACGAAGGAGATGCCCTCCTCCCGCTCCCAGCGGTCGAGCTCGGCGCGGACCTCCTCGTCTACGGCGTCCTCGCGGGGCCGGTACGGGGCGGGGGCACCGAGGGTGCGGGCGCCGCGGGGCGGGGGTTCGCGGTTGGCCTGGTCGTGGTTCCACCGGCCGCCGGCCGGGGCGCCGCCGTCCATGAGCAGGTCCAGCCCACCGCGCACCCAGCGATAGAAGTCCTCATGCCGCAGCCGCTCCCGGCCCGCCGCCCAGTCCCGGAAGGCCTCCTGTGGGACGAGGAAGCCGCGGGCGGGCAGGACGGTGACGCCGTCCAGGGCCTCGACCAGGCCGAGCGCGGCGCGGGAGGTGGGGTGGTGGACGGTGACGCCGGCACCGTCGGACCCGGGTCCGATCGCGCCGGCCTTCCGCAGCCCCTCGGCGTACGTCTCGGCCTGCACGTACGTGACCCGGTCCCCGAGCTCCGCGGCGCGGTGGCGCATGGCCGAGAGCACGAGGTGGGCCTTGGCGCGGTGGAAGCGGCGGCGGCGGAACACCGAGCGGGCCTCGACCATCACCACGGGGGCGCCGGCGCGGGGCCCGCCGTCGCCCGGGGCGAGGAAGTGGGGGCCGAGCTGGTCGCCGAACAGCCAGTGCCATCCCGTCACGCGGTCCACCTGGTCCTCCTCGTGCTGCGGCGCGCGCCCGACCGGCCCGCCGTCCCGGATCCTGCGGGCAGCGGGGAGTCCCCGGCGCGCCCTACCATCCGGCCGTACCCGGTCCGCCCTTGAACGGCCCCGTGATCTCGCGGGTGATCCAGCCGCCGTAGAAGTCGCCCGGCTGGGCGGCCACCCGCTCCCCGTCCACCTCGCAGACCAGTCCCGGCGCGGCGTAGAAGGCGAGGTGGCCGCGGAGGGCGGTGAAGGCGGGGGCCGGGTCCTCGTAGCTCCACGCCGCGTCGAGCCGCGTCCCTGCGGCCGTCACGACGTGCCAGAACGTCGCCGCGCCCTTCCATTCGCACCACGAGGTCCTCCGGGAACGGCGCAGCAGGTCGGTGCGCACGTCGGTCGGCGGGATGTAGAAGACGGGCGGATGGCTCGTCTCCAGCACCCTCAGGCAGCGGGACGAGTGGGCGAGGGTGGTGCGCCCGGTGCGGACCGTGACCCGCCGGGAGTCCTGCTCGACCCGGGGCGGCCGCGGGTAGTCCCAGACGGACTCGGACCGCCGCGCCGCCTCACCGTCCTGTACCACCGCTCCCGCCTCCTGCGTCCCGTGCCGCGTGCGCCCGTGCCTGCGCGCTCCTGCGCTCTGGCTGTGCTGCCTCACCTGTGGATTCGGGCGGGGCGGCAGGTACGGATGCGGGCGGGCAGTCCTCAGCCCATCCGAAGATCCGAAGAGAGGAACGTCCGACGGCATCGGATCAGCCGCGCCGGCTGCCGCCCGCCCCGCCGCCTCCCGTCACCTGGGCGCGATGTCGATCCGGAGGCCGAGGAGCGTCTGCGGGCTGCTGCCGTCGCCGCTCCAGGCGCTGAAGCCCGCGGCCTTGGTGAAGGTGACGGTGAACCGCGGGTCGGTTTCGAAGGTGGTGGCGCGTGCGGAGGACTGGGCGCGGGTTGCGGCGAGGGCGCGCGCGGTGGTGCGGAAGGAGTACGGGGTGCCGGCCGGGTTTGCGGGGGAGAAGAAGACGTCGGTGTTGGCGGGGACCGGGTCGGTGCCGGCGGCGCGGAGCCGCTGCTTGTGCGCGGCGGGGTAGGCGGCCCAGGTGGCGGGCCGGTAGCCGTCTCCGTCGGTGAGGTAGTGGTACCGGGCCCCGTGCAGTGCCCAGCCGGAGTCGCCGGAGCGGGCGCGGGCCCGGCGCAGGTCCAGGACGGCGACGCCCTGGGGGCCGAGGACGCTCATCCGCTCGTGCCTGCTGCCGGGTGCGTCGACGACGAGGGCGGTGTTCTCCTCCAGCGCGTACACGCGGTCGTGTCCGGTGTCGGCGGCCAGGCGGTACGCCCGGCCCTCGCGCCCGTAGGCCCCGGTGTGGGTGTCGATGAGGCCGGAGGTGAGGAATCCGAACCCGCCGTTGGGGATGTGGCCGAGGCGGGTGGGGTCCTCGAAGTAGCCGGGTGCGCTGCCGTCCCGCAGTCCCTCGTAGGACTCGCCGCCGCTGACCATGTGGGGCCCGGAGGCGATCTGGGCGCCGGCGGAGGACCCGGCGACCACGGCTCCGCCGGCGAGCTTGGCGCGGATGGCGGCGAGGACGGCGGAGTCCTCGTGGGCGTCGCCGCGCAGGAGGGTGGTGATGTAGCGGTACTGGTCGCCGCCGCCGAAGAAGAACCCGGTCATCGAGTTGACCTGGGCGACGACGGCGGGGTCGTCGGCGTTGGCGACGTGGTCGGTGTCGAGGGGGATCCACTGGGCGTCGGCTGCGCCGTGCCCTTTGAACAGGCCGGCGTAGTAGGCGCCGTTGCAGGCGGAGTTGCTGCACGTGGCGGGGTCGCCGGCGTTCGGGTCGCGGCTCTCGGGGACGGACGCGGCGGTGATGACGCCGATGCGGGCCGCGGAGCCGCCCGCACGCTTGATGATCTCTCCGTAGACGGCCTTGTTGTCCGCCTTCAGGCCGCCTCCGATCAGGACCAGGGAGCCCCCGCCGCCGTGGACGGGCCGGGGCCCGGCCTGGGCGGCGGGCGCCGCGGCGAGGAGGACGAGGGCGATGCTGCACGTCAGTACGGTGCGGCGGGCGGGGCGGGACGGGACGCGCATGGTGCCTCCAGGGATCGTCGGTACGGGGATGCGGGGATACGGGCGTACGGGGGTGCCCCGTTGCGCGGGTGCGCGCGTACGGGACCCCGCCCCGGGGCGGCCGGGGCGGGGCTGCGGGGTTACGGGTTGCGGGCGTCGCCGAGGTCGGCGATGAGTGCGGCCAGTACGGCGATGCGCTCGGGGGCGGTGGAGACGTCGAGCCACTCCTGCGGGGTGTGGTCGGCGCCGCCGACGGGGCCCAGGCCGTCGAGGGTCGGTACTCCGGTGCCCGCGATCAGGTTGGCGTCGCCCACTCCGCCGGTGGCGGCGGCCCCGATCTCCACGCCGACGGCGCGGGCGGCGCGCTGGGCGGCTGCCAGCATGCGGCGCGAGGCGGGGGTGTCCTCCATGGGCGGGCAGAGGTCCAGCTGCTCGACGCCGGCGGTGGTCCCCGGTACGGCCGGGCGGTCCGCGGCCTCCTGGATGGCCTGCCTGACGCGCCGGACACCGGCTGCGGTGGCTGAGCGGACCTCCACCCTGAGCTCGGCCTGCGGGCACACGATGTTGGTGCGGGTGCCGGCGCGGACGACGCCCACGTTGACGGTGACGTCGTCCCAGTGGCCGTTGAGGGCCTGGAGGGCGACGACCAGGTGGGCCGCCGCGAGTGCGGCGTTCGCCCCGCGCTCGGGTTCGATGCCGGCGTGGGCCGCCCGTCCGGTGACGGTGACCAGGAAGTCGGCGACGCCCTTGCGGGCGATGACGAGGTCGCCGTTCTCCCGGGCGCATTCGAGGCCGAGGCCGTAGTGCATCCCGTGCGCGGTGTGCTCGATGAGCCCGCGGCTGGACGGGGAGCCGATCTCCTCGTCGGGTGTCGCCAGGAAGACCAGTTCGTCGTAGGCGTCCGTGCCGTGCTCGTGCAGGATCTCCAGCGCTGCGAGCCCGGCCAGCAGGCCCCCCTTGTCGTCGCTGACTCCGGGCCCCGTGGCGGTGGAGCCGTCGACCCGGAACGGGCGGGCGGCCGCGGTGCCGTCCTCGAACACGGTGTCCATGTGGCCGGCGAGGAGGATGCGGCGGCCCCCGTCGGCCTCGGGGAGGCGGCCGCGCCTGCGGCCGACCAGGGCGTCCCCGCTGCGCCTGCCGCCCTCGGGGGCGAAACGGGTCCGTTCGACCGCGAAGCCCAGGAGGAGCAGGCGGTTCTCCACCCAGTTGGCGACCCGGTTGACGCCGTCGGCGCTGTAGGAGCCGGAGTCGATGGACACGAGCGCCTCGAGGTCGCGCAGGTAGCGGGACTGGTGGGCGCGGGCCAGGGACAGGAGCTCGGCGGTCTGCACCTGCCCGGCGGCGGCGGTGCTCACAGCACCTTGGAGAGGAACGCCCGGGTGCGCTCCTGCTCCGGGTCGACGAGGACGCGGCGGGGGTCGCCGGCTTCGACGACGACGCCTTCGTCCATGAAGACCGCCGTGTCGCCGACCTCGCGGGCGAACCCGATCTCGTGCGTGACGACGACCATGGTCATGCCGTCGGCGGCGAGCTGCCGCATCACGTCGAGCACGTCGCCCACCAGTTCGGGGTCGAGCGCGGAGGTCGGCTCGTCGAACAGCATCAGCTTCGGCTTCATGGCCAGGGCGCGGGCGATGGCCACGCGCTGCTGCTGACCGCCGGACAGCTGGGCCGGGTAGTGCCCGGCGCGGTCTCCCAGGCCGACCCGGGCGAGCAGGACGTGCGCCTGCTCCAGGGCTTCGCCCCGGGAGACGCCGCCGACCCGCACGGGCGCCTCGACGACGTTCTCGACGGCCGTCATATGGGGGAAGAGGTTGAACCGCTGGAACACCATGCCGATGTCCCTGCGGCGCGCGGCGACCTCCCGTTCGCGCAGCTCGTACAGCCTGTTGCCCTGCTGCCGGTAGCCGACGAGGTCCCCGTCGACGGTGAGCCTGCCGCCGTCGACCTTCTCCAGGTGGTTGATGCACCGCAGGAAGGTGGACTTCCCCGACCCGGACGGGCCCAGCAGGCAGCAGACCTGCCCCCGCCCGACGGCCAGGTCGATGCCCTTGAGGACCTCGAGCCCCCCGAACTGCTTGCGCACGCCTTCGGCACGCACCATCGCCGTGCTCATCGGCTCCGCTCCTTGTCGTTCTTCGCGCCCAGGAGGCTCCCGGGGCCTGCCGCTGCGCCCAGCAGGCGCCGCAGCGGGGAGACGCGGGCCCCGAGGGCGGTGCCGCGTCCGTAGCGCCGCTCCAGCCAGGCCTGGGGGACGCCCAGCAGGGTCACCAGGGCGAGGTACCAGAGGCTGGCCACGACGAGCATGGGGATGACCTGGTAGTTCTGCGCGTACACGGCCTGGATGTTGGACATCAGGTCGTGCGCGGAGATGACCGAGACCAGGGCGGTCATCTTCAGCATGTTGATGGTCTCGTTGCCCATCGGCGGGATGATGACGCGCATGGCCTGGGGCAGGACGATCCGGCGCATCGTCAGGGCGGGCCGCATGCCCAGGGAGTGGGCGGCTTCGGCCTGCCCGGGGTCGACGGACTGGATGCCGGCGCGGACGATCTCCGAGGCGTACGCGGCCTCGTTGAGGCCGAGGGCCAGGAGGGCGGCGACCGCGGGGGTGAGCAGGGAGTTGGTGTCGGCCTGGAGGAACGTGACGTCCGTGAACGGTATGCCGATCTTGACCTGGGAGTACAGGGCGGCCGCGTACCCCCAGAAGATGATCTGTACCAGCAGGGGCGTGCCGCGGAAGACCCACACGAACAGGTTGGCCAGGACGCGGAGCACGGGGCTGGGGGACAGGCGCATGACCGCCACGAGCGTGCCCAGGCCCAGGCCCAGGAGCATGGCCGCCGCGGTGAGCCACAGGGTGGTGGCCAGGCCGTCGAAGACGAGGTCGGCGAACAGGTAGTCGCCGACGACGTCCCAGCGGAGGTTGTCGTTCTTCGCGAGGGAGCCGGCGAGTCCGGTGAGCGCGAGCACCGAGGCGGCGGCGGCCAGCCACCGGCCGTAGTTGCGGACCGGGACGATCTCCAGGTGCAGGTCCTGCACGTGCCGCTCCTGCCTGCGCCGGGCTGCGGCAGCTGTCTTGGTGGCGGGCATGTCTAGTCCACCGCCGCGTTCTTGGTGGCCGTCTCGACGGCGATCGAGCCCACGCCGTACTGGTTGTAGACGAGGGCCAGGGTGCCCTCGTCGATCAGGGCCTGGAGGGCCTTCTGGATGGCGTCGGTCAGCTCGGGCAGCTGCTTGCTGACGGCGATGCCGTTGGGCGAGGCGCCGTACCCGCCCGGGGCCGCCGGGTCCTCGACCAGGTCGAACGTCTTGCCGCTGTCGGCGGTCTTCGCGACCCAGCCGGCGGCCGGCTTGGTGAGGACCTGGGCGACGACCTTCCCCGCGCGCAGGGCCAGCTGGGCGTCGGAGTCCTTGGGGAAGGTCTGGATGCCGATCTTCCCCTTGCCCGCCTTGGCGCAGGCCGCCTGGTGGCCCGTGAGCAGGTCGAGCTGGTTCGTCGCGGCCTGGACGGCCACCTGGCGCCCGCACAGGTCGTCCAGGGTGGTGATCTTCGACGGGTTGCCCTCGGCGACCAGGACACCGGATCCGGAGCGCGAGTAGTCGACGAAGTCGACGACCTTCTGCCGCTCCTTGTTGTCGGTGATGGCGGACATCGCGACCTCGAACTTCCCGGCCTGGATGGCGGGGATGATGCCGTCGAACTTCTGCGGGGTGAAGGCGAAGGACACGCCCAGCTTGGCGCCGAGCGCCTGCCCGAGGTCGTAGTCCAGCCCGGTCAGCTCGCTCCCGCCCTCCTTCACGAACATCTCGAAGGGCGCGTAGGGGACGTCGGTGGCCACCCGGACGCGGCCCGCCTTCCTGATCTTCTCGGGCAGCAGGTCATGCAGCGCCTGGTCCTTCTTGATCTGCACACCGGCGACGGTGACGGGACCGGCCGGGGCGGCGGGGGCGGCGTCGCCGCCGTCTCCGCAGGCGCTCAGGGACACCAGCGCGGCGGCCGTCGCGGCGGCCACCGCCGCACGGCGGGAGGGACGAGTGTTCATGGATGCAGCCTCTCGGGGTGCCTTGCTTCGTCGGCGGGATCCAGCCGCCGATCACAAACACGGAAGTTACAGATGAACCGTAGAGCTGACTAGATGTACTGCACGTTACGTTCACGTAACGCGGATCTGCGAGGGGGAATCGGCACCTCTTGTGGCAGTTTGCCCCCCGGGTTCTGGCCTGAAGAGGGTCGTCGCGACTGAATCCTGTTGTACATCTTCCGGTCAGCCAAGCTGGCTTGTATGTTCCGCTACCAATCCCCGGGAGCCTCGCGGCCCAGCCGCGTCGAGGCTCCGTCGGCCGTCCCCGGACGGCTCCCCCCCACCCCACCTCTGGAGTGCAGATGACGCCACGCCCTTCCCGTACCACCGCACCCCTCGCCGTCGCGCTGACCGCGGCGGTGCTGGCACTGACGCTCCAGCAGCCCGCCCACGCGGCCGCCGACCGGATCCGCCTGGGCAGCGCCGCGGACGTCAGCCGCGCCTCGTGGAACGGCCCCGCCTTCACCATGAACGGCGCGGGCGGCGTCGTGACCGCCTCCATGGCCCGCGCCGTCAACGAGATCCGCGGCGGCACCGGCAGCCTCGACGTCGTCGTCCTCGCAGGCTCCGCCCCCACCTCGGGAAGCCCCACCCCCGAATGCGACACCGTCATGGCGCTGGCCGGCGTCAACTCCTGTACGACCTGGACGCTCACCGCGGCGAACGACGGCAACAACAGCCAGGTCAACGCCGACGTGCGCAACGCCGAGTTCGTCTACTTCGCCGGCGGCGACCAGTGCCGCTACGCCGCCTGGAAGGGCACCGCCCTGGAGGCGTCCGTCGAATCCGTCGTCGCCAAGGGCGGCGGCTCCGGCGGCGGGAGCGCCGGCCACCACATCAACAGCCCCCTGGTCTACGACGCCTGCAACGGCAGCGTCACCAGCGCGGAAGCCCTGTCCAACCCGTACCACCGCGCCATCAGCTTCACCACCGGCATGTTCGAGTGGGCCGACTACGGAGCCGTGGTCAACGACTCCCACTTCGTCGCCCGCGACCGCATGGGCCGCACCATGTCCTTCCTCGCCCGCGCCGTGAAGGACGGGCTCACCCCAGGCGGCGCCGCCTGGGGCGTCGGCGTCGAGGAGGGCGGCGGATCGCTGTTCCTCGACCGCAACGGGAAGGCCACGCAGTACGGCAAGGACGCGTACGTGGTCCTCGCCGACCACCAGCCCGAACAGGCCGCCGACCGCAAGCCCCTCACGTACACCGGATTCAAGATCTGGCGCCTGGCCCCCGGATCGACCTACGACTTCAGGAACCGCCCCACCTGCGGCTACTACCTGCGCAGCGTCACCAACGGGGTTCCCGACGCCAACCTCTACAACGGAACGCCGGTCACGGACTGCGGCAGCCAGGGCGGCGGCAGCACCCTCGCGGAGAGCGAACCGAACGACACCCGCGACACCGCCGACGACGCCACGGCCCTCGCCCCGCCCGCCACCGTCACCGGCAGCATGAAGTCCACCAGCGACCGCGACTACTTCAAGGTCTCCCTGGACTCCGGGCAGACCGCCACCGTCACCTGCGCCGTCCCCACCGCCTACGACGCCGACCTCTACTGGCTCGATGCGGCCGGCAGCACCCTGGAGCGCTCCGTCAACGACGGCGCCGGCACCGACGAGAACCTCACCTTCACCCGCACGGCATCGGGCAGCGCCACCTACTACCTCGACATGGAGGCCTACAGCGGCTCCGGAACCGCCGCCTACACCTGCACCCTGACGAAGAGCTGACCCGCACCTGCCCCCACCGGGGAGCGGCCTCCCCGGAACGACCACGGTGGGCGGTGTCGGGGCCGCGGACGCAGCCCCGACACCGCCCACCGGGCAGAACCGCTAGCCGAGGACGCCCTCGGGAACGGCAACCGCCGTACGGCCGTCGTCCCGGATCTGACGCGCACCGGGCGACGGCACCTCGGGCCCGCCCCCGGCCGCGCCTTGTAGGGCCGTCTGGGCGCGCAGGAAGGTCTCCCTCGGGACGTACACCCGCTGCCCGGGACTTTCCGTGAACGGCTGGAGCTCCGCCGCCAGCGCCCTGGCATCCAGTGAGGCGCAGCGGCGCAGCGAGAGGAAGACGCGGGCCAGCCGGTCCGCGGGGATCTGCACCATGAAGTCGGTCATGCCGGTGGAACGACGGGCCGGTGCGGTCCGTGCCGGGGTTCCCCCGGGCGGCCCAATGCGGCCCGGATCCCGGAAGTCAGAGCTCTGCTCCGACCGGCAGTCCGCGGGTGGTGACGACGTGGGCGCTGCCGTCCGCCAGGCGGTAGGACACGCCCACGACGGCCGTCCGCCCGGCGGCGACCTGGTCGGCGAGCACGCGGGAGCGGTCGAGGAGGAGGTCGACGGTGTGCCGGATGTGCTCGGCGATGATGTCGTCCTCGTCGGTGAGACCGGCCGCGCGGGCCGCCAGGACGCTGGGCGTGACGCGCTCGATGACGTCGCGCACGTACCCGGTCGCGGCCACACCGTCGGCCAGGGCGCCGCGCGTTGCCGCCACCGCGCCGCAGGAGTCGTGGCCGAGGACGACGACCAGGGGAGCCCCCAGCACGCTGACGCCGTACTCGATGCTGCCCAGCACCTCCGGCCCCACCACGTGCCCTGCCGTGCGGACCACGAAGAGGTCCCCGAGGCCGCGGTCGAAGATGATCTCGGCCGCGAGGCGGGAGTCGGAACAGCCGAAGAGCACGGCGAAGGGACGCTGGACGGGCGCCGTCTCGGTGCGGCGCGCAGCGTCCTGGTTGGGGTGTTCGGGGGTTCCGGCGGTGAAGCGCCGGTTCCCGGCAAGCAGCAGTTCGAAGGCCTCGGCGGGGCTGGGTGCGTGGTCCATGACCGCAGGCTACGTCCTGGCCGCGGTCCCAGGCCCGCGGCCAGGAGCCGGCGCAGCGCGTCAGCGCTTGATCAGGCGCTTCGCCACCGGACCGAACACCCCGCCGAGCGCGCCCCACACGCACCCCTCGCGGCCTGCGCGCCGGACGTTCTGCCACACCCAGCCGTGGAAGAAGGCCTCTTGTGCCGCCCCGCTCAGATAGCCCAGTCCGCATGCGTAGAAGGCCGACCGGAGCACGTGCAGCGCGGCCACGGCCGCACCGACCAGCCAGACCGGGTCGGCGACCACGGGGTAGGCGACCCCGTCGGCCCGGTGGTCGACGACCTGTGTCAGCGTGGCCCCGTCGGTCGTGAAGCGCGTGGGCACGGCCCGGCCCGCGGCGTCCTTGGCCCAGGGCGCGGGCACCTCGGCCGCGACGCCGCCGGCCGCGTCGCGGACCACTGCTCCTCCCGCCTCGGTGATCTCGACGGTGCCCCCGCCGGGCACCGTCACCCCGTACGTGAACTCCTCCGCCGCCGAGGCGTCGCCGATCACGGTGACCATGCGGGCGCCGCCGGTCTCCAGTGCCTGGACGGCGTTGGCGCTCCCGTCCGGAGAGGCGTACGCCACCGTGCCGGGTGCGACCTTCCTGCCCGCTCCGTCTCCGTCCCCGCCCGGCAGGGACACCTTCAGCGCGGGCGCATCGGCAGGATCGATGACGACGCCGTCCGAAGCGTCGCGGGGTACCTCCACCCGGACGCTCTCTGCCGTGCTCGCCGCGGCGGTGTCGGCGTCGGCCGTGGAACTGACCGTGTCGGACTCCCCCAGCAGCCCTGGCACTGTTTTGAGGGCCGCGGCGACCTCCTGCGTGCCCACCGCTTCCTCCTCTGCGGCGAAAGCCGGCGCCGTCACCCCCGCCAGACACAGCGAGCGGCCAGTGCGATCGAAACAAGACGCAAACGAACCATGCACCCTCCCTTTCGAGTCTCTCCCCTGTCCGCGCCCGACCGAGTGGTGGGGCGCGGCGGGCACCAACCTCCTTCACGTCCCGGTGCACGTCAACGTGCATGTCGAAAGCGGTCGAAGCTGAAGAATGCAGAACTCGTTATGCAGGGCACTGATCAGCGAAAGTTGATTACCGGCCACAAGTGAATTCGATATCCGCAGGCAACTATTCGATCCCGTTCGCTGACGACTGCCCCGCAGCGCCGTGCGGCTGGGGCTCAGTCTGTGTCCGCGGCGGCGCCGACGGCACCGGCCGAGCGGAGCGAGCGCCCGAGGTCCCCGGTGAGGATGCGGGGGTGTCGCCGCCACCACCACAGGTCGGGTCCGGGGATCCTGTGGAACTGGTCCAGCGCTATGCCCTCCCTGTGGGCGACCCGGTGGCGGCGGAGGTCTCCCGGGAGCGCCTCGGGCACGGTGCAGGCACCCGCCTCGCCGCCCCCGCCGCCGGACGGCTACCGGCGGCTGGGCGCACGGGCGGTCGCGGCCCCTTCCCAGTGGCCGACGAGTTCGGCGTACTGCGGGCTGCGGGTGAGGAGTTCGGCGTGGGTGCCCAGGGCCGTGCGGCTGCCGTCCAGGAGCAGGACCCTGCGGGCCCGGGTGGCGGAGACGAGCCGGTGGGCGATGACGACGAGGGTGCCGGGCCGCTGCGCGAAGGCGGCCTCCGCGCGCTCCTCGGCCACCGGGTCCAGATGGCAGGTGGTCTCATCGAGGACCACGACCGGGGCGCTGCTGGCGTGGACGCGGGCGAGGGCGAACAACTGCCGCTCGCCGCTGGACAGTTCGGTGGCGGGGGAGTGGAGGCGGGCCGCGAGGCCGCCGAGCCTGTCGATGACTTCGCCGAGACCGACCGCTTCGGCGGAGCGTTCCAGGTGGGCGGGGTCCGCATCGGGGGCGAGGTAGGCCAGGTTGGCGGCGACGGTCCCGGGGAAGACGTACGCCTCCTGCGGTACGAGCGCCAGCAGCCGACAGCGCAGCGCCTCGTCCAGGTCGGTCACCGGGCGGCCGCCCAGGCTGACCGTACCGGCCGTGGGGTGGGCGATGCCGACGAGCAGCGACGCGAGGGTGGACTTGCCGATGCCGCTCGCGCCGACGACGGCGAGGTGGTCGCCGTGGGGGATGTCGAGGGTGAGCCGGCGCAGGACGGGTTCGGCGTGCGGGCCGTAGGCGAAGTCGAGGGCGCGGACCGAGAGGTCGGGCGCCGCCGTTGCGCACGGCTCCTGCACCGCCGTCGGCCCGGGGGCTGCGGCCGCCTCCGGTACCGTGGCCGCCTCCGTCAACCGGTGCAGGACCACGCCGAGTTGGCTCCAGTACCCGGCCACCGCGCCGACCAGCATCTGCAGGGCCGGCAGGAGGTGGGCCGCCACGTACGTCGCCGCGCCGACCACGGCTCCCGGGCTGGCCGACCCCCGGTCCACCAGGGCCGGACCGGCCAGCAGCAGGAGCAGCAGCGGCAGTTGGCCGCCCAGGAGGATGACGGGCACCCGCAGTGCGGTGGCGACCCCTACGGAGACCTGGGCCCGGGCTGCCGTCTCCACGTCCTGCGCCACCGTGTCGGCGGCGTACCGCTCGGCCGCCAGCGCGGCGATGTCGCGGGACGCGCCGAGCGCCGCCCCGGCCCGGCCCGCGACGCCCTCCTCGGCCAGGACCAGCAGGCGGCGGCGGGCCGTCAGCCGGCGCATCGACCAGAAGAAGAGCGCGAGCGCTGCGCCCAGCGGCGCCAGTACGAGCAGGCCGAGCAGCGGGTCGAGCGCGGCCAGCCCGACCACGGCCGCGAGCAGGGACACGGCCAGCGGCCTGGCGGTGCGCAGCAGGGCCCCGGTCAGGGTGCGCACGGTGTCCACCTGGCCGTTCAGCTGGGCGACGGCGGCGGACCCGCCACCGCGCCCGGTGCTGGTCGCCCGTTCCAGTACGCCGTGCACGACCCGGCGCACCAGGGAGTCCCGCAGCCGCTCGACCACCTCGGCCAGGGGCGCGAACAGGGCGCGCTCGGCGGCCGCGCGGACGAGGAACAGCCCGGCCAGCAGGGCGATCCAGGCCAGGCCCGCACCCGGCCGGCCGGCCAGGAACCCCCTGTCGAGGGCGGCGGCCAGCACCCAGCCGGAGGCCAGGGCGGGTGCGGCCTCCAGCACGGACCAGCCGCCGATGCGGCGCAGCGGCCCGCCGCTGCCGCGGAGGCCGTCCGCGAGCAGCCGCGCCGCCGGGGCACCGGGGCCGGGTCCGGCGGTCAGCGGTGTTCGGCGTGTTCGACGCGGCACTGCGCCTCCTTCTCCTCGTTCTGGGATACCTCGGATGCGTCGGGTTTCCCGGGAGCCCCGGGTTTCCCTGATTCCGCGGGGGAGGGCTCGCCTGGCGGGTCCGGTTCACCTACGCCGTGGCCGGCCGGGCCGAACACGGCCCGGTACGCGGGGTCCGCCCACAGCTCGGCGTGCGGCCCCACGGCGCGGATCCTGCCGCCGTCGAGCCAGGCGACCAGGTCGCAGCGGGCGGCGGTGGCGGCGCGGTGGGCCACCACCAGCCGGGTACGGCCGGCCAGCAGGCCGGTCACCGAGCGGCTGACCTCCGCCTCGGTCGCTGTGTCCAGGCCCGAGGTCGCGTCGTCCATGACGTGCACCAGCGCCGGACGCAGCAACGCCCTTGCGAGTCCGAGCCGTTGGCGCTCGCCGCCGGACATCGGGGCCTCGCCCAGCGGTGTGTCGTACCCGTCCGGGAGGCGTTGCGCGAAGCGGTGGGCCTGCGCGGCGCGGGCGGCGCGCTCCACCTCCTCCCGGGTGGTCCCGGGCCGGCCGAAGGCGATCGCCTCGTGGACCGTCCGCCCGTACAGTTCGGGCCGCTCGAAGGCGTGCACCACGAGGGTGCGCAGCCGCTCCAGGGGCAGTTCGCGTACGGGGACCCCGCCGATGGAGACCTCGCCCTCCTCGGGGTCGGTGAGCCGGGTGAGCAGGCCGGCCAGCACGCTCTTGCCTGCGCCGGTACGGCCGACCAGGGCGACCGCGGCTCCTGCGGGCAGGTCGAGGTCCAGCCGGTGCAGTACGGGCCGGCCGGCGCGCCGGACGGTGACTCCGCGCAGCCGGACGGCGCCGTCCGCGGGCACCGCGTCATTCGTGCCCCCGGTGGGCGGCTCCCCGCGCAGTACGTCGGCGAGGCGCCGGGCGCCCGCGCGGGCCTGCGCGATCCCGAACAGCGTGTCGATCTGGTCCACGATGCCGGAGGCCAGGAACAGGTAGCCGGTGACGGCCAGCAGGCCCGCCGGGCTCAGCCGGCCGTGCGCCACCGCGAGCCCGGCGACGGCCAGGACCAGCACCTCGGTCAGCGGCAGCAGCAGTCCGAGGCGCCAGACCGCGTCGCGCTGGGTGCGCCACATCGCGTGTCCGGCGGCGGAGAGTTCGGGCAGGGGCGCGAGGACGCGCTCGGTCTCCGCGGCGAGTGTGCCGGAGGCCCGGATCGTGCGTACGCCCGCGAGTGCGGACACCAGTCCGTCCGCGAGGCGGGACTGGGCCGCGAGGTAGTCCTGCTGGGCCCGGCCCGCCTCGCCCATGAAGCGCCGGGCGATCAGGACCGTCACCGGCAGGGCCAGGGTGAAGGCGAGGCCCGCCTGCCAGTCCGTCCACCACAGGGCGGCCAGGGCCGCCAGCGAGCCCAGGAGCGAGACGACCCCTTCGGTGGCCCGTACGGGCAGGGCCGCGGTCATGGGCGCGGACTGGACGATGTGGGTGACCGATGTGCCGGCGGTGTGCGGGGAGCGGGGCCCCAGCGCCAGAAGGTGACGGACCGTCAGCATGCGCAGCCGGCGGGTACCGGTGGCCTGGACCGTGGCCCCCAGCGGTGCGGCGGCGGCCTCGCAGAGCGCGCCGACCGCCAGCACCGCGGCCAGGAGGGCGGCGGGGCCTCGGACGTCGGTGCCGCCGAGCACGGCGCCGACCGCGGCGGCCAGGAGGGCCGGTACGGCGACGGCGGCGCAGATCCGCACGGCCAGGAGGAGGGCCAGGGCGGCCAGGTGCAGCCGTACGGGCGCGAGGGCGGCGAGGACGGGCCGCCGGGCGGCGGGGGCGGGCTGGAGGGCGGGCGATTCCCGGGCGCCGGCGGCCGCGGGGTCGAGCTCCATGACGGTGGTCCTCTCGGGAGTTGACGCCCACCGGGCCGCACCCGAGTACGGGGCGGCCCGGTGGGGACTGCGGGGTGGGGACTGCGGAGTCGGGGTCCGGCCGGGTCGGCGCACCGCCCGTGGCGGGTCGGCGTTCCACCCGTGGCGACCGGGGCGTGCGCGTTCGCCTCCCCGGTTCCGGCCGGTCCCTGTGCCGGCGGCCGGTTGCCGCCGGCGGTCCGGAAGGTGCCCGCCCCGACGGTCTAGAAGGGGCTCACGGTGGTGATGCAGCAGGTGTTGTGGCAGCAACCGGCCTGCGCCTCTTCACCGGGCAGCTCCTGCAGCGCGTCGGGGTCGAGTTCCACGGCGGTCACTCCGCGCCCGTGACGAGGCAGGTGCTGGGGCAGGTGGTGTGGCAGGTGTAGCCGCAGCCGCCGGCCTGGGCCTCCTCGGCGGGAAGCTGCTGCAGGGTGTCGAGGTCGAGCTCCATGAGGGTGTTCCTCTCGGTGGTTCGGTCGTGGGAACGGGGGGTGACGGGCCCCGGTCCCGCCGCGCACGGCGGGACCGGGGAGGCCGTCGCCGGCTGCTACTCGGCGCCGGTCACCCAGCACGTGCTGGGGCAGGTGGTGCGGCAGGTGTAGCCGCAGCCGCCGGCCTGGGCCTCCTCGGCGGGAAGCTGCTGCAGGGTGTCGAGGTCGAGCTCCATGACGGTGTTCCTCTCGGTATGCGGTGCCTGGTGTGTGGTGTGTGGTGTGTGGTGTGTGGTGCGTGGTGATCGGTGCGTGCCGCGCGGCGCCGGCGCGGCACCTGCACGGGTCCTACTCCTGGCCGGTGGCGAGGCAGGTCCAGGGGCAGCTGGTCCGGCACGAGAACTGGCAGGCGTTGGCCTGCGCCTCCTCGGCGGGGAGCTGCTGCAGGCTGTCGAGGTCGAGCTCCACGGGGTTCACCTCCTTTCGGGGACGGGCGTTTCGGGTGCGGAGCCGGGCGGGCCGGGGTGGCCCTGCCCGGTGAGGAACCGCACCACCGATGCGGCGACCGGATCGGCGGTTCCCGTCCCGAGCGCGGCGTGGCCGCGGTCGGGAAGTTCGAGGTAGTGGAAGTCGGTGCCGGGGCGCCGGCCGAGGGCCGTCAGCCGGGCGGCCAGCGCCCTGGAGTGGGCGACCGGCACCGATTCGTCGAGGGCGCCGTGGACGAGCAGCAGCGGCGCTTCCAGGGCGGGGGCTAGGCGTTCCACGTCGCGGGGCCCGAGCCCGTCCCGTACGGCGGTCAGGCCGTCGAGCCGCTCCACCATGCTGCGGACCTGCGCCGAGCCGTCGGCGTGGAGCCGCGGACCGGACAGGAAGGGGGCCACGGCCGCGCAGGCCGACCAGGCGCGGGGCCCGGCCGCCGCGGCCAGCAGGGCGAGGAAGGCGCCGTAGCTGATCCCGTACAGGGCCGGCCGTTCGCGCCCCGGACCGCGTTCGCGGGCCAGGAAGCGTCCGACGGAGGTGGTGTCGGCGAGGTCCGGGCCGCCCCAGGCCCCCTTGACCGCCAGGGTGTGGGCGGCGCCGTAGCCGGTGCTGCCGCGCTGGTTGAGCGCCACCACGGCCGGGCCGGACGCCGCCAGCGCCTGGAGGAACGGGTCGAAGGCGAGGGTCCAGCGGCTGTTGGGCCCGCCGTGCAGGGCGAGGACGACCTGCCGGGCCGTGCGCCAGTCGGGCCCGTACACCACGGCCTCGACCGGACCGTCCGCGCCGGGGAAGCTCTCCAGGCGGGCCGGCTCGTGGCCGGTCCGGGCGGGACCGGGCAGGACCAGGGCGGTGCCGGCGGGCGGCACCCAGCCGAGGGTGCGCGGGCGGCCCGGGTCGGAGTGCGGCAGCCACAGCCCGTGCTCCGTCCACGCCGCGGTCGGCAGCAGGTCCCCCAGCGGCATGCCGATGTGCCGGGCGGTGCCGGACACCGGGTCCAGGAGGGTGAGGTGCGAGCGGGCCCCGGCCGTGGTGAGCAGGGCCAGCCGGTCGCCGTCCGGGTCCAGCGCGAGCGGGTGGACGGTGCCGGTCAGGCCCGTCTCCCCGTGCACCTCCCGGGGCGGCGCACCGCCGTCGAGGTCCGCCAGGGCGAGCCGGTGGCCTCCGGGCGCGGGCCGGGCGAGCAGGGCGCGTGCCCCGGCCACGGCGAGCACGTGGGCGGGCCCGGATCCCGTGAGCTCGTCGGCCAGGCCGCGGAGCGAACCGTCGCGCAGGTCGAGTACGAGCGGCCGCGGGCCCCCGTCGTGCCGGTGCGTGAACACCACCCGCCGGCCGAGCACGGCCCCGCCGAGCAGCGCGCCCGGCACCCGGGCCAGCTCCTCGAAGCCGGACCCGTCCCCGTGCACCGCCACGACGAGCGTGTCGCCCGCCGCGCCGCCGCTCACCCCGAGGGCCAGGAGCCCCGACCCCGCGGGGGCGGGCAGCAGGCGCAGCGGCCGTCCGCCGGGTACGGGCAGGGCCTCCCCGCGGCCCCCGGCGGTCAGCCGGGCGAGGAACTGCGCGCCCGCCCGCCCGTGCCAGGAGGCCAGCACGTCCGTGCCGTCGAGGGGCAGGACCTGGGTCCAGGCCGGGTCGCTGCCCAGAGCGGTCCGCAGTACGGGGCGGGGGCCGCCGGGGCCGAGCCGCCAGGCCTCGGCGAGGTGGCGCCCGTCCGCGCCGGTCGCCACGCAGGCGGCCGTCAGACCGTCGGCGGAGAACCTGAAGCTGGTACGGGCCGTCACCCCGGCCCCGGCCGGTGCGGCCTGGGATCCGCGCGGTGCCGGGACCGCGGTACGGGCGCTCACGGCCGTACCTCCGTACAGTCGCCCTGCGTGCCCTGCGTGCCCTGCGTGCCCTGCGTGCCCTGCGCGTTCCGTCCGGCCGGGGTCCGGGGACCGTCGGCCATCCACGGGCGCGGGCCGCCGTGCCGCAGGCGGAGCAGGAAGCCGAGGACACCGCTCAGACCGACGTTCCAGTCGGCGGTCACCTCGCGCCCGCCCTCGTCCGCGATCAGCAGCCGCCCGTCCCGGACGGCGTGCCGGGCGTACAGCGACGCCGCCAGCTCCTGCGCCCAGCCCTCATACGGCCCGCCGACGGCGTCGGCGAGGTCGAGCAGGAACTCGCCGTTGCCCGCCAGGCCGTGGCAGGCGGCGGTGGGCGAGGTCCAGCGGGCACCGCGGACCGCGACCGCGGCCTCCTCGGCGGCCAGCAGGTGGGCGGGGTCGCCGGTGTCCTGCCAGAGCCGCACCAGGAAGGTGCCGGCGCCGGAGGCCCCGCTGCACCAGTGGTAGAGCATCCCGCTGCCGGGCGCGTCGTCCCGGTCGGCGCGCCAGCGGGCGCCCCACGGGCCGCGTTCGGCCTCCGCGACGAGCGTGTTGCCCGCGTCGACGGCCGCATCGAGGTACGTGCGCTCGCCGGTGGCCCGGGCGGCGGCCAGCAGGGTGTAGCCGACACCGGCGACGCCGTGGGCGAAGCCGAGGTGACGGATGCCCGCGAGGAGCGAGTCGAAGTCCTTGGGGACCGGCCAGTACACCCGGCCGCCGTCGTACTCGGCGGCGGCGAGCAGGCCGTCGGCCGCCTCCGCCGCCCGCTCGCGGAACTCCTCGCGCCCGGTGGCGTGCCACAGGTGGAGCTGGGTGAGGGCGCTGCCGGCGGTGCCGTGGCAGACGTCCGGGTTGGGCCAGCGCACCGGCAGGGCGAGGGCGAGCTCGGCGGCGCGCCCGGCGAGGTCCGGATCGCCGAGGCGGCGCGCGGCGTCGTACAGGGCCCAGGCGGTGCCGGCGCGGCCGAAGTAGAGCCCGGGCAGCAGCTTGGGCACGGAGGTGCGGCGCCGGTCGATCCAGCCGGCCACCCCGGTCAGGGCGGCGCGCAGCGCATCGCGGTCGACGGCTTCGCCGGTGGAGCCGGCGTGGGTGTGCGCGAGGGTCAGCAGGCCGAGTACGCCGGCGGCGCCGTGCTGCACGCTGCAGGGGTCGGCGGTGGTGCCGAAGCCCGTGCTGGGCCACAGCCGCCGGGGCTCTGCGCCGGGATCGGGGAGGGTGTCCAGCAGGTGGGCGAGACCGTCGTCGGCCAGGCGCTGCTGGAGCTCGGGGCCGAGCCGGTCGGCGGTCGCCGCGTCCCCGCCGGGCACGGTCCGGTCGGGTCCGGCACTGGTTTCGGCGCTGATTCCGGCGCTGGCTCGGGCGTCGGTCCCGTAGCCGGTCCCGTCGGCGGGTCCGCTGCCGAGCCCGTCCAGGAACTCGCCCAGGCGGGCGAGGCTCCAGCGCTCCGCCGGGTCGTCGGCGGTGAGTCCGAGTACGGCCGGGGCCATCAGCCGGGCGGCCGTGTTGCGGACTCCGGCCATCGCGAGCAGGCCGGTGATCCGGGCCCGGTCGGAGGGCGGCTCGGGTCGGCTCTCCGGGAAGGTGGGCGCGGTGCCCGCGGCCAGGTAGCAGAGGACCGTACCGAGGGAGTAGAGGTCCGACTCGGGGCCCGGTGCCTGGCCGAACCGCGGCCCGCGCGTCACCTCGGGCGCGGCGAACCCCTCGGTGAACCCGCGGGTGACCCACTGCCCGGGGCGGACGGCCAGCTCCGGGTCGATCAGCCGCAGCCCGCCGTCCGGCCCCACGACGATGTTGTTCGGGGTGAAGTCCCGGTAGACCAGCCCCCGGGCGTGGACCCCCGCCAGCAGCTCCGCGAGCCGGCGGGCCGTCTCCACCACCCGGGCCGGTGCCAGACCGCCCAGGCGGTCGGTGCGGTCCAGCTCGTCCTGCACCCACTGCGCCAGCGTGCTTCCGGGCAGGGACTCCTGTACGAGGAAGGTGTGCCCGTCGACGTCGAAGAGGTCCACGTGGGCGGCGGCGATCCCGTCGAGCTCCGCGAGCGCGGCGGCCTCGCGGCGCAGCGAGCCCCGGGCGTCCTCGCCCGTCACCCGGGTCGCCACGTGCGCCCGGGCCTGCTTCACCACCACGTCCGCACCGGTCCGGTGGTCCAGCCCCCGGTAGACGCCGCCCCTGGCGGAGTGCCGGATCGCCTCGCGGATCTCGTACCGGCCGGCGAGCAGGGCCGGCCCCGGGGTCCTGGGCGCGGCTGCCTGCGCCTGCGCCTGTGCTCGTGCCTGCGGCTGGGTCTGCTGCCGGGGCTCTTCGGGGAAGGGGGACACGGCCCATGCGGGCGGGCAGAACCACGGCTTGCGCAGGTCCTCCACCGCGGTGCCGTCCGGTGCCTCGATCCGCAGCTCGTGGCTGCCGTCGTTCGTGAGGACGGGCACCCCGCCGTACACGCCGTAGCGGTAGTGCACGAGGCTGGCGGGCCGGTAGCGGCGGTCGGAGAGGATCGCCGGGCCGGGCAGCCCCGCGGTGGCCTCGTCCAGGGCGGCGGCCAGCGTGCGCAGTTGCCCGTCGTCCGCGGGGTAGCAGGTGACGACCTTGCCGCACTGGGCCCGGTCGTAGCGGTCCGAGGTCATCTCCTCGACCACCGCGATGCTCCGGGCGAACTTGAACCCGCAGCCGTGGGCGACCAGGACGGCGGCCGCGCGGTGGACGACCTCGGGGGCCGAGAGCCGCGTCGCGGACAGGTGCAGCTTCCAGCCCTGGACCCGGTCGTCCCGTACGGGCGGCATGACCCGGCACCACGTGCCGTCCTCGGTGACGGTCCAGCCCGCGGCACCGTGCTGGGCGAGGACCGCCTCGGCCAGGCCCCGCAGGGGGAAGCCGTCCGCACCGCCGACCCCGCCCGTCAACTCGACCTGCTGCGCTTGCTGCACCTGCTGCCTCCCGTCCGTGCTGTCCGGCCGCGCCACCGCGTCCGTCCCCTGGCGCGGGATGAACCGCGCCGGGCCGGACCGTCGTGTGGTGTGCCGTGCTCCCCGGCGACTGCGGGGTACGGGAAGGACGCTAAGGCGGCGGGGCCCCCGCGCAGATCGTGGATTCCCGCAGGGAGAACCCGTATTGGGCGGAGGCGGGCGGTACTGCGGGAAACCACGACACGTACGCGGCGTGGGCGTACGGGCCGTAAGGGTGGCGGTACGGGGGACCGTACGGGCCGGTGAAACGAGGCGGCCCCGCAGCGCCGCCCCCGCGGATTCAGGGGGTGGTGCTACGGGGCCGGGGCCGTACGGGGCCGTTCACCGCCACGCGGGAGTGCTCGGGGGTGGCGGGGGGCCGGCTCAGGCGGAGTCGAGCGCCCGGGCCAGTGCGCCGCGCCTGGCGATGCCCAACTTGCCGTAGATGCGGGTCAGATGGGTCTCCACCGTGCGGACGCTGACGAACAGCCGGGCGGCGATGCCCTGGTTGGTGAGCCCCTCGACGACGAGGTCGGCGATCTCGCGCTCGCGGGCGGACAGGACGGAGTCCGCCGCCCCACCGGCCCGCGGGGCCGACTGCGCGCGCTCCGGAGCGGATTCAGCCGGTTCGGCAGACCCCGACGCCGTACGGTCCGCCCGCGCACCGTCGCCCGTGCCCGGCCCGCCTGCGACCGGCCTGCCTGCGACCGGCCCGCCCGTGACCGACCCGCCCGTGACCGGCGCACCCGAGGCCGCCGCGTACCCCCCGCCCAGCTCCGTCGCCGCCCGCCGCAGGGCGTGCGCACCGGCCCGGCCGAACTGCTCCTCGGCCGCGCCGACGGCCCGTGCGAGGTTCTGCGCGCACCCCAGGCTCCCGGCCGAGCGCGCCGCCAGCAGGTACGCCTGGCCCGCCTTGACGGGCGCGCCCGCCGCCGCCAGCTGGTCGCCCGCCCGGCAGGCCAGTTCCACCGCCCGTGCGTGGTCGGCGCGGACGGCCGCCAGCCGGGCCTGGGTGAGCTCGGCGACGGCGCCGGCCACCGGGAGCCCGGACACCCGCACGCGCGCTGCCCCTGCGGCATGCCGGGCGACCGCCGCGGCGTCCCCCGCCCGGGCCCAGAAGTCCGCCGCGAGGTCGTGGCCGTGGACGGCCATCGGGTCGGACCGCCGCTCGTCCGGGGCCCCGAGCAGCCGGATCGCCTCCTCGGGCGGCAGCGGACGGCCCAGGGCCAGCGCCGCCTCCAGCCGGACGTGCCGGATGAAGCCCGCCCACATCCAGGTGTCCGGCTCCGGGCAGCCCTCCAGCAGCGCCAGGGCCGGCGCGGCGGCCTCGGGGCCCGCTCCCCACAGCAGGGCCCGCAGGCGCAGGCTCGCCGCCGGCGCGAGCATCTCCGTCATGCCGAGCGACCGCGCCCATGCGAGGGCCGCGTCCGCCGCCGCCAGCGCGTCCTCCATCGGGCCGGACACGGCCAGGAGCGCCGCCCGTACGACGTACAGCTCCGGGAGCAGGTAGCGGTGCTGGTGGCCCTCCGCGAGGGCGAGCGCCTCCTCGACCCGGCGCGCGCACCGGTTCGGGCGCTCCAGCAGGACCTCCGCCCAGCACAGGTCGGGCAGACCGCCCAGGAGCCGCAGCAGTTCGCTGCCGGTGAGGGAGTCGGCGAGGTGCTCCGCCGAGTCGAGCGCGTCCACGGCGCCCGCCACGTCGCCCCGGACGATCAGGCTCAGGCTTCTGAGGGCATCGGCGGCCGCGGCGAGCTCCGGGCGGTCCGCCGGCAGGGCCAGGGCATCGAGGCGGCCCAGACATCGCCCCCACTGATGGTTCATCATCTCGCCTCTGGCCAGGCTGATTTCGATATCGGCCGGGGAGCGGGCCGCACCTGCGGCGGGCTGGTCCGGGCCGCCCGACCCGCCCCCGTGGACCGGCGCGGTCCCCACGCCCGTGCCCGTGCCCGTATCCGAGTAGCGTTCGCCGGGGCGGACGCCGAGCGGGGCCGGAGCGGCCGTCTCCCCCCGCGGCCGGGCGGCCACCTCCTCGTGCGGAAGGGCGCCGGGGCCGGGCGCCGTACGGGAGAACGGGCGCGGAACCGGAGACGAACCGGCCCCGGCATCCGCGGCGCCGTCGGCTCCGCGCAGCACCTGGTAGGCGCGCTCCCCCCGGCCGCGCAGCCGCTCGCCCAGGGCCAGCAGGTCCGCCGCGGCCGTCGCGCTCCCGCCCGGTGCGCCCAGCAGGGGGCGCAGCACCTCGGCGGCCTCGTCCAGCCGGCCGGTGACGGTCAGGCCGCGGCCCAACAGCAGCGCTGCGCTGTGGTACTGGGCGCAGGAGGTCCGGTCGGAGAGCATCCGCAGCACCGTGCGCAGCCGGCGGATGGTGGTCTCGGGGGCCTCGTGCAGCTCCGCCCGGGCGATGTCGACGAGCCGGGTGAGCTCCTCGCCGGAGGCGGTGTGGGCCGCGTGTTCGACGTGGGCGGCCCAGGCGCCGGGCGCGGCACCGCGCCGGTCGAGGTGGGCGGCGGCCCGCCGGTGCGCTTCGGCCCGCCAGTCCGCGTGGGTGAGCCGGTAGCCCGCGGCGCCCAGCAGCGGACGGTCGAACCGGTACCAGCCGGCACTGCCGTCGAGGCAGCCGTGGGCGGCCAACTCGTTGAGTGCTACGCCGACCTGATGGGGCGGCAGATCCGCCACCGCCGCCACCAGCGCCGTGTCGAACTCCGCCCCGGCGACGGCGGCGGCCTCGAGGACCACCCGCGCCGCCACCGAGAGGCCGTCGAGCTCGCCGAGCAGTTCCGAGTCCGGGTACCAGCCGTCCAGGCGCCCCACGCCCCGGGGATCCCCCGCCGCGAGCCCGCCGGCCGCCTCGTCCGCCAGGTCCCGCGCGGGCCCCGTCGCCAGCCGGTGGAGGGCGCGGAGCTCACGGGGGTTGCCGCGGCCCGCATCGAGGAGCAGCTGCGCGCGGGCGGGCGGTGCTTCGGGCAGCAGCCGGGCGGCGTCGGCCGGACCGAGCGGCCCGAGGGCGATCCGCAGCGCGGCGGCGTCCCCGAGGGTCCGCGCCAGCCAGGGCGGGCAGCCCCCGGAGCGGTGGGCCAGGACGAACCCCAGGCGCTCGTCGGAGGGGCCGCGCAGCAGGTGCTCCAGCAGCCGCAGGGACTCGTCGTCGGCCCACTGGAGGTCGTCCAGGACGATGACCACCCGCGTGAGGAGGATGTTCTCCAGCAGGGCGTCCCGCAGCCGGCGGTGCCTGCGGTGGCGCTGGGCCGCCCCCTCGGCCGGCTCGTCCCCGAACTCCTCCAGGAGGTCCAGTACGGGGGTGCGGTACAGGGCGTGCATCAGCAGCCCGTACGGTACGCCGGCGTCGGCCGGGGCGGCCGCGGCCCTCAGCACCTCGCACCCCGCTGCCGTGGCCCGCTCGCCCAGCTCGGCCAGCAGCCGGGTCTTGCCGACGCCCGCCTTCCCCTCGACGACCGCGACCTTGCGCGTCCGCGGCCCCCCGGCCAGCATCCGGGTCAGCTGCTCCAGCTCGCCGTCCCGCCCCACCAGCGGTCCCGCCGAGGCCTCGTGCGCCCCCGCGGCCGTCGCCCCCGTATCCCTCACCGTTCGTAACACGGCATCTCCCTGCTGTCGTGGGCTCGGCACCGCCCGACCGCGAGGCCGACCGGCACCGGATCTTCACATCCCGCCCGTAAAGTCCCCCGACTTCGCGTCGATCATCGCTCCCGCCCACGGTCCCTGTCGAGAGCCGCCCGCCGCGGCGCCGGACCCCGCCCACACCCCGAAACCGGCTCTCACGCAGCCCCGTTCACCTGACGCGCAGCCGATCCGCGCCTCCGGAGACCCGTGTGCGGCGCGGGGTCCGTCGAGGCGGTCTCAAGCCGCGCTCCTGCCGCGCCCGCTCCGGCCCGTGGCCGTGCACGACCCGCTCAAGCGGAAGCTCATGCCCCGTGCCCCGGCGGGGTCGCCGCTTGGGCCGTGCGAGTGGTGTCCGCCCGGGGGACCCGTCCGCGGCCGTCCCCGTGGCGAACCACCTGCGAAGGCCCTGGCCCTCTCCGGCCGGGGCTCGGATGAAGGAGTGATATGCGTAACCGCACCACGGCCGGTGTTTCGGCGGCTGTTCTGGCAGCCC
>NZ_JBVJYM010000045.1:0-33691 GCF_055600495.1 Streptomyces sp. NPDC038213
GAGGCGCAAGGCACTCCGGCGCTCCGCGCCTCCGGTCTCGGGATGGCCTTCACCACCGGGCTGAAGCCCGGTGCACTGGCCAAGTCACCGGTAGCAGGCGATCAGCAGGCCGATGCAGAGGATCGCGTCGCCGAGGAAGTCGGCGGAGACGAGCGTGAGCAGGACGAGGAGGCAGCCGGCCGCGGCCCCGCCGAAGAGGGTGCCGAAGCCGGGGGTGCGGTGGCGGGGGTGCACGCGGGCGAAGGCGGGCGGGAGGGCGCCGTGGGCGGCCATGGAGAGGGTGCCGCGGGAGGAGCCGACGAGGCTGGTGAGGAGGGCGGAGACCGCTGAGACGCAGACGGCCAGCTGCATCACCTTGGCGCCTGCCGGGCCGAGGACGGGCGGGGCGAGGGCGGAGAGGACGTCGGCGGCGCTCTCGGGGCTGCCGAGGCCGGTGGGGCCGGGCCCCGTGCCGGCGAATCCGATGGCCGCGAAGGCGGTGAACAGGTACGTGCCCAGGAGGACCAGGGTGGACAGGACCGCGGCCCGGCCTGCGGTGCGCTCCCCGTCACGCGTCTCCTCGTTCGCGGTGACCAGTGCGTCCCAGCCCCAGTAGATGAACAGGCACAGCATCACGGCCTCCGCGAAGGGGCCGAAACCGGGGAAGGCGAGGAGGTTGAGCCACTCCGGGGAGGGGGTGGCGGCGCCGTCGCGGGCGAGGGCGGCGGCGCCGAAGCCGAGGAGCGCGGCCAGCTGGAGTCCGAGCAGCACGTACTGGACGGAGGCCGAGAGGTGCAGCCCGCGGTACGCGACGGCGGTGACCGCGGCGAGCAGGGCCAGTGCGGTGAGGGTGACGGCGGGGGCGCTGGCGGCCAGGGAGTGCAGGCCCAGCAGTCGCAGCAGGTAGCCCGCGCCGACCTGGGAGAGGGCTGCCATCGCCAGGAGGGTGGCGGCCTGGACGACCCAGCCGCCGGTGAGCCAGCCGGTCAGCGGTCCGAAGGCCCGCGTGGTCCAGACGAAGGTGGTGCCGCAGTCGGGCATCTCGCGGTTGAGCTCGCGGAAGGCGAAGGCGGTGAGCAGGATCGGGACGAAGCCCAGGAGGAGGGCCGCGGGCGCGAGGTCCCCGACGGCCAGGGTCACGTACCCGAGGGTGACGGCGATGCTGTAGGCCGGGGCGACGCAGGAGAGCCCGAGGGTGACGGAGGCGAGCAGGCCCACCGAGCCCTTGCGCAGCCCCTTGTCGGGGGCGGGAGTCGGAGCGGCAGCGGGGCCGGGGACCTGGACGGGTCTGGCGCCGGCTTGGTTCGGGTCGGGCATGGTGCCTCCGTAAGGCGGACGGCGGTCTTTGTTAAACGCAGATTTAAGAGACTGGTCGCTGGATGGTCAAGGGATTGAGGGCTATCTTTAAATCCAGTCGCAAGAAAGATGAGGGATACGGCGTGGCCGCGAAGAGGGGCAGCAGTTCCAAGGAGGCCCGCCGGGCCGAGCTGGGCAGGGCGGTGGAGCGCGCCCTCGTGGCACGCGGGCTGGAGGGCCTGCGGCTGCGCGACGTCGCGGAGGAGGCGGGGGTCACCCCCGCGGCGGTGCTCTACTACGGCGACCTGGACGCCCTGGTCCACGCGACCTACCAGCAGGCGATCGAGCGCTACAGCCGGGAGCGCGAGCAGGCCGCGGACGAGTTCGCGGACGCGCGCCGCCAACTCGCGGCCTGTATCGACCAGGGGGTCGCGACCGGGCCGGAGGACACGCTGACCCGACTGCTCTTCGAGTACTGGCCCCGCTGTCTGCGCGACGCCAAGGCCGCGGCCCTGGACAGCGCCCTGACCGAACGTCAGATTGCCGTGTACTCAGGCATTCTCGTTCTGGGTCAGGCCCAGGGGCACTTCAGACTCCAGGACCCGCCGCGGACGCTCGCCGCCAGCTTCGTGGCCATGGAGGACGGCTACCAGATGGAGGTCCTCGCGGGCCGGCGCACCCGGGCCGAGGTCATCGCGGCCCTGCACGCCTACGCCCGGGCCGTGACGGGGTACGACATGGCGGAGCCCGTGGGGTAGGCGGCACGCGAGACGGCCGGGGCTGAGGGGAGAAGCGAGGCAGGTGGGACGCAAGAGCCAGGCCTACCCGCCCCGAATCGGCCAACGTCGCCCGTCCGGGCATGGGGTGGGCGGTCAGGGGCAGGAGCGGGCCATGATGTTCTCGCTCCTCACCCTGCTCCCGCTGGGCATCGCGATGGTCCTCACCGCCCTCGCCGAACCGGGCCCCCGCGGCCGCCACCGCCAGACCCGCTGATCCGCTGCCGCGCCCGCCGGGGCGGCGGGCGCCCGGCACGGGCGGGGCCGGGTCCGGCCGCTACGCTGCGCCGGCCGGGTCCCGCCTGTCCTCGACGTGGACCACCTTCAACTCGGTGCCGTCCTGGTGGCGCTTGGACCGGCCCAGCAGCCCGACGACGAGGTGCGAGGCGTCGCGCGGCTCGTCGGGGCCGACGTAGGTGAGCACGTCGTTGTGGTGCCCCGTGACGACCCAGCCGTCCGCGGCCGTCAAGTCGACCACCCCGAAGTCCCCGGCGGAGGATCCGGCCCGCGCGGGGCCGAACTCCGCCATGAGGCCCGCGGCCTGCTCGGCGAGGTCCCCTTCGGGGGCGGTCAGTACGACGCACGTGCCGTTCTCGAAGAGCACCCACGACTTGCCGGGGCCGATCAGGATGCGCCGCCAGACGTCTCTCAGCATCTCGGAGTCCATGCCGGCCATCCTGCCGGACGGCTCCGGCACCGCACCGATCTCCTTACGATCACTTTCAGTTATGATCTTTCTTCGCCGTTCGTCAATGACGAACGGCGTTCGATTTCGAGCAGGGAAAGTTCAGGAGCAGCACGTTGATAGGTCGTCAGAAGGAGCGGGCGGCCATCGCCGAAGCGCTCGCGCCCAGCATCTCCGCCGCTTCGCTGCTGCTGCTCGGGGACCCCGGGGTCGGCAAGACCGCACTCCTCGACTCCGCCGCCGCGGAGGCCGCCGCGGCCGGCGCCCGGGTGCTGCGGGTCCGCGGGAACGCCGCCGAGACCGAACTCGCCTTCGCGGGGCTCCACCAGCTGCTGCTGCCGGTCCTCGACGGCGCGCAGGGGCTGCCGGTCCGCCAGCGCGACGCCCTGCTGAGCGCCTTCGGCCTCGGCGAGGACCCGGCGCCGCCCGACCTGATGATGATGAGCCTCGCGGTGCTCACGCTCACCTCCCAACTCGCCTCCGCGCACCGGCTGCTGCTCGTCGCCGACGACGTGCAGTGGATCGACCGCGGCAGCTGCCAGGTGCTCGGCTTCCTGGCCCGGCGGCTCGCCGGCGAACCCATCGGTCTGCTCGTCGCGGCCCGCGGTACCCGCCGCCCCGACTGGCTGGACCCCTCCGTACCGGAACTGCTGGTGACGGCCCTTGCGCCCGCCGAGGCCGAGGAGCTCCTCGGGGCGCAGCCCGAGGCCCCCGTCGGCCCCGCGCGCCGCCGCGTCCTCGACACGGCCGCCGGCAATCCGCTCGCGCTCGTGGAGCTGGCCCGGCAGGCGGCGCGCGAGGGCGGCCTGCCCCCGACGGGCCGCGTCCCCGTCACCGACCTGCTGGAGCGCACCTTCGCCGACCAGGTCGGCGCGCTGCCCGCGGCCTCCCGCGAGGCGCTGCTGCTCGCCGCGGCGGCGGAGGGCGCCGCCCTGGGCGACGTACTGGCCGCGCTGCCGCCCGGCACGGGCGTCGAGGTCTGGCAGCCCGCGGAACGGGCGGGGCTGGTACGGGTCGACGCCGACCGCATCGCGTTCCGCCACCCGCTCATCCGGTCCGCCGTCTACGGCGCCGCCCCCTTCGCCGAGCGGCGCCGCGCCCACCTGGCCCTGGCCGCCGCGCTCGGGGCCGACCCCGACCGGCAGGCCTGGCAGCTGTCCGCGGCCACCGTGGCCCCCGACGCCGGGGTCGCGCAGGCGCTGGAGGGGACGGCGATGCGGGCGGTGGCCCGCGGGGCCATGGCGGAGGCGGTCGCCGGGCTGGAGCGGGCCGCCCAGCTGGGCACCGAACCGGCCGACCGCAGCCGCCGGCTCGCCACCGCGGCGTACGCCTCGGTGCTGGTCGGCGATCTCGGGCAGGCGGAGGCGCTCGCCGCGCAGGCGCTGGACGCCAACCGGGACCCCCTGGCCACGGGGTGGATCTCGGGGCTGAGCGGGCTCGTCGCCATGCTGGCCATGCGCATGGAGCGCGCCTTCGCTCTCGTCGACACCGACGGGCTGATGCACCCGGCCGCGATCGGGGCCGGCGTGTCCACCATCGCGACCGGGATCGCGTACCACTCGGGCTCCCCCGCCCAGCGCAAGCGCCTGAGGGCCCTGTTGGAGGAGCGCGACACGGAGGGCATCGCGGAGCACCCGTTCCACCTCTGGGACCTCGGCGTGACCGACCCCTTCGTGCAGGGCCCGGCGGTCCGCGCCCTGCTGCCGGCCGTCGCCGCGACCCCCGGGCGGCTCCCCACCGAACTGCACACCCTCGGCGTGCTGGCCCTGGTCCTCGACGAGACCGAGACGGCCGCCGGCCTGCTCGGGGAGCTCGTCAACCCGCAGTGGGAGGACGCGGACGCCTTCCACGCCGGGGTCACCGCCGTCGACCTGGCCTGGGCCAACGTGGACGCCGGCCGCTGGGCGGACGCCCGGCTCGGCGTGGAGCGGCTCGCGGCCCGGTTCCTCGACGGCGGACACACCCTGGGCACCGTACGGGCGGTGACGGTACTGGCCACCCTCGACGCCCTCACCGGTCATCCCGAGCGGGCGCTGCGGCACGCGGCCGCCGCCCTGGCCGCCACCGAACCGGCCGGCGTCCTGGGAACCGTGGTGCGCGCCCGCCGCGCAGCAGGGCTCGCCGCCACCGTGCTGGGCGACCACGCCGCCGCGCACCGGCACCTGCGCGCCCTCTTCGACCCCGCGGGCGCCCCGCTGCACCACCACCTGTCCTGCCATGCGGTCGCCGACCACGCCGCCGCGGCCGTGCTGACGGGACGCGCCGACGAGGCCCGTACGGTGCTGGAGGCCGTGGCCGCCGAGGTCGGGGACGGGGCCTCGGTCCGGCTCCGGCAGACCATGGACCGGGCCGCCGCCCTGCTGGCCGGACCCGAGGAGGCCGGGGAGCTGTTCCGGACCGCGCTGAGCGACCCTGCGGGCCGGCGGTGGCCGTTCGAACGGGCCCAGATCTGGCTGGAGTACGGGGAATGGCTGCGCCGACGGCGCCGGATCGGCGAGGCCCGCGAGGCGCTGACCACGGCGCGGGAGGCCTTCGACGGCCTGGGGGCCGTGCAGTGGAGCGGCCGGGCCGAGGCGGAGCTGCGGGCGGCCGGGGTCGCCGTCGAGCCGGGACCGCCCAGCGCCCTGCGGTCCCTGACCCCGCAGCGGCAGCGGATCGTCCGGCTCGCCGCGCAGGGGCTGACGAACCGGGAGATCGGCGAACGGCTCTTCCTGTCCCCCCGCACCGTGGGCACCCACCTCTACCAGGCCTTCCCGGCACTCGGCGTGACCTCCCGCAGCCAGCTGCGCGATGTGGTCGAGCAGGACGCGGGGCCGGGCGACCGCTGACGCACGGGGCAAGTCACTTGACGGATGGCAGGGGCGCCCGGCCCTCCGAGAGTGGGAGCGGAACCACCCCGCACCCCTCCCGGAGTCCCCATGTCCCAGGCCGTCTCCACCGCAGCCGCCCCCGCAGGCACCACCGCCACCACCGCGGCCCTGCCCCCCGCCGAGCGCGCCGACTACTGGCACAGCCTGGTCTCGGGCACCTTCGTACCGCTGGACGTCACCCTCCACGAGCCGGAGCCGGCCGTCGGCACGATCGTCAGCAGGCAGGTCGGCCGCCTCCAGATCTCCGAGGTCGGGGCCGGGCCGCAGACCGTCACCCGCAGCCGCGGCCGCATCGCCCAGGGCGGCGGCCAGTTCCTGACCCTCACCCTCCAGCACCGGGGCACGGCGCGGCTCACCCAGCACGGGCGGCAGGCGCTCGTCGTGCCGGGGACGTTCACGTGCTCGGACGCCGGGCAGCCGTACCGCCGCGAGCAGCCCGACGCGTTCCGGTTCACCGCGTTCCGGCTGCCCAAGGAGGACATCGGCGTCCCCGACGAGGACCTGAGGGCCGTCACGGGCACGCTCTTCGACGGCCGTACCGGGACCGCCGGGGTGCTGGCCGGCTACCTCGCCGGGCTGGCCGGGAACGCCTCCGGCCTGGACCCGGACACCGGGCACCGGCTGGGGCTGACCGCCGCCGACCTGCTCGCGGTCCTGGTCCGCGAGCGCCGGGGCCGCCCCGGGCCGCAGTCGCCGGAGGCGGCCCGGGGGATGCTCGCCCGGATCAAGGAGTACGTACGGAAGAACCTGGCCGACCCCGGGCTCACCCCGGAGCGGATCGCGGCCGCGCACCACGTCTCGGTGCGCTACCTGCACCGGCTGTTCGAGGCGGAGGGGGCGTCCGTGGGCCGGTGGATCCACCGGGAGCGCCTGGACCGGTGCCGCCGGGACCTGTCGCGCCGCACCGGCGCCGGGACGGCGGTGTCGGCGGTCGCCCAGCAGTGGGGCTTCGTCAGCCCGTCCCACTTCAGCCGGGCGTTCCGCGCGGCCTACGGCATGTCGCCCCGGGAGTGGCAGGCGCTCTCCCGGGAGACGGCCGATCCCGCCGCGAGCGCCGGTGCGGCGGGCCCTGCGCGGCCGGCCTGACCATCCGGCCGGCCGGCGTCCGCCCGCCGCGCCCGCCTACAGCGTCCGCCGCACCCCCGCCTGCCGCTCCACGTTGCGCAGCTGCACGGCGAGGTCGCCCTCCACCGCGTCCCGGGCGGGCCCGCTGCGGCCGATCGGCAGGACCTCCTCGCTGCGCATGTCCTCCAGCATCAGCGCGAAGGCCGCGTACCCCGCCGCGAGCGCGACCAGCAGGCCGAAGGCGCCCGCCGTCCGGGTGAGGGCCTCCGCTCCGGTCAGCCCGCCCAGCCCGGTGGCGGCCCACCGGGGCAGGGAGGCCGCGATGACCAGCCACAGCGCGCGCTTGGCGCGCGTGACCGCCGCCAGGAGCGCCCCCAGGGCCAGGAGGGCCAGGTTGAACACGCCGAGCACCCGGATCCCGCCGGCCGCCCCCGTCCCCATCACCAGCGCGTACGCGAGCCAGCTGCCCGCGAACACCCCCATGAGGGTGGCGGCGACGACGTCGCGGGCGCTGAAGGCGAGGATGCTCACCAGGAACTGGAGGGCGAACGCCGGCAGCACGCACAGGGCCACGGCCCGCCGCTCGGAGGCGTCGAACACCCCCAGCTGGAGGCAGCCGGTCAGGACCGAGGCGAGGGCCACGGTGAAGAAGCCGAGCGGCATCGGCGAGGCCATGGGGCGCAGGGTGATCCGGGTCATGGCGCGCAGGTCGGGCTCGAAGCGACGCCCCGGCCCGCCACCCTGGCCGGCGGCAGCGGTGCTACTCATACGGGGTCCTCCTCATGCGGGTGCTCCCGCGCTCAGTGGGCGAAGCAGGGGTCGACGGCGGCCGGACCGGCCGGGGGCGGGGCGCTCCGGCCGGTGCGCCAGGCGCGGTGCTCCGCGGACTCGGCGGCCGCCTCGGCCACGGCCTCCGCCTGCCGGGCGCCGGCCGACGGGTAGCCGCCGAAGCGGGCGACCGGGCTCCAGCCGGGGCTGACCGGGGGCAGCGGCTCCTCGAGTCCCGCGAACTCGGCGCCCGCGTGGACGATCCGCCCGCCGACCACGGTGAGGACGGACTCGATGTCCGGGATCTGCGCCTCGGGCACCGCGAAGTAGTCCGCGGACAGCACCGCGAGGTCCGCGAGGAAGCCCTCGCGGAGCATCCCCTTGGTGTCGGCCTCGCCGGTCAGGCGGGCGCCGCCGCGGGTGTACAGCTCGAGTGCGGTCGAGCGGTCGAGCAGGTTGGCGGCCGGGTAGAGCGCGGTGCCGCCGACGGTGCGCCCGGTCACCAGCCAGTGCAGGGAGACCCACGGGTTGTACGAGGAGACGCGGGTGGCGTCGGTGCCCGCGGCGACGGTCAGCCCGCGGTCCAGCATGGCGCGCACGGGCGGGGTGCGGGCGGCGGCCTCGGCCCCGTACCGATCGAGGAAGGCGGTGCCCTGGAAGGACATGCGGTTCTGTACGGACAGGGCGCCGCCTAGGGCCGCGATCCGGTCGAGGCTGGCGTCCGAGACGGTCTCGGCGTGGTCGAAGAGCCAGCGGCTGCCGGCCGGGAAGAGGCCTTCGGCGGCGAGCTTCTCGAAGACGGCGAGGTCGCGGCGGATGGTCTCGTCGTACGTGGCGTGCAGGCGGAAGCCCCAGCCGTGTTCGGCGAGCAGGCGGACGGCCTGCTCGAACTCGGCCTCGTAGCCGGGGGCGAGCTCGGGCCGCGGTTCGGAGAAGTTCTCGAAGTCGGCGGCGGCCCAGGTGAGGTTCTCACCGGCGCCGCCCAGGCGCAGCCACTCGTCGCCGTCGCCCGGCCGGACCGTCTGCGTCCAGCGGCGCAGGTCGGCGAGCTCCTGACCGGCGGTCTGCGGGAAGAGGTGGTAGGTGATGCGCAGCGACAGTTCGCCGGTGCGGGCCAGGTCGGTGACGGCGGAGTAGTCCTCGGGGAAGCTCTGGAAGCCGCCGGCCGCGTCGACGGCGGAGGTGAGGCCGAAGCGGTTGAGCTCGCGGAGGAAGTGGCGGGTGGAGGTGCGCTTGTCGGCGGGGTCCAGGGCGGGCGCCTTGGCGAGGGTGGAGTAGAGGAGCAGGGCGCTCGGCGCCGCCAGGAGCACGCCGGTCGGCTCGCCGTCGCGGCCGCGGACGATCTGCCCGCCGCGCGGGTCGGAGGTGGTGCGGGTGTAGCCGGCGGCCCGTACGGCGGCCCGGTTCATCAGGGCCGACTGGTACAGGTGCAGGACGAAGACAGGGGTGTCGGGGGCAGCGGCATTGAGTTCGGCGACGGTGGGCATCCGGCGTTCGGCGAACTGCTCGGCGGTCCAGCCGCCGACCACGCGGATCCACTGGCCCCTGGGGGTGCGGCCGGCCTGCTCGCGGAGCATCGCCAGGGCCGTGCGCAGGCTGCGGACCCCGTCCCAGCGCAGTTCCAGTACGTAGTTGAGGCCGCCGCGGATGACGTGCAGGTGGGAGTCGTTGAGTCCGGGGACGACCCGGCGGCCCAGGGCGTCGACGACCCGGGTTTCGGGCCCGGTGTGGGGGGCCAGGTCGTGGTCGTCGCCGAGGGCGAGGATGCGGCCGTCGCGGACCGCGAGCGCGGTGGCGGCGGGCCGGTCGGGGTCGCCGGTGTGGATCCGGGCGTTGCGCAGCAGGAGGTCGGCGGGGGCCGGTCCGCCGCTCTGGTGTCCGGGCAGCAGACCGGCGACGGGCATGCTCGGGCCGGGGGTGCCGGTCGGGGGCCGGCGTACGGACGCGGAGGCGGGTACGGGATCGTGGGGCATGGGGGCTCCGTCTGGGTGAGGGCCGGGTGCGGGGCGGGGCCGGCCCCCGGGTGGAAGGGCCGGCCCCGGTCGGGAGCGGGTGCCGTCAGTCGAGGAAGGCGAGCAGCGCCGCGTTGACCTCGTCGGCGTGCGTCCACAGCAGGCCGTGCGGGCCGCCGGGGACGATCGTCAGCTCGGCGCCCTCGATCAGCCGGGCGAGCGGGACGGCGGTGGCGTCGACGGGCAGGATGCGGTCGGCGTCGCCGTGGATGATCAGCACGGGCACGTCGATGCGGGGCAGGTCGGCGCGGAAGTCGGTGAGCCAGGCCTGGACGCAGTCGAGGGTGCCCTTGGCGGAGGCCCCGACGGCGACGTTCCAACTGGCCTGCACCGCCTGCTCGCTGATGCGCTCGCCGCCGAGCACGTCGGTGTTGTAGAAGTCCGCGAGGAAGGTGGTCATGAACGCGAACCGGTCGGCGGCGATGGCCTCCTCGATGCCCTTGAACACGCTGCCGTCGACCCCGCCGGGGTTGTCGTCGGTCTTGAGGAGGAAGGGCGGGACCACTCCGATGACGACGGCCTTCGTGATCCGCTCGGAGCCGTACGCGCCGAGGTAGCGGGTGACCTCGCCGCTGCCCATGGAGAAGCCGACGAGTACGGCGTCCCGCAGGTCGAGCGCGGTCAGGAGGGCGTCCAGGTCGGCGGCGAAGGTGTCGTAGTCGTAGCCGTCCGCCGGCTGGTCGGAGCGGCCGAAGCCGCGCCGGTCGTAGGTGATGACGCGGTTCCCGGCGGCGAGCAGCGCGGCGGTCTGCTTCTCCCAGGAGGCGCCGTTGAGGGGCCAGCCGTGGATCAGGACGACGGGGCGGCCGGTGCCGTGGTCCTCGTAGTAGAGGCGGACGGGGGCGGAGTTGCCTTCGGCGGCGTCGATGTAGGGCACGGGTGCTCCTTCGGTGGGGGTCCGCCCCGGGCCGTGGCGGGCGCAGGGACGGACATGCAAGTGGACTGGATGGAAGAGGTGTTGAGACGTCTGGTGGGCGAACGGGCCTACGGCTCCGGCCTGTTCTGTGGCGGGGCCGGGAGCTCGCCCAGGGTGGCCGCCAGGAACCACACCTGGGCCTCGCCGGTGCGGACCGGTCCCGACACCAGCAGGTCCGCGGTCCCCTCGTCCCCCGCGGCGGCGGCCCGGGAGGCCGCCCCGCGGGCGGAGGTCAGGATGTGCTCGTGGGCGTCCAGGAGCCGCGCCAGCATGGCGGGGACCGGTTCGACCCCGTCCGGCGGGCGGGGTACGCAGGTGAGTTCGGCCACGTGCCGGGGGTCGCCCACGGCGACGCCGCCGAGGGTCTGGACCCGCTCGGCGAGGGCGTCGACGAGGGCGAGCTGCTCGCCGGCGTGCCGGTCGAGCATCAGGTGCAGGGAGTGGAAGGTCGGCCCGTGCACGAGCCAGTGGTGCTTCTTGTACAGGGCGTAGAGGACCTGCGTGTCGGCGAGCAGCCTGTTGAGCAGCTCGCAGACGCGGGCGCGGGCCTCGTCGGGGAGGCCGAGGGGCAGTGGCCGGAGCGTGCCGAAGGGCTGGACCTGCGCGCCCGGCGGGTAGCGCAGTGTGCGCGCGCCACGCGGAACGGGTGTGTCCGCAGGCGCTGTTGGTGGGTGCATCGTGGATCTCTCCGGGACGGAGGGGCGGAGGGGCGGGTGGACGGGGTGCCCGTACGGCCTATGCGGCGGGGCGGTGCAGGGTGAGCCGGACGAGGAGTCCGCTGCCCACGCCCGCGGCGAGGACGGGGAGCGTCCACCACAGCGGGTAGGGGGCCAGGCCGAGCAGCCGGTCGAGGGACCAGGCGCCGGGGCCGGTCGCGGCGAGCGCGGCGGCGGTGCCGATGAGGACCAGCGGGTACTCGTAGCCGTCGTCCTGCACCCACAGCCCGTGGGGCCGCTTCACGGTGAGGGCCACGGTCATGACCCCGATGGCGCCGGTCGCGGCGAGCGGCGTCAGCAGTCCCGCGGCCAGCAGCAGCCCCGAGCCGAGCTGGCCGGCGCCCGCGGCGAGCGCGGTGAGCGCGCCGCCGCGGAAGCCGTCGGCGCGGAACTCCTCGGCGCCGGCGGCCAGGCCCCGGCCGCCGAGGTGCGTGCTGGTCTTCTGCACCCCGTGGGCCGCGATGAGCAGGCCGACGAGCAGGCGCAGCAGCAGGAGGCCGGTGTCCAAGCGGATCAGCCGGCGGCGTGGGCGCCGAGGATGCTCTGCGCGTACACGACGCCCAGGCCGTAGGCGCCCGCGTGCTCCTTGACGACCTCCATCACGGCGCCGTACGTCTCCTCGCGGGCCCAGTCGCGCTGGAGTTCCAGCAGCACCTGCACCCAGGTCACCGGGACGGCGCCGGCGGCGGTCATGCGGGCGACGGCGTGCTCGTGGGCGGCGGGGGTGACCCCTCCGGAGGCGTCGGTGACCACGTACACCTCGTAGCCCTGCGCCAGCGCGGACAGGGCGGGCAGGACGAGGCAGACCTCGGTCCACAGCCCGGACAGGACGATCTTCCTGCGGCCGGTGGCCCGGACCGCCTCGACCAGCGCCTCGTCCTCCCAGGCGTTCATGCTGGTGCGGTCGATCGGCTTCTGCCCGGGGAAGACGGCGGCGAGCTGCGGCAGCAGGGGGCCGGAGAAGGACTCGGCGGCCACGGTGGTCAGGACGGCCGGCACGTCGAAGGCGCGGGCCGCCTTGGCCAGGCCCACGGTGCTGTTGATGATGGCGGCGCGGTCGCCGCTGCCGGTGCCGAAGAACATCTGCGGCTGGTGGTCGACGAACACCATGACGGCGTTGTCGGGGGTGAGCAGGTCTGCGCTCGGGGCGGCCTTCACCTGGGCTGCGTCGAACATGGGGGTCCCCCTCTGACGGGTTGCGGATGCGGTCTGCGTGCCGGCCGCGGTTCCGCCGGGCCCGGCACACCCCGAACGTACGGCCGCTGTCCCGGGCCGGGTTGACCCTCCGCGCCCGGCCCCTTGCCCGTCAGTGCACCGCCTGCCGCACCGCCTGCCGACGGGGCACGCGGGGCACGGAAAGCGGCCTGCCCGCCCCCTTCTCGGCAGGGGGCGGGCAGGCCGGGGTGCGGGCGGCGGGGGCCGTCCGTCAGGGAGCGGGTTCCCCGCCCCCGTCGGCGGCCGGGGCCCCGGTCAGGGGGCGGGACAGGCGGCTGGGCCACCAGGCGCGCGGGCCGATGTCGATGACCAGGGCCGGGACGAGCAGCGAGCGGACGACGAGGGTGTCGAGGAGGACGCCGAACGCGACGATGAAGGCGATCTGGACGAGGAAGGCGAGCGGGATGACCATCAGGGCGGCGAAGGTGGCCGCGAGGACCACGCCCGCCGAGGTGATCACGCCGCCGGTGGTGGTCAGGCCGCGCAGGACCCCGGCGCGGACCCCGTGGACGAGGCTCTCCTCCCGGACCCGCGACATGAGGAAGATGTTGTAGTCCACGCCGAGGGCGACGAGGAACACGAACCCGTACAGGGGGACCGAGGCGTCCGTGCCGCTGAAGCCGAGCAGGTGCTCGAAGACGAGGGCGGAGACGCCGAGGGTGGCGAGGAAGTTCAGGGCGACCGTCGCCACCAGGAGGACGGGGACCAGGAACGAGCGCAGGAGCAGGACGAGGATCAGCAGGATGACGACGAGGACGATGGGGACGATGAGGTTGCGGTCGCGGGCCGCGGTCTGCTCGGTGTCGTAGCGCTGGGCGGTGTAGCCGCCGACGAGGGCGTCGGCGCCGGGGACGGCGTGGACCCGGGTGCGGAGTTCCTTGACGGCCGTCTGGGCGGCCTGGCTGTCGGCCGCCGCCTCCAGGGTGGCGTCGATGCGGACGCGGCCGTCGACGACGAGCGGCTCCCCGCCGCCCGGGCGGCCCGCGGCGGTGACGGCGGCGGCCGAGGCGATGCCCCTGCCGGCCGCGGCGGCGGTCACCTCGGCGGCCCGGTCCGCACGGGCGATGATCACCGCGGGCTGGCCGGAGCCCGCGGGGAAGTGCTCGCCGAGGGTCTGCTGGGCGGCGACCGACGGCGCGTCGTTGACGAAGATCTCGTCCAGCGGCACGCCCTTGGAGGACAGCGCGGGCGCGAAGGCGGCCAGGGCGAGCATGAGTGCGGCCGTCGCGGCCCAGACGCGGCGCGGGGAGCGGTCGATGACGGCGGCGATGCGGCGCCAGATGCGGTGGCCGTCGGCCGTGGCGTCGGAGGGCTTGGGCGTCGCGGGCCAGAAGGCGCTCCGGCCGAGGAGGACGAGGACGGCGGGCAGGAAGGTCAGGGTGCTGAGCACCGCGCAGACGATGCCGATGGCGCCGACCGGGCCGAGGGCGCGGTTGTTCGTCAGGTCGCTCGCGAGGAGGGCGAGCAGGCCGAGCGCGACGGTCGCGGCGCTGGCGGTGATCGCGCCGGCGGAGCGGCGTACGGAGGCGACGGCGGCGGCCATCCGGTCCCCGCGGGCGGCGAGTTCCTCCCGGAAGCGGGCGGCCAGCAGGAGTGCGTAGTCGGTGGCGGCGCCGATGACCAGGATGGACAGGATGCCCTGGACCTGGCCGTCCACGCGCACGATCCCGCGGTCGGCGAGCGCGTACACGACGGCGCAGGCCAGGCCGAGGGCGAACACCGCCCCGATGATGATCACCAGTGGCAGGAGCAGGCTCCGGTAGACGAGCAGCAGGATCAGCAGGACGGCGCCGAGCGCGACGCCGAGCAGCAGCCCGTCGATGCCCGCGAACGCGTCCGCGAGGTCCGCCTGGGTGGCGGCGGGCCCGGCGATCTGCGCGGTGAGGCCCGGGACGGAGGCGGCGGCCGTGCGCACCTCGTCCAGGACGGCGGGCAGCTCCTCGCCGAGGTCGGGGGCGAGCGGTACGACGGCCTGTGCGGCCTCGCCGTCCTGCGAGGGCAGGGCGGGCGAGGGCCGGCCGGAGATGCCGGGCCGTCCCGCGAGGGCGGCGACGGCGCTGGTCGCGGCGCGCAGCTGCGCCGCGTCGACGCGGGCGCCGCCGGGGGCGGTCCAGACGATGACGGCGGGCACCGACTCCGCGCGCTCGAAGGCCCTGCGGGCTTCGAGGACCTTCGTCGACTCGGCGCTCTGGGGCAGGAACGCCGCCTGGTCGTTGGTCGCGACCTCGCCGAGTTTCCCGGCGTACGGGCCGAGCGCCCCGCCGATCCCCAGCCAGACCAGCAACAGCACCAGCGGCACCAGCCACCGGGCCCGGCGCGATGTGCTCCTCATGGACGACCCCTCCGCGTTCGTGTACCGGATCCGTGTTTCCGGATCCGGATACCAGATAACTCAATGAGCAAGTATCTCGATGATTGAGAGATCATAGACGGAGGCCGCGCCCGGCCCCGACACCCCCCTGCCCGTACTTCCCTCCCGGGGCCCGATCGGGTTGCACGCAGTCGTGCCGCTGCGCGGGAGGAGCCCGGTTCGGATCCGCATGCGTGGCCCGGCGGGAGCGGGGCAGGTGCGGCAGCGGGTGCCGACGGGGTGCCCGCCCGGGTGCGGCAACGCACCGGGCTGAAGCGACAGTTCAGGAGGCCGAGCATGTCCCAGGTCAAGGAATCGATCGAGGTCGGCGTTCCGGTGCGCACCGCGTACGACCAGTGGACCCAGTTCGAATCGTTCCCGCAGTTCATGGAGGGGGTCGAGCGGGTCGAGCAGCGTACGGACACCAGGACGCACTGGGTGACGAGCGTCGCGGGCGTGCGGCGGGAGTTCGACGCGGAGATCACCGAGCAGGTGCCCGACGGCAGGGTCGCCTGGGTGACCGTGGGCGGCGAGGTCGAGCAGGCCGGGCTGGTGACCTTCAGGACCATCGACCCGGCCCGCACCGAGGTCACGCTGACCATGGACTTCGAGCCGGAGGGGATCGCGGAGAACCTCGGCGACAAGCTGGGGGTGGTCGACCGCCGCGTCAAGGGGGACCTGGAGCGGTTCAAGCAGTTCATCGAGGACCGGGGCACCGCCACGGGCGCCTGGCGCGGCCGGGTGTGAGACCCGCCGCCGCCGGGCGCGTCACCCGCCCGGCGGCGGCCGCTGCGGTTGACTGCATCCGCCGGGGTCTGCGGCACGGAAGACGGAGCGTCGGCGCGCAGGGCGGGAGGTGCAGGTGGGCTGGGACGCTGAGGTGGCGGTCGTCGGGGCCGGGGCCGCGGGGCTGTCGCTCGCGCTGGAGCTGGTGCGCCCGCAGGGGCCGGGACGGCCGGTGCCGCGGGTGGTGGTGGCCGCGGCCCCGCCCGGACCGCTGCGCGCCCCGGAGCGGACCTGGTGCTACTGGGAGGCGGGCCCGGGCCCGTACGACCACCTCCTCGCGGCCTCCTGGGACCGGCTGCGCCTGTACGGCCGCGACGGCGCGCGCATCGACCGGCCGCTGGGCCCGCTGCGGTACAAGATGCTGCGGTCCGGGCCCTTCGAGGAGGCTCTGACGGGGCAGCTGGCCGGGTACGGGGCCGAGGTGCGCCCGATGACCGTGTCGTCCGTCGCGGACGCGGGGGACGCGGCGGGCACCGCCGTGGTCCGCGGGACCGGTGCCGACGGCGCGCCGGCCGCTCTGCGCTGCGGGCTGGTCTTCGACTCCCGGCCGCCGCGGGTGCTGCCGGCCGCCCGCACGACCCTGCTCCAGCACTTCCGCGGCTGGTTCGTCCGGACCGACCGGCCCGCCTTCGACCCCGGCGCAGTGGTCCTGATGGACTTCCGCGTGCCCCAGCCGCCGCGCGGCCTGGCCTTCGGCTACGTGCTCCCGGTGAGCCGGCACGAGGCCCTCGTGGAGTACACGCAGTTCTCCCCGGCCGTCCTGGCGGAGGAGGCCTACGAGCGCGCGCTGGCCCACTACTGCGGTCCGGTCCTCGGACTCGGCGGGTACGCCGTCACCGGCCGGGAGCACGGGGTGATCCCGATGAGCGACGGCCGCTACCCGCGCCGGGCCGGGCGGCGGGTCTTCCTGATCGGCGCGGCCGGCGGGGCGGTCCGCCCCTCCACGGGGTACGCCTTCGCGGCGATCGGCCGCCAGAGCCGCGCACTGGCCGCGGCCGTCCGCACCGGCCGCTCCCCCGCCCGCACCCCCGCCCCGCACGGCGTGCGGGCGCGCGCGATGGACGCCGTCCTGCTGCGCGCGCTGGACCGGGGGCGGGTGGACGGCGCGGAGTTCTTCACCCGGCTCTTCGCCTCCGTCCCCGCCGAGCGGGTCCTGCGCTTCCTCGACGGCGCCACCTCGCCCGGCGAGGACTTCGGCATCGGCCTGCGCACCCCCGTCGTCCCGATGCTGCGCTCGCTCGCCGAACTCCCCCTGCTCCCCCGGTCCGTGCCGGCCCGCCGGCCGCCGCGGGACCGGGCCGCTCCCGAGAGCTGAAAGGCTGCCATGCCACTGCTGCACGACCAGGACCTGTCGGAGGCCTTCGACCACGCCGCCGCGCGCTACGACCGGCTGGTCGCCGCGAGCCCCGGCTACCACGGGCACCTGCGGCGCTCCGCCCGTCGGCTCGGCCTGCCCGCGGACGGCCGGGAGGTGCGCGTCCTGGACCTCGGCTGCGGGACCGGGGCCTCGACCGCGGCCCTGCTCAAGGCGGCCGCACGGGCGCGGATCACGGCGGTGGACGCCTCGCCCGGGATGCTGGAGCGCGCCCGCGCCAAGCACTGGCCCGAGGGGGTGGACTTCGTCCGGGCCAGCGCAGACCGGCTCGGCGAGGGCGGGGTGGCGGGCCCCTTCGACGCCGTCTTCGCGGCCTACCTCTTCCGCAACGTCTCCGATCCCGACCGGACCCTGGCGGAGGTCCGGTCGGTGATGGCGCCCGGCGCGCGGATCGCCGTACACGAGTACGCCCTCAGCGGCCGGCCCGTGGACCGGGCCCTGTGGACGGCCGTGTGCCGGACGGTCATCATGCCGCTGGGCCGGGCCGGCGGGGACGGGGCCCTGTACGAGCACCTGTGGCGCAGCGTGCTGGGCTTCGACACCGCCGCCCGCTTCGCGGAGCGGATGCGCGCGGCGGGCTTCACCGGCGTACGGGCGCTGCCCCTGCCGGGCTGGCAGACGGGGATCACCCACACGTTCGTCGGAACGGCCCCGTGAACGGCCCGCGGCCGGGCCGGGACCGGCTGGCGCGGCGCATCGCCCCCGGCGCCGGCAGCGCCCGTGTGGCGGGACCGCCGCCCCGGGTGGTGGTGGCGGGCGGCGGGATCGCCGGGCTGGCGGCGGCCGCGGTCCTCGCCGAACGGGGCGTCCGCGTCACCGTCTACGAGCGGGAGGAGCAGCTCGGCGGGCGGCTGGCCGGCTGGCAGACCACCCTGGCCGACGGGTCGCAGGCCACGATGAGCCGCGGCTTCCACGCCTTCTTCCGCCAGTACTACAACCTGCGCGCGCTGCTGCGCCGCACCGATCCGGGCCTCAACGGGCTGACGGGGCTGGCGGACTACCCGCTGCGCCACCGCAACGGCGGCCGCGACAGCTTCGCGCGCGTGCCGCGCACCCCGCCGCTGAGCGCGCTCGGCTTCGTCGCGCAGAGCCCCTCCTTCGGCTGGCGGGACCTGGGGCGGATGGACGCGCGGGCCGCGCTGCCGCTGCTGGACGTCTCGGTACCGGGGGTGTACGAGGCGCTGGACGGGGTGAGCGCCGCCGAGTTCCTGGCCTCGATCCGCTTCCCGGAGGCGGCGCATCACCTGGCCTTCGAGGTGTTCTCGCGGAGCTTCTTCGCCGACCCGGCCACGCTGTCGGCGGCGGAGCTGGTGCTGATGTTCCACATCTACTTCCTCGGGTCCAGCGAGGGGCTGCTGTTCGACGTGCCGCGGGAGCCGTTCCCGCAGGCCCTGTGGGAGCCGCTGGCCCGGTACCTGACCGGGCTCGGCGCGGAGATCCGCACGGGCCGGTCCGTGCAGGGGGTCCGGCCGCTGGGCGACGGGCGGCGGGCCGTGCTGACGGAGGACGGCGAGGACCCCTGCGACGCCGTCGTCCTCGCCCTGGACACGGCCGGGCTCCAGTCGGTGGCCGCGGCCTCCCCCGAACTGGCCGGCCCCGCCTGGCGGGAGCGGATCGCCGGACTGCGCACGGCTCCCCCGTTCCTGGTGTCGCGGCTGTGGCTGTCGCGCCCGGTGGCCGGGCACCGGCCCGGGTTCCTGGGCACCAGCGGCTACGACGGCCTGGACAACGTCAGCGTCCTCGACCGGTGGGAGGGCGAGGCCCACCGCTGGGCGCTGGCCTCGGGCGGCTCGGTCGTGGAGCTGCACGCCTACGCCGTGGATGCGGCCCTGCCGCGCCCCGCGGTGGAGGAGCGGCTCGTACGGCTGCTGCGCGAGGTCTACCCGGAGACCGCGGACGCGCGGGTCGTCGACGCCCGGCACGAATGGCGGTCCGACTGCCCGCTGTTCACCGTGGGCGGCTACCGGGACCGGCCGGAGGTCCGCACGGAGGACCCGCGCGTGGTCCTCGCGGGCGACCTCGTCCGCACCGGACTGCCCGTCGCCCTGATGGAGCGGGCCGCGACCAGCGGGTTCCTCGCAGCGAACGCCCTGCTGGAGCAGTGGGGCGTCCGCGGCGAACCCCTGTGGACCGTACCGGCCCGCGGCCGCTCCGCCGCCGCCCGCTTCCTGGCCTCGCGGTGGGGGGCGCGCGGGGTGTGACGGGGGTGCGTACGACTGAGGGGGCCCCGTAGCCGTACGTACGGCTACGGGGCCGCCGTCAGCCGGGGAAGCGGCCCGTACTGCGCAGCTCCCAGCGCCGCTCGGCGTACGCGAGGTCGTCCTGCCACAGCCGTCCCGCGGCATGCCGCATCAGCGGGCGCAGCAGGGGGGCGGCGGCCCGCGCGAGCCGGAAGCCGGGGCGGTGCGAGGTGGCGACGACGGCCTCCGTGACCCGGGTGCGGGGGCGCCCGTCGCGGCCGGTGCCCAGCGGGGTCGCGTGGGTCTCGACCACGGAGCCGACGCCCTCGCCTCCGGTGATGCGCATGACGACCGTACGGGGTCCCGGCGCGGTGAACTCGGCGGTCACGGGGACCACGGCGCGCCCCGCGAGCTTGAAGGAGACCCGTACGGAGAGCCGGTCGGTGCGGGAGCCGTCGTCGAGGACGGTGAGGTCGGCGAACGAGTACGGGTGGAACCAGGCCCCGTGCCAGGGGTCGAGCCGGTTGGCCACGATGTCCTCCGGCTCGCACACGCCGGTGCCGGTGTAGACGGCGGCCAGCGAGCGGGCGCCGGGCGGGCGGGCCGGTACGGCCGGGGCGTCCAGCGGTTCCTCGCCGCCCGCCTCGTCGAGCCGCACCCAGGCGAGGACCCCGTCGTCGTGGGCCGGGTACGGCTGCCAGCCGGCGAACGGGGCGCCGGTCAGGGCCAGGCCGTGCCAGGAGCAGACCAGGGTGCCGCAGCGGACCGGGGCCCGTTCCAGGGGCGCGCCGAGGTGGGGGCAGGCCCCGGGGCCCGCCAGCAGGCTGCCGTCGGCGGCCCGCCAGAGCACGACCTCCCGGCCCGCGACCGTGCCCCCGCCGGCCCGGTCGGTGCCGACGGCGGCGCTGGGCCCGAGGACGTACCAGTTGCCGGCGGGGCGGGACTGCGCGCGGGCGAGGGCATCGGCGATGAGGCGGGGCGAGGCCGCGCGCCAGGTGGGCTCCTGCCGGTGCCAGGCGACGGGGTCCTTGCGGAGGCTGACCGGGAGCCCGCGGCGGCGCCGCGGCGGGTCGGGCGGCTGGTTCATCGGCGGGGCTCCTCGACGGCGGGCGCGGGCGGGGCGGCGGGCGCCGCCCACCGGGCCCGCACGAGCGCGGCCAGGCCGGCCGCGGCGACGGCGGCGCGCCGCGCCGGGGGGACCGCGGACCGCCGGTGGACGCTGCTGTACCCGTCGCGGGCCACGGCGCCGAGGATGTCCCCGTACAGGACGAAGGCGGTGCGCACGCAGGGCCGGGAGACGGGGTCGAGCATGTCCAGGCCGGGGGCGGCCTCGGCGTAGAAGCGGCGGGCGAGGGCGGCCGCGGAGCGCAGGGCGCGGGTGATGCGGGCGTCGCCGCGCCCGGTGCGCCTGCTCCAGTACAGCAGTTCCCGGTCGACGCCTTCGGCGGCGAGGAGGTCGGCGGGCAGGTAGACGCGGTCGCGGTCGAGGTCCTCTCCGACGTCGCGGATGAAGTTCGTGAGCTGGAAGGCCTCGCCGAGGGCTGCGGCGTGCGGGGCGGCCTCCTCGCGGGGGGCGGTGTGGCCGAGTACGGGCAGCATCTGGAGGCCGATCACGGCGGCGGATCCGTACATGTAGGCCCGCAGGGCGTCGAGGGTGGCGTAGTCCGTGACGGTGAGGTCGCTGCGCATGGACGCGAGGAAGGCGTCGAAGTGGGCGTGGGGGATGCCGTACCGGCGGGCCGCGTGGGCGGCCGCCGTGACCACGGGATGGCGGCCCGCGCCGCCGTCCATGGCGGTCCACAGGTCGTCCGAGAGGGCCTGGAGCCGCCGGGACCGGTCGGCTGCGGGGGCCGGTGCGCTGACGTCGTCCACGATGTCGTCGGCGAAGCGCGCGAACCCGTACAGGGCGTGCACCGCCGGGCGGCGGGCCGCGGGCAGCAGCCGGGTGGCGAGGAAGTAGGTCTTGCCGTGGCGGGCGTTGAGGCGCCGGCACTCGGCGTAGGCCGACCGTACGGCGGGGTCGGTGAGGGAGGCCGCGTCGAGCTCGCGGGCGGTCATGCGGGACCGCCCGCGCCGGTCGCAGCGCCGCCCGTGCTGCCGCCCGTACGCGACGGCGCACCCGCCGCGGCCGTGCCGCCCGCTGCGGAGGCGCCGCGGGCCTGCGGGCGGCGGGGGCCGGGCGGTCCGGTGATGCGGGCGGCGGCCAGCCGGCCGGAGATGAGGACGGGGGGAACGCCCACGCCGGGGGTGGTGCCGCAGCCCGCGAGGACGGCGTTGGCCACGCCCCGGACCAGGTTGCGGGGCCGGAAGGGGCCCGTCTGCGGGAAGGTGTGGGAGACGGAGAAGGGGGTGCCGGCCGCGTGGCCCCGGGCGGTCCAGTCGGCGGGGGTGACCAGCACCTCGGTGTCGACGGCGGCGGCGAAGCCGGTGAGGCCGCGGCGCTCCAGCTCGGCCAGGAGGCTGTCGCGGTAGCGGGGCCCGAGCTGCTCCCAGGCTGCGGCGGACGGGCCGATCCGCGTGTTGGGGCAGGGGGCGAGCACGTAGTGGGTGTGCTTGCCCGGCGGGGCGAGCGAGGGATCGGTGAGGGTGGGGCGGGTGATCAGCAGGGAGGGGTCGCTCATCAGGCGGCCCGTACGGGTCAGTTCGTGGAAGGTCTGCTTCCAGGCGGCACCGAACGACAGGGTGTGGTGGGCCAGTTCGGGCCAGGTGCGGCTGGTGCCCACGTGCAGGACCACGGCCGACGGCGAGTGCCGCAGCGGGAGCGGGCGGCGCGGCGGGCCGCCCAGCAGCCCGTATGCGGTGGGCAGTTCGGTCGTCAGGACCACGGCGTCGCACGGGATGCGCCCGCGGTCGGTGACGACGGCGGTGATCCGGTCGCCGGTGCGCTCCAGGCCGGTGACGGTGTGCCCGTAGCGGAGGTCGGCGCCCGCGCCCGCGGCCGCCTCGGACAGGGCGGCGGGTACGGCGTGCATGCCGCCCTCGGGGAAGTACACCCCGGCGACGGTGTCCATGTACGCGATGACGGCGTACGCGGCGAGCGCCCGGGCCGGGGGCACGCCGGCATAGAGGGCCTGGAAGGAGAAGACGCGCTGCAGGCGCTCGTCGGACAGGTAGCGGGCGACCTTCGGTTCGAGGCGGCCGAAGCCGCCGAGGGCGGCGAGCCGGGCGAGGTCGGGGTGGACGAGGGAGAGCGGCGAGTCGAAATTGGCCTCGATGAAGCGGCTCGACTGGGCGCGGTAGAGCTCGTGGAGCCAGCGGCGCAGCCGCAGGTAGCCGGCCGCTTCGCGGGCTCCGGCGAAGCGCTCGATCCCGGCGGCCATCGCGTCGGCGTCGGTGTGGACGTCGAGGCTGCTGCCGTCCGCGAAACGGGCCCGGTAGGCGGGGTGGAGGGGGTGCAGGGTCAGCAGGTCGGACATGCGCCGGCCGACGGCCTCGAAGGCCTCCTCCAGCAGGTGCGGCATGGTCAGGACGGTGGGGCCGGTGTCGAAGACGTGGCCGTCGCGGGTGAGGACCCCGGCCCGGCCGCCGGGCAGCGGGTCCCGTTCGACGAGGGTGACGCGGCGGCCGGCCCCCAGGAGGTGGAGGCTGGCGGACAGGCCGGCCAGGCCGGCGCCGACGACCACGACGTGGTCGGTGCGGCCGGTAACGGTTCTCATCGGGCGGCTCCGGGGCGGTCGGCCGTGGCGGCGAGGGCGGCGGGAGTACGGGCTGCGGCGGGCGAAAGGGCCGCGGGGGCGGTGGTGGTGGCGGTGGTGGGCGAAAGGCCCGTGGGACCGGTGGGGGCGGCAGGGAGCGCCAGCGGGTCGGCGGCCCGGCCGAGGAGTTCGGCCAGCCGGCGGGCGGCGGGGCCGTGCAGGGACGCGGAGGCGAGGTGGCGCTCGGCCGTGCGCGCCAGGCGCTCGATGCGCCGCTCGACCTGGGCCGGGGCGCCGGTGGAGTGCAGGGCGGCACGGGCCTCCGCGAGCCGGGCCGCGCTGAGGACGGAACTGCGGGAGCAGGCATCGAGCAGCTCGATGACCTCCGAGGCGCCGGTGGCGCGGGCCCGCGCGTGGGCCACGGCCAGCAGGTACGTGGGCTTGCCCGAGCGGATGTCGTCCCCCGCGGGCTTGCCGGTCGCCGCGGGTTCGCCGAACACGCCCGCCAGGTCGTCGCGGAGCTGGAAGGCGATCCCGGCGCACCGGCCCGCGGCCGTCAGGGAGCGCACGGTGTCCTCGTCGGCCCCGGCGAGGGCGGCGCCCAGGGCGAGCGGCCGCTCCACGGTGTAGCCCGCGGTCTTCAGGCACCCGGTCCGGATGGCCCGGGCGGGGGAGCGGGCGGAGGTCACCTGGCCGTGCAGGTCGAGGTACTGCCCGGCGACCATCTCCATCCGCATGGTCCGCCAGTGCCGCAGGACGGCGGCGCGCAGCTCCGGGCCGAGGTCGGCGGCGGCGACCAGGTCGTCCGCCCAGGCCAGCGCGAGGTCCCCGGCCAGTACGGCGGCGGAGTGGGCGAAGGGGTAGGGGACCTGCCCGGGGTGGGGGGTCCCGGAGCCGGGGGCCTGCCCGGGGCCGGGGCGCGGGCCCGCCGCCGGGTACTGGAGGGCGATCTGCGCGTGGAAGGACGGGCGGCCGCGGCGCACCGCGGAACCGTCCATCACGTCGTCGTGGATCAGGGCGCAGCTCTGGATGAGTTCGAGGGCAGCCGCGATGCGCAGGGCGGCGGGCGCCTCACGGTCCGCGCCGCCGCAGGCGCGCATGGCCCACCAGAGGAACCGGGGCCGGATCCGGGACCCGCCCCCGAGGGTGTACGCGGTGAGCCTCTCGGCCACGTCGGCGCCGAACACGGGGTCGAGGTCGCGGGCGAACGCGGTGAACCCCTCGCAGCAGACGGCGAGTTCCCGGTCGACGGCCGCGGCCACGTCCGCGTCGACTCCGTCGCAGGTGGTGACGCTGCCGGCCGGGGACCCGTGGGGGCGTCGTCGGTGCGTCGTGATGAATGCTCTCGTGCTCGGCTCCGCGGGCATCGGTCCTCCGGGTCGGGAAGTGCCGCCTACGGCTGTCTTCTCGTGCCCACCGACAGACGGATGCATCGGGCCCGGCCTTTTGCGGCCCGTCCGCTATTCCCCCACGCACGGGGCCGTCCTAAACCCCCCGGCGGGCGCGCTCCACCGGATGGCGCAACCGCGCTCGGGGCCCTGGGCGCCTGCGGGAACAGCACCCGGGAGGGTGCTGTCGGCCCGGGCTGCATCCGCCGTTCCGGCCCGGCCGGAATCGGAGGTGAGACGCATACGGCCCGGCCGAGCGGCCGACGGTCTCAGGCCTCAGGCCTCAGGCCTCAGGCCTCAGGCCTCAGGACGGACTCACGACGGAGGAAGGCCCGGTGGCGAGTGTGGAGGGCATCCGCGTGATACACCCGGCTGCGGAGGCGGCTACGCAGGCGGATGCCGAGAACGGGTCGCGCGCGGGCACCGGCACCGGTACCGGTCCGGAGGTTCTGCCCGCGACAGAGCGCCCGGCCGCGCCCGACCGCCCGCCCGGGGCTGAACCGCCGCCCGACACCGGACCGGGGCACGGCATCACGACCGGCGCGGTGGCCCGCTGGCTGGGCGTCTCGCCGATGACGGTGCGCTCGTGGGACCGGCGGTACGGCATCGGGCCCGCCGTGCGCCCGGACGGCCGCCACCGGCGGTGGAGCCCGGCGGACGTGGCGCTGCTGGAGGAGATGTGCCGCCTCACGGCCTCCGGAGTACCACCCGCCGAGGCGGCGCGCGCTGTTCTGGGTGACCGGTCGTCGGCCGGGGCGGGCACGGGACCGGAGGCACGGGCCGGGGCGAGCACGGAGGCGGGGACCGGAGCGGGCACGGCCGCGGCCGGACGCCCGGCCGCGGTGCCGGGCGGCAGGCCGTCCCGCACCGGGGGCGGCCCGGCCGGTACCGGGGGCGGCCCGGCCGGTACCGCCAGCGCACCCGCCCGCCCCGCCGGCACGCCCACCCGCCCCGCCAGCGCGCCGACCGGACCCGGGGGTGCACCGGATCGCCGTACCGGCAGCGCACCTGCCCGTCCCGGACGCGGGCGAACCGAACCTGACGACACACCCGCCGGTACCGACAGGGCGCCCGCGCGCCCCGCCCACCGGTCGAACGGACAAGGGGGCGGCGGCGGGCTGCCGCTGGGGCGGGTGCGCCGGGAGTGCCGGGGGCTCGCCCGGGCCGCGCTGCGCCTCGACGGTCCGGCGCTGGAGGAGCTGCTCGACACGGTGATGGAGGCGTACGGGGCCGTGACCGCCTGGGAGGAGGTGATGGCGCCCGCACTGCGCGCGGTGGGCCTCAAGTGGGAGGCCTCCGACGACCGCTACGTAGAGGTCGAGCACCTGCTGTCCTGGCACGTCTCCACCGCCCTGCGCCGTACCGCCGCCGCCGGGCTGGGCGCCGTACCCGCGCAGGTCGCGCCGGTCGTCCTGGCCTGCGTACCCGAGGAGCGGCACACCCTGGCCCTGGAGGCGCTGGCCGCGGCGCTGGCCGAACGGGGCCTGCCGGTCCGGATGTTCGGGGCGTCCGTACCGGCCGAGGCGCTGTGCACCGCCGTCCGCCGCTCGGGGCCGGCCGCCGTCGCACTGTGGTCGCAGACCCGGAACACGGCGGACTACTCCCTCGCGCGGGAGCTGGCCGCCACCGCCTTCGGGATGCGGGGGGCGCGGACCGGCCCCCTGGTCCTCCTCGCCGGCCCCGGCTGGATGAGGAGGGGTCCGGAGCCCGGTGCGGTCCGGCCGTCCGGCCTGCGCGAGGCACTCGAAGTGATCGGGCGGCTGTACGGGGACCAGGGCGGGGGCCGGGAGCCCCGGGACTGACCGGCGCCGTGCCGGCCGGCCCGCCCGGAGACTGGCGGAGGCCCCGCCCGGGCGCCCGGGCGGGGCCTCCGGCCGGCCGGTCAGTCGGCCGAGGCGCCGACCAGGTTGTCGCGCATGCGCCGCAGGCCGCGGCGGGCGTGGCTCTTGACCGTGCCGAGCGGCATTCCGGTGCGGTCGGCGATCTGCACCTGCGTCAGGTCCGCGAAGAACGTCAGGCGCAGGACGTCGCGCTGGGGCCGGGGCAGCCGGGCCAGTTCCTGGGTGACGACGATCCTGTCGAGGATCTGCTCGGGGCCTTCGCAGACCTCGCCGGCGTGCACCGCGGCGGCGCCCAGCTCGGCGGCGAGTTCGGTGCGGCGGGTACGGGCCGACAGCGCGTCGGCGACCTTGCGGCGGGTGATCCCGGTGAGCCAGGCGGGCAGACTGCCGCGGTCGGGGCGGAAGTTGGCCCGGCCGAGCCAGGCGGCGGTGAACACCTGCTGCGTGACGTCCTCGGCCTCGCGGGCGTCCCCCAGCGCCCGGACCGCCAGCGAGTACACGAACCGGCCCCACCGGCGGTAGGCCTCGTCGAGACAGCGCTCGTCCCCGCCGACCAGCCCCCGGGCGATCTCCGCATCGGTTCCACCGGTCTCGTCGTGTTCCACGTACATGGCGGTGCCTCCTGGCAGGAAGGGGCGGGATACGCCTTCACCCTCCGGTCGCAGCGATTCCGAAACAACTTGCATCGGTTGCGCACCGATAATTCGACCCAAATGGGCCCGCGCCCTGGGGCGCGACAACGGGCTGACGGCGATTCCTCTGCTACATCGACGCGCTCCCGGCGCTTCCGCAGCCGCCGCCACTCCCCTCCGCACCGAATTTCGATGCACAAACACCGCGAGTTTCGCTGCGGACGCCCGCCGCGCATCGTGGAGGCCTCGGGGAACCCACCCCGACAGACACGGCACACCGGACACCGCATCCCAGGAGGCCACCGTGCGACTGCGTGACGAACTCCCCGTGGACCACCCCCTCAGCCGGGTCTACCGGATCGGCGCGGCCCTGTGCGGGCTGCTGCTCCTCGTCTTCGGCTGCCTCGGCTTCGCCGGCAGCCTCTCCTCCTTCGACACGGACGGCCAGAGCATCGCGGGCCTGTCCACGAACGGGCTCCTCAGCACGGTCTCCGTGGTCGTCGGCCTCCTGCTGATCGTCGCCGCGCTCATCGGCGGCAACGTGGCCTCCACCGTGAACATCGTGGTCGGCGTGCTGTTCGTCCTGAGCGGTTTCGTGCACCTGTTCCTGATCGGGCGCGGGGGCAACGTCCTCGACTTCGGCATGTCGAACGTGGTCTTCAGCTTCCTCATGGGCCTGCTGATCATGACCTTCGGCATGTACGGCCGGGTCAGCGGCGGACTCCCCCACGACAACCCGTACTGGCGCCGCCGCCACCCCGAGCAGGCCACCCGCGAGCAGAACGCGCCCCCGCGGCGCCCCGTCACCACGGCGACCGCCAGCGCCGCCTCCACCCCCGCCCTGCCCGGTACGGCCGCCCCCGGCCTCCCGCGCCGGTAACCGCCCGCCCGCGCACCCGTCCACCCGTCCACCCGAGGAGGAGCCATGACCACCCCGAACACACCGGGCGCACCCCGGATACCGGGAATCCCGCCCGGTGAGACGCCCCCGGCCGAGGGTTCCACCGCGGCCGCCCACCAGGAGCGCCCCGACGGCGGCCTGTGGGAGCACCCCCGTGCCTTCCTCGTCCTGATCGCCCTCGGCGCCGCGATGTTCGCCGCCTTCTTCGCCGCCCGCACCTTCGGCGGGTGAGGGTCAGCCCGGCTGTGCGTCATGCGACGGCCCGGATCCGGCGCCGGATCCGGGCCCCGGCGTGTGGTCGGGGTGCCCGGCCGTGCGGCGGGCCTCCTTGAGCCGGGCCTCGTACAGGTGGTCGCGGCCGCCGGCCAGCTCGTCCACGGCGGCGCGCTCCAGGTCGCGGAAGGGCTCGTAGTACGTGCTGTTGTACGCGTCGACGATCTGGAAGGTCCAGTGCCCGGGGATCACGTTCCGGCCCCGGATCTCCCGCGCCACCCGGTCGGCCCACTCCCCGTGACCGGCCTCCTTCAGCAGCCGGACCGCGCGGTCCAGCTCGAAGTCCGCCGTCCCGGTCAGCTGGTGGAAGCCGTAGAGGTGCCCGCGCGCCCGCTCGACCGTCTCCAGTGCCTTGGACAGCGAGCCCAGCGCCTCGACGGTCTCCTCGTCGGGCCGGGGGCCGCCACTGCTCGTGTGTTCCATCGTCTCGCCTCGCATCCGGGTCGGGTTCCGCGCGCACCGCTCGCCGCCGCGGCCGTCAGTCGGGGCGGCTGGGCTGCGGATCGTCCCAGGTACGGGTGTCGCGCGGTTCGACGTAAGGCTCCTCGTCCTCGGGGTGGCCGCCCTCGACGGCACGCCGCCGTACGAGCTCCGCGTCGAATTCCAGGCCGAGGAGGACGGCCAGGTTGGTGAGCCACAGCCAGACCAGGAAGACGATCACACCGGCGAGGGTGCCGTACGTCTTGTTGTACGAGCCGAAGTGCGCGAGGTAGAGCGCGAACCCGGCGGAGGCGGCCATCCACAGGGCCAGGGCGAGGAGGCTGCCCGGGGTGATCCACCGGAAGCCCCGGCCCCTGGCGTTGGGGGCGGCCCAGTACAGGACCGCGATCATGACGGTGACCAGCAGGACCAGGAGCGGCCACTTCGCGATCGACCAGACCGTCATCGCCGTGTCGCCGATCCCCAGGGCGGTGCCCGCCTGCCGGGCCAGTGCGCCGCTGAAGACCACGATGAGGGCGCTGGCGACCGCGAGGACCATCAGGGTGAGGGTGAGCGCCAGCCGCAGCGGCAGCACCTTCCAGACCGGGCGGCCCTCCGGTATGTCGTAGACGGCGTTGGAGGTGCGGATGAAGGCGGCCACGTAGCCGGACGCCGACCAGACCGCCAGGGCCAGGCCCGCGAGGGCGACGAAGGAGCCGATCCCGGCGCTGTCCTGGAGCTGGCGGACGGCGTCGGTGACCACGTCGCGGGCCGGTCCGGGGGCGAGCTGGCGGATGTTGTCCAGCAGCCGCTGCGTCGTCGACTCCCCGGCGAGGCCCACCAGGGAGGTGAGCACCAGGAGCGCGGGGAAGAGGGCCAGGACGCCGTAGTAGGTGAGCGCGGCGGCCCGGTCGGGCAGTTCGTCGTCCCTGAACTCCCTCAGCGTGCCGCGCAGCACGGCCTTCCAGGAGCTGCGGGACAGCTCCGACGGCCGGTCGGGGGCCCGCTCCTCCACCTGCTCGCCGGGGCCGGGGCCCTCCTCGGCGGAAGTCCTTCGGTGCCCTTCCGGCGGCCCCCCGTCCGGCCGGGCGCCCGGGGACAGGGCGGTGTCGGGGGGCCGCCGGTCTGCCGGACGGCCTTCAAAGGGGTCCCGCTCTGCGGGCGGGCGGTCTGGTCCGGGTGCGCGTGTCATATCCGGCGGCTGTCCCGTTGCGGCCGTCTCATGCGCGGCAGCGGGGAATCCGGGCCGGGCGCCGGGCGGCCCCGCTGCGGCCCGGCGGCCGGAGGCAGCGCGCCCGGCCGGACGCACGGCGGGACGGGCCCGGCGCGCAGGACCGCGCCGGGCCCGTCCCGGAGCAGGGTGTCAGGAGGCCGGGCCGCCGGTCGCGCCCCCTGCGTGCCCGGCCTTCCCGGCTTCCCCTGCTTCCCCTGCCTCTCCGCTGCCGACGCGGCGCAGGCCCTCGGCCGTGTCCCGGCCGGCGCTGCGCACCTGCTCGCCGGTGGTCGCCGCGGCTTCCTGCGCGGCGTCCTTGACCGCCTCCACCGCCTCGGCCGCGGGCTCGCGCAGCTCGTCCCGTACCTCGTGGGCGGCCTGCGCGGCCGCTGACGTAGAGCGCGGCGCCGACGGCGGCCCACAGGGCGGTGACGATCAGCGCGGCCCAGCCCGGCGGGATCGCGCTGCCGATCCCGAGGACGGCCGCCAGGCTGCCGAACAGCAGCACCATGTGGCCGGCGTAGCCCGCGCCGCCCATCATCCCGAAGGCCCTGCCGGCCTTCGCCGACTCCGCCTTGAGCTCGGCCTTGGCCAGTTCGAGTTCGGTGCGCAGCAGTCCGGAGACGTCCTGGCCGATCGCGTCGACCAGCTCACCGATCGACGGCTCCGACGGCTCCGGCGGCCCGGCGGCCGGGGCTGCGGTCTGCGGGGCTGCGGTCTGCGGGCCGGCAGCGGGGGCTCCGTACCCCGCCCCGGCCCCGCCCGACGTCCGCCCGCCGTACGCGGTGGTCACGGCGGCTCACATCCCTTCGAGCGGTTGCGGCGGCCCGCCGTACGGCCGGGCGGGGCCCGCGGGCGGGTAGGCGGGCGGGGCCGGCACCGTGCGGACCGGCGGGGGCCCGCCGTCGGCGGCGGCCGCCGCCCCGACGCCCTTGCCGGCCCGGCCCACCAGGAATCCGGCCACGGCCGCGCCCGCGAGGAAGGCCCCCGGGCGGCGGCGCGCGAAGTCCTGGAGGTCGCCGACCAGGCCGTCGGGGCCGCGCTGCTCCAGGTGGGCGGCGGCCCGGCCGCCCCGGTCGGCGAGGGTGCGGGCCACGCCCGCCATCGTGGAGTCCCCGGCGCCGTTCCCGGCCATCTCCTGGAGCTCGTCCGAGAGGCGGCGCACGTGGTCCGCGAGGCTGCGGGTCTGGCCCTGCGCCTGCTCCCGGAGCTGTCCGCGCAGCTCGTCGAGGAGGTCGCGGGCCTGCGCGGCGGCCTCGCCGACCACGTCGGCGGCCTGCTCCCTGGCCGTCGCACCCACCTCGGCGGCCTTGCCTCCGACGAGCTCGGCGCCCTCGCCCGCCTTGTCCTTGACCGTCTGGGCCGGCGTCTCGGCTTGGCCGTCCCGGCCGCTGCCCGAGTACTGGTAGTCAGTCATCCGTGGCTCCTCTGCTCCCTTGCGCATGCCGTACTTCTTGGGCGGTTGCGCCTGCCCCCCTTTCGGCGGTCCACCCCCGGGAATCCGCCGGCCGTGGCGCGACCGGACGGTTCGCGGTGGTTCTGCGGCACTGGCGGGTAGGAGCGGCCCATGGGTATCGCGGAGGACGGCGCAGGACAGGACCGCTCGGAGGCGGCGGAGGGGCTGCTGGACGGGCTGAGCGTGGACGACAGCAGGCCCGAGCAGCCCGTGCTGCTGGACGCGGCCGGGGCTCCGATCCGCACCTGGCGGGAGAACTATCCGTACGAGCACAAGATCAAGCGGGCGGAGTACGAGCGCACCAAGCGCATCCTCCAGATCGAGCTGCTGAAGCTCCAGCGCTGGGTGAAGGAGAGCGGCGCGCGGCTGGTCGTGATCTGCGAGGGGCGGGACGCGGCGGGCAAGGGCGGCACGATCCAGCGCTTCACCGAGCGGCTCAACCCCCGTGGCGCGCGGATCGTGGCCCTCGACAAGCCGACCGAGCGGGAGTCGGGGCAGTGGTACTTCCAGCGGTACGCGGCCCATCTCCCCGGCCGCGGCGAGATCGTCTTCTTCGACCGGTCCTGGTACAACCGGGCCGGCGTGGAGAAGGTGATGGGCTTCTGCACGGCGGAGGAGTACGAGCTGTTCCTCCAGCAGTGCCCGGTCTTCGAGCGGATGCTCGTCGACGACGGGATCGTGCTGGTCAAGTTCTGGTTCTCGGTGTCACGGGCGGAGCAGCGCACCCGGTTCGCGATCCGCCAGGTCGACCCGGTGCGGCAGTGGAAGCTCTCGCCCACGGACGTGGCCTCGCTGGACCTGTGGGACGCCTACACGGAGGCGAAGGTGGCGATGTTCCGGGCCACGGACACCGGGCACGCGCCGTGGACGGTGGTCAAGAGCAACGACAAGCGGCGGGGCCGGCTGGAGGCCATGCGCAGCCTGCTGTGGCGGATCGGGTACGACCGCAAGGACCCGGCCGCCGTCGGCAGGCCCGATCCGCTCGTCGCGGGCGCCGCCGACACCCTGCTGGAACCGGGCGAGGCGCCCGCCGACGTCACCCGCCTGTCCCCGACCCCGCTCGCCGGTCCGCCCTCGGGCCCCGGCCTGCACCCGGAGCCGGGACCGGAGGCAACGGGGTGAGGGCGGCCGGGCGGCCGGTCACAGGGCGATCGAGCGGAGCTCGTCCACCACGGCGAAGCCGGTGCTGTCGTACAGGCCCATGGCCGCCTCGTTCCCGCCGAAGACGTTGAGCATCAGCGCCCCGTCGCCGCCCTGCCGGGCGGCCCATTCGCCGACGGCCATCGCGGCCCGGCCGTAGCCCCTGCCGCGGTACTCCTCGTACACCTCCAGGGAGAAGCCGAAGGTGGTGCCGGGCAGGAAGCCGTGGTTGACCCAGCCCGAGCCGACCGCGCGGCCTCCGGCCTCCAGCACGTAGAAGGCGTGGCCCGGGGTCCGGAAGCCCTGCGGCAGGTAGTGGGCGAGGTCCGCCGCGGCCTTGGCCGCCGCCTGCTCCGGGGTCAGGGCTCCGGACCGGACGATGTCCGCGACGGCGGCGGCCTCCTCGGAGGCGTACCAGGCGGGGTACTCCTCCTCCGTGAGCCGACGGACCGTCAGGCCGGGCGGCAGTTGCGGCTGTTCGGCCGCGGCGCGCATCCGCAGCTGCCCCCGGACCGGGTAGTCGGCGAAGGCCCCGGCGCCGCCGGTGAGCCGCACCTCGACCCGTTCCGCACCGCGGCCGGCGCACCACTCCTCGGCCCACGCCCGCCCCTGAGGCACCGTCAGGTCGTGGATGCGGCCCACGGTCGCTCCGTTGTCCTCCTTGGTGGCGACCGCGATCCAGCCGGTGCCGTCCGTGGCCACCGTCCAGTCGTCCACGCCCTCCAGGGCCCGTTCCAGCAGGGCCCGCGCCAGCGGCTCGGCGCACCCCGCGTCCCGGTACCCGGCCAGCACCCGCTCCTCGAACCCGGCCCGCCACGGGCCGCGATCCGCCACGATGCGTATCCCGGTCCCGGTCCCCGTATCCGTTCCTGTCCCCGTCATGGGGACACCGTACGTCCTGTGCGGACCGGGACCCGCGTCAATTTCCGTACGCGGCCCTACTCCCCCGCGCCCGTACCGGAGTTACGGTCGCTTCGGTCGCTTCGGTCGCTCGGCTGCGGGCGCGGTGGCGGCTACGGGGCCCGCCACATGTTCGCGAACGCCGCGTCCTCGATGGAGCGGCGCTGGCGTACGGCCTCCAGCTCCATCACCGCGTCGTTGACGGCCGCCAGGACGGTCACCACCGACTCGTCCCCGAGTCCCTCCGACCCCGGCCCGGACTCCGCCTCCGACCCCTGCGGCCCCCCGCCCTCCCGGTCGACGCCGATCGCGGCGGCGAGCGCACCGAGCACGGGCTCGGCGGCCTCCAGGCGGGCCGCGGCCCGGTCGCGCGCGGGCGAATCGGCCAGTTCCATCCGTACGGCGCCCAGACCCAGGCGGCCCCGGCGCTGGGGGGCCAGTCCGCCGTCCGCCTCCAGCGCGCTCTGGTAGGCCGCGGCGAGCTCGCGGCCCCGGCGCCACAGCCAGTCCTCCACGGGCTCGTACGGCTCCTGGCGCACCAGCGCGCCCGCGGCCTCGTCCAGGAGGGCGTCCTCCTGCGGCTGCGCCGCACCCGGGACCACGCGCTCGGCGTCCAGCGTGACGGCCCGCGCGCCGAGGAGGTCGATCAGCTCCGCCCCGGCCAGGGCGAGCGACAGGTCGCCCTGCCCGACGGCCGGTGAGAACCGCCGGTCCATGGCGATGATGAACAGGTCCTTCGCCGTACTCATCCGCATCTCCCCTCGCGGCCGGCGGACGTGCCCGCCGGCCGTCACCACGGGCGGGGCGGCCCGCGGCCCGGCCGGGGTGCGGGGGGGCCCCCCCCCCGGGGGGCGCCTTTCCCCCCCTCCGCCCCCCCCCCCGGGGGCGCCCCCACAGCCAGGA
>NZ_JBVJYM010000046.1:0-33541 GCF_055600495.1 Streptomyces sp. NPDC038213
CGGTGCGGATCGGCCACAGTGCCTCGGATGTCGTACGGCGATCCGTCAGACGGCCGCGGGTGTGCGGTATCTGACGGACCGCCGGGAACGGGCCTACGGCCTCCGGGTTCCCCCGGCGGCCGGACGGACCGTCAGACCAGCTTCGCGTCCAGCGTGATGGTCGTACCGGTCAGGGCCGCGCTGACCGGGCAGTTCTTCTTGGCCTCCTCGGCCGCGGCGGCGAAGGCCTCGGCGTCGATGCCGGGCACCTCGCCCTCGACGGTGAGGTGGCTGCCGGTGATGCCCTTGCCGGGCACGAAGGTGACCGCGGCCTTGGTGGTCAGGCGGGTCGGCGGGGTGCCGGCCTTGGCCAGGCCGTTGGAGAAGGCCATGTTGAAGCAGCTGGAGTGCGCGGCGGCGATGAGTTCCTCGGGGGAGGTGCGGCCGTTCGCCTCCTCGTCGGTGCGGGCCGGCCAGGACACGGCGTACGTGCCCAGACCGGAGGAGTCGAGCGTCACCTCGCCCTTGCCCTCGAACAGATCGCCTTCCCAGACGGCGTGTGCGGAACGCGTGGCGCCCATGATGGTTCCCTTCAGGCTGGTCGGCCGGGCCGCGCCGGCCCGACTGGCCCAACCTACTGGGACACCAGCCCCTTTGCGTCACGCGCCAGTGCAGTGAGCCTCGAGATGGCGCGGAAGTACTTCTTTCGGTACCCCCCGGCGAGCATCTCCTCGCTGAACAGCCGGTCGAAGGGCAGACCCGAGGCGAGTACGGGTATCTCCCGGTCGTACAGACGGTCGGCGAGCACCACCAGGCGCAGCGCGGTGGACTGGTCGGGCACCGCGCGGACGTCGGTCAGGCAGACCGCGGCTATGTCCTCGGTGAGCGCGCCGTAGCGGCTCGGGTGCACCTTCGCCAGGTGCTCCAGGAGCCCGGGGAAATCGTCCAGCGAGGCGCCGGGGGTGGCGTACGCGGCCTTGGTGACCTGCTCGTCCGAGTAGGGCGCGGGGGCCTCGGGCAGCCCGCGGTGGCGGTAGTCCTGGCCGTCGATGCGCAGCGGCCGGAAGTGCGCCGACAGGCCCTGGATCTCGCGCAGGAAGTCCACGGCGGCGAAGCGGCCCTCGCCGAGCTTGCCGGGCAGGGTGTTGGAGGTGGCGGCCAGGGCCACGCCCGATTCGACGAGCTTGCGCAGCAGGCTGGAGACCAGGACGGTGTCGCCCGGGTCGTCGAGCTCGAACTCGTCGATGCACAGCAGCCGGTGCCCGCCGAGGGTCTGCACGGTCTGCTGGAAGCCGAGGGCGCCGACCAGGTTCGTCAGCTCCACGAAGGTGCCGAAGGCCTTCAGCTCGGGCTCGGCCGGGGTGGCGTGCCACAGGGAGGCCAGCAGGTGGGTCTTGCCGACTCCGTAGCCGCCGTCGAGGTAGACCCCGCGCGGTCCGGCCGGGGCGGTCTGCTTCGGCGCCCGCGAGAACCAGCGGCGCTTGGCGGCGCCGCTCGCGTGGGCCCCGCCCAGTCCGGCCGCGAAGGCCCCGAGGACCGTGACGGCCTCGGACTGGCTCGGCTGGGTGGGGTCGGGGATGTACGTGTCGAATCGCACCGAGTCGAAGCGCGGCGGCGGCACCATCTCCGCGACGAGGCGCTCGGCGGGCACGTGCGGCTCGCGGGCGCACAGGGACTGCGGGCCCGCGTCGGCTATCGGGCCGCGCCCGGCGGGGGCGGCCGCTGCGGACCCCGCGGCGGGGGTGGGCCCCGAGGACTCAGTGAGAGATGTTGACACAGCCCTCAACTGTACGCCGCGTGTCACACTGCACCGCATGCGACGCCTGTTCCCTGTGACCGATCAGACACTCGACCCGACTCCCGGAACGGACGCTTCCGGGGCCCCCGCGGGGGGCTCGGCCGGCGGCCGTGCGGACCCGGCAGCAGGCCCCGGCACCGGCCGGGCGGTGGGCCGCGCGGTGGACGGCACCGTTGACAGCGCCGTTGACAGAGAGTGGTCCCTCGACGAGATCGCCGAGGCCTACGCCTACCCCCCGCTGGCGGCGGACGGGCACTGGCTGCGCGGGAACATGGTCTCCTCGCTGGACGGCGCGGCCCAGCACGACGGCCGCTCGCAGCCGATCTCCAGCGCCACGGACATGCGCGTCTTCGGCACCCTGCGGGCCCTCGCCGATGTGGTCGTCGTGGGTGCGGAAACGGTTCGCCTGGAGGGGTACCGCCCGGCCCGGGCCCGGGAGGCCTTCGCGGCCCGCCGCGCGGCCGCCGGCCAGGGCCCGGCCCCCGCCGTCGCCGTGGTCAGCGCCGGACTGGATCTGGACTTCTCGCTGCCCCTGTTCACCGCCCCGCTGGTGCCCACGCTGGTGCTGACCGGCGCCGCGGCCCCCGCCGACCGGGTGGCCCGGGCCCGGGAGGCGGGCGCCGAGGTGGTCTTCGCCGGGGAGGGCTCCCGCGTGGACCCGCTCCGTGCCGTACGGGAGCTCGCCGGCCGGGGCCTGCGGCGGCAGCTGACGGAGGGCGGGCCCCGGCTCCTGGGCCAGTTCATCGCGGCGGAGGCGCTGGACGAGCTGTGCCTGACCGTGTCGCCCACGCTCACGGCCGGGCAGGCCCAGCGGATCGCGGGCGGCCCCGGACTGGAGGTTCCGGCCCGGATGGCGCTCACCGGGCTGCTGGAGGAGGCCGGGTTCCTGTTCACCCGCTACCGTCGGATCTGACACGATGCGGAATTTCCCGTTCCGGTTATCTCCCGCTGGGCACTATTACCTCCACAGGTCCCGTGTCCCGACGGGGCAGGATGGTTTCCGCAGGGGCCGGCCGCGGCCCATGAAGGAGAGGGCGTCCGTGTTCACGAGCGTATTGATGATCGAGAAGCCTCTGACATCCGTAGACGTGGACTTCGTCACGACCCTGCACGGAGACGACCCCGTCTCCTTCGTCGTGCTGCTGCAGCCCCGGGGGGACCAGGACCGGCTGCTGCGCGCCATCGACGACGTGGCCCTCGGTGAGCTGCCCGAGGCGATCCGGGAGGGCGACGAACCCGAGGGCCAGGCGGCCCGCGGGCCCGCCGAGCAGGCCCTGGAGCACTCCCTGGCCGCCCTGCGGACCCGCAACCACCCCGCCGTGGGCCAGCTCATCGACGACCACCCGCTCGACAAGCTGAAGGCGGTCGTGGAGGAGACCGGCGCCGACGAGGTGATCGTCCTGACCGCCCCGCACTTCGTGGAAGAGTTCTTCCACCGGGACTGGGCCTCCCGCGCGCGGCACAAGGTCGGCGTTCCGGTGCTGAAGCTCTTCGCCCACAACGAATAGGCTGCGGGGGCAGGCGCCCCGCCCCGGGGCGCCGACCGCACGAAGCCTTCGGGCACAGCCCCCGGGAGAAACACCAATGACACTCGGCCTGCCGACCGCGATGGACCGGCCCCACTTCATCGGCATCGGCGGCGCCGGAATGTCCGGCATCGCGAAGATCCTCGCGCAGCGGGGAGCGAAGGTGGCCGGCAGCGACTCCCGCGAGTCCGAGACCGCCGGGGCCCTGCGCGCCCTCGGCGCCACGGTCCACATCGGGCACGCCGCCGGCCACCTCGCCGACGATGCCAGCTGCGTCGTCGTCTCCAGCGCCATCCGCGCCGACAACCCCGAGCTCGCCCGGGCGGCCGAGCTGGGCATCCCCGTGGTCCACCGGTCCGACGCCCTGGCCGCACTCATGGACGGCACCCGCCCCATCGCCGTCGCCGGCACCCACGGCAAGACCACCACCACCTCGATGCTGGCCGTCTCCCTCACGGCGCTGGGCCTCGACCCCTCGTACGCCATCGGCGGCGACCTCGACGCGCCCGGCTCCAACGCGCAGCACGGCGCCGGCGGGATCTTCGTCGCCGAGGCCGACGAGAGCGACCGCAGCTTCCACAAGTACGCCCCCCAGGTCGCCATCGTCCTCAACGCCGAGCTCGACCACCACGCGAACTACGCCTCGATGGACGAGATCTTCGAATCCTTCGAGACCTTCGTGGGCAGGGTCGTCCCCGGCGGCACGCTCGTGGTCTCCGCCGACCAGGAGGGCGCCGTCGAGCTGACCCGCCGGATCGCCGCCGCCGGCTCCCCGGTCTCCGTGGTCACGTACGGCGAGGGCGAGGGCGCCGACGTCCGCATCACCAAGATCACCCCCCGCGGTCTCACCAGCGAGGTCACCGTCCTGCTCGACGGCCGACCGCTGACCTTCACGGTCTCCGTGCCCGGCCGCCACTACGCCCACAACGCCGTCGCCGCCCTGGCCGCCGGCACCGCCCTCGGCATCCCGGCGCACAACCTGGCCTCCGCCCTCGGCAAGTACACCGGCGTCAAGCGCCGCCTCCAGCTCAAGGGCGAGGCCGCCGGGGTCCAGGTCATCGACTCGTACGCGCACCACCCCACCGAGATGACCGCCGACCTGGAGGCCATCCGGGGCGCCGCGGGCGACGCCCGCATCCTCGTGGTCTTCCAGCCCCACCTCTTCTCCCGCACCCAGGAGCTCGGCACCGAGATGGGCCGCGCCCTCGCCCTCGCCGACTCCTCCGTGGTCCTCGACATCTACCCGGCCCGCGAGGACCCGGTCCCCGGGGTCACCAGCGAGATCATCATCGCCGCGGCCCGCGCCGCCGGCGCCGACGTCGCCGCCGAGCACGACAAGGCGGCCGCCCCGGATGTCATCGCGGGAATGGCCAAGCCCGGCGACCTCGTTCTCACCATGGGCGCCGGCGACGTGACGGACCTGGGCCCGCTCATCCTGGAGAAGCTCGGCCAGGCACCCGAGGCGAACTGACCCGAGGCGAACTGAAGGGACGGCGCTGTCATGGCGTACGAAGTCGAGAAGACCGACGAGCAGTGGCAGGCGGAGCTGACCCCGTCCGAGTACCAGGTCCTGCGCCTGGCCGGCACGGAGCCCGCGTTCCGCGGCGAGTACACCGACACCAAGACGGCCGGGATCTACTCCTGCCGCGCCTGCGGGGCCGAGCTCTTCCGCTCGGAGACCAAGTTCGACTCCCACTGCGGCTGGCCGTCCTTCTACGACCCGAAGGACACCGACGCGGTCGAACTCCTCGCGGACACCTCCCACGGCATGGTCCGCACGGAGGTCCGCTGCGCGGCCTGCGGCTCCCACCTGGGCCACGTCTTCGAGGGCGAGGGCTACGGCACCCCCACCGACCAGCGCTACTGCATCAACAGCATCTCCCTGCGCCTGACCCCGGACCCGGACGGGTCCTGACGCGGGGGGCCTCCCGGCCGGACCGCACGCGCAGCCCAGGGGGCCCCGGACACCGACGGTGTCCGGGGCCCCCTGGCGCATGCCGGGGTGCGGAGGGGGCCGGAGGGCGGCGTTCGTCCGGCGTACCCCGGGGCGTCACGGGGCAGTCTCCGGGCTGTACCCCGCACGCGCTCTTCTGAGTCCGCCCCCAGCCGCCCCCTCACCCGCAGAGGTCCACATCCCCATGGCCGAACTCAACCGCCGCCGCTTCCTCCAGCTGGCCGGCGGCGCCGCCGCGCTGACCACGCTCTCCGACAGCATCGCCCGGGCCGCCGCGATCCCGGCGCAGGGCTCCACCGGGACCATCCAGGATGTCGAGCACATCGTGGTCCTGATGCAGGAGAACCGTTCCTTCGACCACTACTTCGGAGCGATGAAGGGCGTGCGCGGGTTCGGCGACCCCCGCCCCGTCACCCTGCCCAGCGGAAAGTCCGTCTGGCACCAGGCAGACGGCAGCAAGAAGGAGACCCTGCCCTTCCGGCCGCCCGCCGAGGACCTCGGCATGGAGTTCCTCCAGGGACTCAACCACGACTGGGCCGGCGGCCAGAAGGCCTTCAACAAGGGCCGGTACGACCAGTGGGTGCCCGCCAAGACGCCCACCACCATGGCCTACCTGACCCGCCAGGACATCCCCTTCCACTACGCCCTGGCCGACGCCTTCACCGTCTGCGACGCGTACCACTGCTCCTTCATCGGCTCGACCGACCCGAACCGCTACTACATGTGGACCGGCCACACCGGCAACGACGGCACCGGCGGAGGCCCCGTCCTCAACAACGCCGAGGCGGGCTACGGCTGGAAGACCTACCCCGAGCGCCTGGAGGCCGCCGGCGTCTCCTGGCGGATCTACCAGGACATCGGCGACGGGCTCGACGCGGCCGGCCACTGGGGCTGGATCAACGACGCCTACCGCGGCAACTACGGCGACAACTCCCTGCTGTACTTCAACACCTACCGCAGCGCCCAGCCCGGCAGCCCGCTCTACGACAAGGCCCGCACCGGCACCAACGCCAAGGCCGGCGAGGGCTACTTCGACCAGCTGCGCGCGGACGTCGCGGCCGGCACCCTGCCGCAGGTGTCCTGGATCGCCGCCCCCGAGGCCTTCAGTGAGCACTCCAACTGGCCCTCGAACTACGGCGCCTGGTACATATCCCAGGTCCTCGACGCGCTCACCTCGAACCCCGACGTGTGGGCCCGCACCGCCCTGTTCATCACGTACGACGAGAACGACGGCTTCTTCGACCACGTCGTCCCGCCCTACGCCCCCGGCTCCGCCGCCCAGGGCCTGTCCACCACCGCCACCGCCCTCGACTACTTCCCCGGCAAGACCGGCTACGTCGCGGGCCCCTACGGCCTCGGCCCCCGCGTGCCCATGCTCGTCGTCTCCCCCTGGAGCACCGGCGGCTACAGCTGCTCCGAGACCTTCGACCACACCTCGATCATCCGCTTCATGGAGCAGCGCTTCGGGGTGCAGGAGCCGCAGATCTCCCCCTGGCGCCGCGCCGTCTGCGGCGACCTCACCTCCGCCTTCGACTTCTCCCGCACGGAGACCTCCCCGGCCCCGCTGCCGCCCACCTCCGGATACGAGCCGCAGGACCGCGAGCGCCACCCCGACTACGTGCCGCCCGTCCCGGCCACCGGCACCATGCCCCGCCAGGAGGCCGGCTCCCGGCCCACCCGCCCCCTCAAGTACGCCCCCTACGTGGACGGTTCGGCCGACACCGCCACCGGCAGGTACCAGCTGACCTTCAGTGCGGGCCCCGCCGCGGGCGGCCAGTTCTACGTGACCTCCGCCAACCGCACCGACGCGCCCTGGACCTACACCACCGGGGCCGGCAAGTCGATCGCCGACACCTGGAACACCCAGTACTCCAAGGGGGTCACCGACCTCGCCGTCCACGGCCCCAACGGCTTCCTGCGCCGCTTCCGCAGCCCCGGCAAGACGGCCGGCCCCGAGGTCACCGCCCGGCACAACGCCGCCACCGGCAACCTCGACCTCACCTTCACCAACGCCGCCACCGCCGACGCCCACCTGACGGTCGTCCACGCCTACGCGGGCACCACCCAGACCTTCACGGTCCGCAGGGGCGCCGCCGTCACCCACTCCGTGGACCTGCGCACCACCCGCAACTGGTACGACGTCACGGTCACCGCCGCCGGGGACGCGGTCTTCCTGCGCCGCCTCGCCGGCAAGGTCGAGACGGGCGCCGCGGGCCTCTCCGACCCGGGCATCCTCACGGTCTGACCCGGCGCCCGGCAGCGGATCCCCACCGGATCCGCTGCCGGGCCGGTTGCGGCCCGTGCGGGCGGGGCAGGGGTACGGCGTCGTCCGCCCCCACCCGCAGGGAGACCGCATGCCCCTCGCCCACCGCACCGTCGGAACGGGACCCGTCCGCGTCATCGTGCTGCACGACTGGTTCGGCACCTCCGCCAACTGGGGCTCCGTCCTGGACTACCTGGACCCCGAGGGCTTCACGTACGCCTTCCTCGACTACCGGGGCTACGGCGACCGCAGGGCCGAAACCGGCCGCTACACCCTCGCCGAGATCGCCGACGACGTCCTCGCGCTCGCGGACGGGCTGGGCTGGGAGACCTTCTCCCTCATCGGGCACTCCATGGGCGGCAAGGCCGCCCAGCAGGTGCTGGTCCGGGCCCCCGGCCGGGTCGAGAAGCTGATCGGGATCGCCCCGGTCCCCGCCGGCCCGTACGAGATGGACGACCAGACGCACGCCCTCTTCTACGGGGCCGCCGCCGACCCGGCCAAGCGGCGCGCCATCCTCGACCTGGTCACCGGCAACCGCGCGAGCGGCCACTGGCTGGAGCGGATGGTCGCGCACTCCCTGGAGGCCTCCCGGCCCGAGGCCTTCGCCGGGTACCTCGCCAGCTGGCAGACCCTGGACCTGTCGGCCGCGGTCAAGGGCAGCGCCCTGCCGGTGCTCGTCCTCGTCGGGGCGTACGACCTCGCGCTGACCGCGGAGGTCATGCGGGCCACCTGGCAGGTCTGGTACCCGAACGCCGAGGTCAGGATCCTGGAGGGCAGCGGGCACTACCCGGCGCACGAGACGCCCGTGGCCCTGGTCACCGCGGTGGAGTCCTTCCTGACCGGGAGCTGACCGGCACCCCACCGGGATCCGACCGGCACCCGACGGCGATCCCGCCGGGGGCGTCAGGGGTGCTTCAGCCGTCCCACCAGCCACTCCAGCGCCGGCCGCACCTCGCGCCCCCAGGTCTCGTAGTTGTGCCCGCCCCGGTCGAGGATGAGCGAGGAGACCCGGGCGGGGGACCGCACGGCCCGGACGAACTCCATGGTCTGCGGGTACTGGTGCTCGCCGGTCTCGCTGCTCGCGACCAGCAGCGAGACCGGGGGCTGCGGGAGGTTGCGCAGCCGCCACAGCAGGTCGCTCTCCCGCTCCAGGCGCTCGTCGCCCGCGAACAGGTCGCCGGTGTCCGCGTCCTCCGCGGCCGCGTACAGGGCCGACAGCCCGGCCGCCGCCCGGTAGGAGTCCGGCTTGCGCAGGGCCAGCTTCAGCGCGCAGTACCCGCCGACGGAGTTGCCCACCACCCCCCAGGCGCGCGGGTCCCGCGTGAGCCCGTAGTGCCGGGCGACCGCGGCCGGCAGGTCCTCGGCGAAGAAGGTCTCCGCCTGCGGTCCGCCCGGGACGTCCACGCACTCGGTGTCCCGGGGCGGCGCCACCGTCGGGGTCAGCATCACCAGCACCGCGGGCCGCATCCGGCCCTCCCGTACCGCTTCCACGGCCACCTGCGGGTACTTGAACAGGTCGATCAGCACCCGGGGCGTGCTCGGGTACCCGCTCAGGGCCACCACCACCGGGAACCGCCTGCGCTCCGCCGCCGGGGCCGCCAGGAACTGCGCCGGCAGGTGCACGTACGCCGGGGCGGCCAGCCCGCTGCGCATCCCGTACAGGGTGACCGCCTCGATGCGGCCGGCCACGGCGGGGTCCGCGGTGCCGCGGTACCGCCAGCCGTGCAGCCCGGTCACCGCGAGCCCGCCGCGGTCGCGCGCCTCCTGCGCGGCGGCGGCCCGCCGGTCGTCGCGCTCCAGCGCCAGCAGGTCGCCCCAGGAGGCGTAGAAACCGTACGAGGAGTTGACCGCCAGGGTCAGCGGCAGCACCAGCGTGAGCGTCACCGCCACCTGGAGCCCGGCCCGGCCCAGCAGGGCGCGCGGCCCGCGCCCGGACAGCCGTGGCCACAGCCAGACGGTCAGCGCGAACACCGCGAAGGCAGCAGCCGCGGCCAGCGCCAGGGCGAGGTCACCCGTAATGGACATGGTCTCCACTCAGGAACGACCGCGGGGCGCACGCGAATATCGCGTACGCCCCACGGATCACAGGGTGAGTGACGGGACTCGAACCCGCGGCCACCTGGACCACAACCAGGTGCTCTACCAACTGAGCTACACCCACCACGAAGGGCAGCGGACCACCCGTTCGATGTGCACGCACAGCATAGCCGATCAGAGGGGGCCTCCCGCGACGCATTAACCGCCGGTCAGCCGCCCGTATCCGCCCCCGCCGGAGCCGTGTGGCGCGGACCGGGGGCGGGGTGGGGAAACGAGCCCCGCGCAGCCGGACCCGTAGGCCGGGTGCCCGGCCCTGTGGTAGGCACCTGTCATGGACGACCTGGTAACCGAGCGGCTGGTCCTTCATCCCATGAGCGCGGCGGAAGCCCGGCGCCTGATCGCCGCCGGCCCCCGGGACGCGACCGCCTGGGCCCCCGGATACCCCGCCGAGATCGACGCCGTCGGCGCCCGCAACTTCCTCAGCACCTGCGAGGAGACCAGCGACCCGAACCCGCACCCCTTCGGCGCCTACGAGATCCGGCGCCGCGCCGACGGGCTCGCCATCGGCGGCCTCGGCTTCCACGGCCCCGCCGACGAGGACGGCAGCGTCACCATCGGCTACGGGCTGATCCCCTCCGTGCGCGGCGAGGGCTACGCCACCGAGGCGGTCCGGGCCCTGCTGCGCCTGGCGCGCGAGCACGGGGCCCGCACCGTGCGCGGCGACACCGCGCACGACAACATCGCCTCGCAGCGGGTCATGACGGCCGTCGGACTCCGCCTGGTCGCCGAGGACGACCAGCTCAAGTACTACGAGCTGGCCTTCACCTGACACGGGTCCGCCTCAGTGCCCCAGTACCACCGCGCACTCGCCCGGCAGGTGGATCCGGCCCTCCGGGCCCGGGGACTGCACCGGCTCCCAGGAGGCCAGCACGCGCACGCCGTTGCGCCCCAGGGCGATGGTGGCCGCCTCCGGGCCCAGGTTCACGGCGATCCGCAGGTCGCCGCGCCGGTACGTGATCCAGCGGCGCTCCTCGTCGAAGGCGATCCGCACCGCCGCCAGGTCCGGGTCCCGCAGGTCGTGCTGGTGGCGGCGCAGGCCGATCAGGGTGCGGTACCAGGCGCGCAGCCGGTCGTGCGGGGCCTGCCCGGGCTCGGTCCAGTTCAGGCAGGACCGGTCCCGGGTCGCCGGGTCCTGCGGGTCCGGCACCTCCTCGCCCGGCCGCAGTTGCGCCGCGAACTCCCGGCGGCGGCCCGCCCGTACGGCCTCCGCGAGCTCCGGGTCGGCGTGGTCGGTGAAGTACTGCCAGGGGGTGCCCGCCCCCCACTCCTCGCCCATGAACACCATCGGGACGAACGGCCCGGTGAGGGAGAGCACGGCTGCGCAGGCCAGCTGCCCCGGGGAGAGGGAGGCCGACAGGCGGTCGCCGCGGGCCCGGTTGCCGATCTGGTCGTGCGTCTGGACGTACCCCAGGAACCGGTGGGCCGGGGTGGTGCGGCGGTCCACCGGGCGGCCGTGGGTGCGGCCGCGGAAGGCGGAGTAGGTGCCGTCGTGGAAGAAGCCGCGGTTCATCGTCTTGGCCACCGCGGCGAGCGGGGACCCGGCGAAATCGGCGTAGTAGCCCTGGGACTCGCCGGTCAGGGCGCAGTGGACCGCGTGGTGGAAGTCGTCGTTCCACTGCGCGTGCAGGCCGAGGCCGCCCGCGGCGCGCGGGGTGGTGGTCCGCGGATCGCACCGGTCGGACTCGGCGATCAGGAACAGCGGACGGCCGGTCTCCGCGGCGAGCGCGTCCACGGCCGCCGACAGCTCCTCCAGGAAGGTCAGCGCCCGGTCGTCGGCCAGCGCGTGCACCGCGTCCAGCCGCAGCCCGTCGATCCGGTAGTCCCGCAGCCAGGCCAGGGCGCTGCCGAGGAGGTACGCCCGCACCTCGTCGGAACCGGCCGCGTCCAGGTTCACCGCCGCGCCCCAGGGGGTCTGCCGGGCCTCGTTGAAGTACGGGCCGAAGGCGGGCAGGTGGTTGCCGGCCGGGCCGAGGTGGTTGTGCACCACGTCCAGGACCACGCCGAGGCCGTGCTCGTGGGCCGTGTCCACGAACCGGGCCAGGCCCGCAGGGCCGCCGTACGGCTCGTGCACGGCCCAGGGGGCCACGCCGTCGTACCCCCAGCCGTGCCGGCCGGGGAACGGGCACACCGGCATCAGCTCCACGTGGGTCACGCCGAGCGCGGCCACCTCGCCGAGGCGGGCGGCGGCCGCGTCGAAGGTGCCCTCGGGGGTGAAGGTGCCGATGTGCAGCTCGTACAGCACGGAGTCCTGCAGGGGGGTGCCCGGCCCCGGTACGGACCACACGAACCGCTCCGGGTCCACGACCGCGCTCGGCCCGTCCACCCCGTCCGGCAGGGCGCGGCCGCGGGGGTCGGGGCGCGGGCGGGGGTCGTCGCCGAGGAGGAAGGCGTACCGGTCGCCGGGGGCGGCGGGGGCGCGCACGGTCCACCAGCCCGGGCGGTCGGGGTCCCGGCCCATGTCGGTGTCCGTAGCCGCATCGGTGCCTGCCGCCGGGCCGCCGGGCGGCGGCAGCAGCCGCAGCACGACCCGTTCTGCTCCTGGTGCCCACACTTCGAACTGCACGGACGGTCCCCTCCTCGCGGACGGCGGTACACCTGCCACGGCCCATCATCACCGGCCGGGCCCGGGAGTTCTGGACACTTCGGGCCCGACGGGCCGACAATCACCCCGTGACGTCGAGTTTCGAGTTTCCCGGACTTCCCGCGCGGCTCTCCGATGCCGAGCGGGACCGGGCGCTGGGCCTGCTCCGGGAGGGGGCCGCGCAGGGGATGCTGTCGCACGACACCTTCCTGCGCCGGATGGAACTCGCCCTCGCCGCGCGGCGGTCCGACGAACTGGCCGCCCTCACCGCGGACCTCGTCACCGAAAGGCCTTGGGGGAGCCGCCTGTTCGGGTGGGTGGGGCGGGTCTCGGCGGTGTCGGTCGGGGTCCGGCGGGCCTGGCAGGCGGAGAAGCTGCCGAAGCTGCTGCTGCCGGCCTCGGGGGCGTACCTGCGGATCGGCCGGGATCCGGGCAACGGGCTGCGGCTGAGCCACGACACGGTGTCGCGGGTGCATGCGGAGCTGGTGCTCCAGGGCGGGCGGTGGGTGCTGAGGGACCTCGGGTCCACGAACGGCACGACCGTCAACGGGCACCGGGTCACGGGCTCGGCGGTCGTCCGCGACGGCGACCAGGTCGGCTTCGGCCAGATGAACTTCCGCCTGTCCACCCGCTGACCCCACCACGGCACCATCCAGCCTCTCCCGCACCGCCCCTCACGGGCTGAGCGCCACCAGGCCCCGGTACGCCGCCACCGCCGCCCGCGCCTGGTGCTCCACCTGCACCGCCACCGGCACCCGCCGCGCCCCGAACCGGTCCGCGAAGGCCTCGCAGCCGCCCGTGAGCAGCCGGTCCAGGGCGGGGGCGGCGGGGTGCCCGGCCGCCCGCAGGACCCGCAGCAGCATCGCCGCCGCCCGCAGCACCAGCCGCCGCGCGAACGCGTCGATGGAGCCGACGTACGCGGCGGTGGCCTCCGGCGGACCGGAGTCGGTCCACTCGCGGGTGATGCGCGGGATCAGCGCCATCGTCCAGTCCACCGCCCGCAGCAGGGCGAGCCCCTCCGGGCCCGGGTCCAGCCCGGGGCGGACGGCGGCCAGGATCCGGGCCAGCTCCCCGGAATCCTCGTCCAGCCGCCGCGCCAGCACCCGCAGGGCCCGGCGCGGGTCCGGGTGCGGGGCCGGGTCGTCGACCAGGCCGCCGGCCCACATCGGGACCTCGACGATGGCCGTGGTCCCGCCGTACCGGTGGGCGTGGTACCAGGTGCTCAGCCGGGCGTCCTCGGGGTGGAAGAGCCCCGCGCCGTCGCCCCCGGGCTCCGGCATCACGAAGATGCCGGGCCCGGGGGAGGGCCAGCCCGCGGCGTCGGAGGCGCTGGTCTCCAGCGGGATGTGCAGTTCGGCCGCGGACTTGCCGAAGGGCTCCGCGAGGCCGGGTATGTCGCGGGTGAGCTGGATCCAGCTGCCGCCGAGGTCGGTGCCGTGCAGGGAGACCTGGAGCAGCGGGCGCACCTCGTCGATCAGGGCGGTCAGGGCGAGGGTTTCGGGCGGCAGCCGGTCCGGGGTGAGTAAAGACGGGGCCCATTCGGGCTGTTCGGGTCCGGGCGGCCGGAAGAAGTTCCGGTGGTAGTCGTGCAGGGTGTAAGGGCGCGGGGTCCGGTGCAGCGCCGCGCCGTCCGGGTCGGCGCAGAGCAGGAAGTGCCAGGCGGCGCCGGAGCGCAGGGCCGGTTCGTGCAGCACGCGGCGGGCCAGGGCCAGGGCGGTGGGCCCGCCGACCGGCTCGTTGGCGTGGGCGCCGGCGACGACGAGGACGTCCCGGGTGCCGCCGGCGGCGGTCGCGGTGGACTCCCGGCCCACGGAGAGCACCCACAGGGGCCGTCCCGCCCGGGAGGTCCCGGCCCGGCGCAGTCCGGCCAGCCCGGGGTGCCCGTCCGCGAGGGCGCGGGCGGCCAGGGCGAGTTCGGCGGCGGTGGGGTAGCACATGTCACAGAGAAGGGTCACCCCGTTGTGGTGCCCGCCCGGCACGCTCCGTACCGCTCCGGGACCGTTACGGTTGCGGACCACCCGTCTCCACCGCCGGTCGGGCAGCCGGACCTGCCGCCGGGTCAGGTGCCGCGTCCGCTGCCGGGGCCGTTCGGCTCACCGCCTCCGGGGCCCCCGCCGAATCCCTGGCGAGCAGGGCCACCGGCAGCGCGGTGAGGAGCGCGGCCACCGGGACCCAGCCGGGGCCCTCGGCCGGTTCGGGGCCGGGGAGCAGGGGGGTCCAGCGGCCCGGCGGCAGGAGCAGTTCGGTGCCGCGCCAGCCGCCCGCGCGCTCCAGGCGCAGCGACAGGCGGGTGGCGACGGTCAGCGCGCCGCCCCCGCGGACGAAGGCCACGCAGTGGTCGGCCGCCGGGCCGCGGACGGCCACGGGCGCGTACGAACCGGCCCCCGCCGGGGCCGTGCCGCCGCCGGGCCCGAAGAGTTCGGGGCGGCTGCGGCGCAGCAGCAGGGCGGCCCGGGTCACGGCGGTCTTCTCGTCCGGCGGGGGCGGCCGCAGCGGGTCCCGGTTGTCGGGGTCGACCAGGGCCCGGTATTCGGACTCGCAGCCCTGGTACACCTCCGGGACCCCCGGCATGGTCAGCTGGACCAGCGCGGCGCCGAGTACGTTCGCCCGCGCGTGCGGGGCGAGGGCGCGGGCCAGCTCCCGAAGCGGGGCCGCCGGCATCGCGGCCGTGAACTCCCGCAGGCGGTCCTCGTACTGCGCGTCCGGCTCCGTCCACCCGGTCCGCAGCCCGGCCTCCCGGGCGGCCTTGAGCAGGGCGGCCGTGAGCCGCTCGCGCGCGCCGGCGCCGTCCAGGGCCCCCAGGCCGAGGGCGGTCTGCCAGGCCGTCCAGACCAGGTGCGGATCGGGCGCCGCCGCCCTGTCCGCCGCCGCCCCGTTCGCCACCGCCCCGTTCGCCGCCGCCCTGTCCGCCACCGAGCCGTCCGCCACCGGCCCGTCCGTCGCTGCCCCGTCCCCCGCCGCGCCCCCGCCCGCGCCCGTCTCCCCGTCCGCAACCATCCCCGCGCCCCCGCCGCCCGCCTCCGCGAGGAACCGCTCCCAGCCCTCCGGGTCCTGGGACAGCAGTGCGATCCACGCCCGCGCGTCCCCGCTGCGCTTCGTGTCGTGGGTGGAGAGCACCGTGCCGGTCAGGGGCCAGTCGCGGGCCGTGCGGGCGCAGTACGCGTGGAACTCCCCGGGGGTGCAGGCCGGGGCGCCCGGGTCCCCGCCGACCTCGGTGGCGGACAGCAGGGGGGTGTAGCGGTAGAAGGCCCGGTCCTCGAGGGACTTGGCGCGCAGCGCGGCAGCCGTCTGGGCGAAGCGGGCCGCGAAGGCCGGGTTCGCGCCGAGGGCGAGGGCGCGGACGTGGTCCACGGCCGCCGCCTCCGCCGGTACGGGGAAGGCCGCCCGGGCCGCCCGCACCGCCTCGGCCGGCAGCAGCCGCGCGGCCTGCGGACCGTCGTACGGGCGGTACACGGGGAGCCGTACGAGCAGTTCGCGCACCGCGGTCCGCAGGGCCCAGGGCGCATGGTCGTGCGAGCCGGGGGCAGCGAGCCGCACCAGGGCCTCGGTCTCGGCGGCCAGGTCGTGGCGGACCACCTCCGACCCGGCCCGCCGGGCGGTGGCCGCCCACTCCCCGCCGGCGTCCGGCGGGGCCCCGGTGAAGCGGCGGTGCAGCGCCTCCAGCGCGGCCGCACCGTCCGGGTCGGTGAAGAGCCCGTCCAGCCGGTGCAGGGCGTCGTACCCGGTGGTGCCCGCCACCGCCCAGTCGCGGGGCAGCTGCTCCTCGCGGGCCAGGATCTTCTCCACCACCGTCCAGCAGCCCGCGCTGCCCGCGCTGCCCCCGCTGCCCGCGGAGTCCGCCCCGGTCGCCCTGCCCGCGGAGCCCGCGGCGGCCGCGGCCCGCGCGGTCTGCGCGGCCAGCCGCCGGAGGTACCCGGCCGGGTCGGCGAGGCCGTCGGGATGGTCCACGCGCAGCCCCTGCACCACCCCGTCCCGGACCAGCTCCAGCACCTTGGCGTGGGTGGCCGCGAAGACCGCGGGATCCTCCACGCGGACCCCGATCAGCTCCGAAATGGTGAAGAAGCGGCGGTAGTTGAGCTCGCTGCGGGCCAGCCGCCACCAGCCGAGCCGGTACCACTGGGCCGCCAGCAGCTCCCGCTTGGGCAGTCCCGCGGTCCCGGGTCGCAGCGGCAACTCCCGGTCCCCGTAGTGCAGTAGGCCCTGCGCCACCTCTATCCGCGGCAGTTCGGCCGCGAGCGGTCCGCCCAGGACGGGCAGCAGTACGCGTCCGCCGCCGGCCGCCCAGTCGATGTCGAACCAGCGGGCGTACGGGGAGCGCGGTCCGTGCTTCAGCACCGCCCACAGGGCCCGGTTGAGCCGGCCGGCGGCGGGCACGGCCATGTGGTTGGGCACGATGTCGAGGACCAGCCCCATCCCGTGCGCCCGCGCGGTCCGCGCGAGCGCGCGCAGCCCCGCCTCGCCGCCCAACTCCCCGCGTACGCGGGCGTGGTCGACCACGTCGTACCCGTGCGCGGAGCCGGGCACCGCCTCCAGGACGGGGGACAGGTGCAGGTGCGAGACCCCCAGCCCGGCGAGTCTGGGCACGGCGAGGGCCGCGGCGGCGAAGGGGAACCGCGGCTGGAGCTGGATCCGGTACGTGGCGGTGGGGGCCGGGGGCACGGGTGGGCGGCCGGGGGCGGCCGGGGTCGTGGGGGCGGGGTCCGGGAGGGTGCGCGGGGCACCGGAGTACTGCCGGGTCATGAGAACGTACGTACCCACCCGCCGCGATTCCGTGCCATTGCCCAGTGCATCCGGGTGACTCCAGCGCGTTAGCGTCTGTCCAATGGCAGGAACCGTCCTCACCTACCGAAGTGTCATCGCCCTGACCGGGCCCGCCCTACCGGTCATCTCATTCCTGGCCCGGCTCCCCGTGGCCATGTCCCAGTTCGGGAGCGTCCTCCTCGTCGCGGAGACCAGCGGCTCCCTCGCCACCGCGGGCATCGTCGGCGGCACCCTGTCCGCCGGGCAGGTGGTGTGCGGGCCCGTGCTCGGGCGGCTCGCCGACCGCCGCGGCCAGCGCCGCGTGGTCCTCGCCGCGGCCGCCGTCAACGCCCTCGCCACCGCCGCCCTGGTGACCGGGGCGCTCGCCGGGCTGGCCACCGCCCCCCTCGCCGCGGTCGCGGCCGTCACCGGCGCCTCCGTCCCGCTGATCGGCCCGCTGGCCCGGACCCGCTCGGTGGCGCTCGCGCACCGGGCGGGGGCGGGGGAGCGGGTGGTCGGGGCCGTGCACTCCCTGGAGGGCACCCTCGACGAGGTCTCGTTCGTCCTCGGCCCGGCCCTGGTCGGCCTGGCCGCCCTCGCGGCCCACCCCGCGGTCGCCGTCGGCGCCGCCGCGGCCCTCGTCGCCGTCTTCGCCACCGCCTTCGCCCTGCACCCGACGGCCGCCGCCACGGCGGGCCGGCCGGCCGCACCCGCCGCGCGCCCCGCACCGGCCGGACCCGGGGCCGCCGGGGGCCGCGGCCCCCGCCACCCCGGGATCGTCTACGCCCTGCGCGGCTCGCTGCTGCTCCAGGGGGCCATGTTCGGTGCCTGCCAGGCGGGGATCGCCGGGCTGACGGACCGGCTGGGCGTCCCCGCGCAGGCGGGGCTGGTGTACGCCGCCATGGGCGTGGTCAGCGCCTTCGCCGCGCTGGCCCTGGGCGCGCTGCCCGCCCGGATCGGGCTGCGGCTGCGCTGGCGGGCGGCCACGGCGGCCGCGCTCGTGCTGTCCGTGCCGCTGCTGTTCACCGGCACCCTGGGCGGCCTGTACGCCGTCGTGATCGTGCTGGGGGCCGCGTACGCGCCCCACCTGATCACCGCCTTCGCGCTGACCGAGCGCGCCGTGGCCCCGGAGCGGCTGTCCGAGGCCATGGCCTTCGCCGCCAGCGCGCTCGTGGCCGGCCAGGCCCTCGCGCTCGCCCTGTCGGGGCGGCTCGCGCAGGCCCACGGCCCGGCCGGGGCCTTCGCGGTCGCCGTGGCGGCCGCCGGGCTGTCCCTCGCCCTGGCCCTGTCCGTCCGGGTCCCGGCGGCCCGGTCCCACGCCCCGGCCGCCGCTGCCGGCGCGCCGGCGCAGCGGCAGCCGGGGGCGGGCGCCCCGCAGGGCCCCGGAGGGCCCGCGGCGCGCCCGCGGGACTACGCCGGCCGCCGGGGCGGGGACTACGCCGGCCGCTGAAGCACCACCAGGCTCCGCCCGGCCAGCGCCACCCGGTCGCCCGCGGCCAGCCGGGCCCCCGAGCCGGGGGCCGGGACCTCCGCCCGGGCGGTGTCCACGACCAGCTGCCACTGCCGGCCGTGCCGCGGGGGGAGGGTGAAGACCACGGGGTCCGCGCTCGCGTTGAACATGAGCAGGAACGAGTCGTCGGTGATCCGCTCCCCCCGCACCCCGGGCTCCGAGATGGCCTCCCCGTTCAGGAAGACCGTCAGGGCCCGGGCGTGCTGGGCCTGCCAGTCCCGGGCCCGCATCTCCTCGCCCGCCGGGGTGAACCAGGCGATGTCGGTGAGCTCGTCGTGCGTGCCCTCCACCGGCCGCCCGTGGAAGAAGCGGCGGCGCCGGAAGACCGGGTGGTCCCGGCGCAGCCACACCATCCGGCGGGTGAACTCCAGCAGCGCCGGGGGCGGCTTGCCCGGATCGGGCCAGTCCACCCAGGAGACCTCGTTGTCCTGGCAGTAGGCGTTGTTGTTGCCGCCCTGGGTGCGGGCGAACTCGTCGCCGTGGCTGAGCATCGGCACGCCCTGGGAGAGCATGAGCGTGGCGGTGAAGTTGCGCATCTGCCGCTCGCGCAGCTCCCGGACCGCGGGGTCGTCGGTGGGCCCCTCGGCCCCGCAGTTCCAGGAGCGGTTGTGGGTCTCGCCGTCCCGGTTGCCCTCCCGGTTGGCCTCGTTGTGCTTCTCGTCGTACGAGACCAGGTCGTGCAGGGTGAACCCGTCGTGGCAGGTGTGGAAGTTCACCGAGGCCAGCGGGCGCCGCCCGTCGTCCTGGTACAGGTCGGAGGAGCCCGTCAGGCGGCCCGCGAACTCGGCGAGGGTGCGCGGCTGGCCCCGCCACAGGTCCCGGACGGTGTCGCGGTACTTGCCGTTCCACTCGGTCCACAGCGGGGGGAAGTTCCCCACCTGGTACCCGCCCTCGCCCAGGTCCCAGGGCTCCGCGATCAGCTTGACCTGGCTGACCACGGGGTCCTGCTGCACCAGGTCGAAGAACGACGACAGCCGGTCCACCTCGTGGAACTGCCGGGCCAGGGTGGCCGCCAGGTCGAAGCGGAAGCCGTCCACGTGCATCTCCGTGACCCAGTACCGCAGCGAGTCCATGATCAGCTGGAGCACGTGCGGGGAGCGCATGAGCAGGGAGTTCCCGGTGCCCGTGGTGTCCGTGTAGTACCGGGGGTCCTCCGACAGCCGGTAGTACGAGGCGTTGTCCAGCCCCCGGAAGGACAGGGTCGGCCCCAGGTGGTTGCCCTCGGCGGTGTGGTTGTAGACCACGTCGAGGATCACCTCGATGCCCGCCTCGTGCAGCGCCCGGACCGCCGATTTGAACTCCAGGACCTGCTGGCCGCGGTCCCCGGAGGCGTAGCCGTTGTGCGGGGCGAAGAAGCCGATGGTGTTGTAGCCCCAGTAGTTGCTGAGCCCGTCGTCCACCAGCCGGTGGTCGTTGACGAACTGGTGTACGGGCATCAGCTCCAGGGCGGTCACGCCCAGCTTGGTCAGGTGCCCGATCACCGCCGGGTGCGCCAGGGCCGCGTACGTGCCCCGGAGCTCCTCCGGGAGCTCCGGGTGGCGCATCGTCAGCCCCTTCACGTGGGCCTCGTACAGCACCGTGTGGTGGTACTCGGTCCGCGGCGGGCGGTCGTTCGCCCAGTCGAAGTACGGGTTCACCACCACCGAGGTCATCGTGTGCGGGGCGGAGTCGAGGTCGTTGCGCGAGTCCGGCCTGCCGAAGTGGTAGCCGTACACCTCCTCCCCCCAGTCCACGCTGCCGCTGATCGCCCGCGCGTACGGGTCCAGCAGCAGCTTCGAGGAATTGCAGCGCTGTCCGCGCCCGGGCTCGTACGGCCCGTGGACGCGGAAGCCGTACCGCTGTCCGGGCATGATGCCCGGCAGGTACGCGTGCCGCACGAAAGCGTCCGTTTCGCGCAGCTCGACGGCCGTCTCCGAGCCGTCGTCGTGCAGCAGGCAGAGTTCGATCCTTCGGGCGGCCTCGGAGTAGACCGCGAAATTCGTGCCGGCGCCGTCGTACGTAGCGCCCAGGGGATACGCCTGTCCCGGCCAGACCTGCATAGATGTGACTCTTCCACTTCTGATCCGGCATCTGGGGTCTTTTCCTTCGCCAGATCTTCCCCGAAAGGAGGGCAACCCGCCGGGACTTGCGACCGTCCTACCGGGTGACCACGCATACCAGGTATGCATGTAAGGGGGAAATGTGAACATAACGGTACGCCGCCATCTGGGGAAGCTGGTGGCGGGCGCGGCCATCGCCGTCACCGGCACGGCCGTCATGATCGGCATCACGCTGCCCGGCTCCGCGGGCGCCGCGGGCGGCGGCCAGGACGGGCGGGACGGCCAGGGGGCCGCCGCCGCGTCCGCCGGCGCGGCCGGCACCGGGGGATCCGCCGCCCAGGGCATCCAGCCGAACGTACGCCCGGGGAAGGTCGAGGCCGCCCCGGCCGAGAAGGAGCGCGGCTTCGGCCGCGACCCGCTCACCGACGCCGAGCTCGACCGGGTCAGGGCCCTCGCCCTCGGCCCCGCCGGCATGTCCGCCGCGAACGCCCGCGGCGGCAGGGGCCCGCAGTGGCTCACCACCGACCTCTCCGAGCTGCGCCCCGAAGAGGTGTCCAAGGGCACCGCGCCGCGCCGGGCGCAGGTCACCGCGTACGACTACAAGAGCGACGCCCTGCGGACCTCCGTCGTCAACCTCGACACCGGCAAGGTCGAGTCCAGCGAGGTCCAGAAGGGGGTCCAGCCGCCCATCGCGCGCGAGGAGGCCGTCGAGGCCGCCAAGCTCATGATCGCCGCCAAGGCCGGCGAGGGGCTGCGCAAGGACTACGCCGACGCCACGGGCAAGAAGCTCGCCAAGCCGGAGCAGCTGCGCCTGGTGAACGCGCTCATCTACCGCGCCGACGCGGAGAACCCGGGGCCCGCGGCCCTCAAGGAGTGCGGAAAGCAGCGCTGCGCCCGGCTCTTCCTGAAGGTGAAGAACGGGCCCTGGATCGACGTCCGCTCCCTGGTCGTCAACCTGAGCGCCCGTACCGTGCACCAGCTCTGACGCGCCCCTGCCCGGCCGTCCCGTCCTGCGCACGCACGACTCCGCCCTCCCCACCTCCGACCGTTCTGCCTTCCTGCCACAGGAGTCTCTCCACATGCACGTGAACCGTTCCCACGGCACCCGCCGCCGCGCGGCCGTGGCCCTGGCCGTCTCGGCCCTGCTCGGCGGCGCCGCCGCGGCCGCCGGCCCCGCCGCCTCGGCCGCCCCCGGCAAGGCCCCGCAGGCCGCGCAGGCCCCGCGGGCCCTGAAGGCGCCCGCCCCGACCCCCGACTGCAGCGAGGCCTACCGGATCGAGCAGACCCTGGCCGGGGGCACCACCTGGCGGATGTGCTGGCGCTACGAGAGCGAGGCCGGCCTGGTCCTCGACAAGATCTCGTACCAGCCCAAGGGCGAGCCCGCGCCGATCCCGGTGCTGACCTCCGCCAAGCTGGGCCAGATCCACGTCCCGTACGACGACGGCAAGGCCGAGTACGACGACCTCACCGGCGCCGGCTTCGGCGCGGGGCTCCAGGGCATGGTCCCCGGCGAATGTCCGGGCGGCACCATCAAGACCGTGAAGGTCACCAACTCCTGGGACCAGTCCCAGACCGAGGTCAAGGGCCTGTGCACCACCACGCGCGCCCGCGGCCACGCCTACCGGCTGGCGGGGGAGCAGCCCGGCCAGGTCTGGCAGGACCAGGGCAGGGACCTGCTGGTCTACACCGTCAACAAGGTCGGCTGGTACGAGTACATCACCGAGTGGCGCTTCCAGAACGACGGCCTCATCAACGCCAACGTCGGCGCCACCGGCAGCCTCTCGCCCGGCGACTACGACGCGGGCGACGGCCGCGGCTGGCCCATCGGCAAGGGCGCCAAGGCCTACGCGACCAGCCACAGCCACAACGTCTTCTGGCGGCTGAACTTCGCCCTCGACGGCTCGCCCAACGGCACCGTCGAGCAGTACGACTCCAAGACCGTCCCGAGCCCCGACGGCGCCACCCCGAAGACGAAGACGACCCGCACGGTGGTGGACAAGGAGCTCGCCGGGGACATCGAGGGCATGCGCTGGTGGCGCATGGTCAGCGCCACCGGCAGGAACAAGGACGGGCACCCCCGCAGCTACGAGATCGTGCCGGGCGCCACCCAGAAGTACCCGGGCCGCTCGTACACGCAGCACGACGTGTACTTCACCGAGTACAAGGCCTGCGAGCAGTTCGCCACCCACAACCTCCGCAACTGCGGGCCGAACGCCGGCAAGCACGTGGACTCGTGGGTCAACGGCGAGACCCTGAAGCACCCCATCGCGTGGGTCAACATCGGCTTCCACCACGTCGCCCGCGACGAGGACCAGCAGCCGATGCCGGTGCACTGGCAGGGCTTCCAGCTCAGCCCGCGTGACGTCACCGCTATGAATCCGCTCACTCCGCCGGCCCTCGTGGGACAGAACGGACGCCCCGACTAAGCGAGTTGGAGAACGGACCGGCCATCCGGCTGCACCGCCTCCCGCTCGCGGAGTACCCTTCCTTGATCACCGGAGAAGGGCGTACGCAGGAGGCGGTGCACGGGTGAGCTCGGGAGGGCTGGAACTGCCCCCTGGTGACGGCGGTCACGAGGGCAGTCCGGCGGAACTCGCGGCCGGGGCGGTGTCCCTGGCCCGGCTGCCGGCCACCGGTGCGGTGCGGGCGGGTGCGGAACTGGACTGGAGCGCGGAGGCCTGGAGCGAGGTCCGCACCAGGGCCCAGCGGGCCGGCCGCGCCTACATCTGGCTGAACCTGATCGAACAGCGGCTGCGGGCCGTGGTCGGGGCGGTGCTGCGGCCCATCTACGAGCCCGTGCACGGCGAGGACGACTGGGTGGTGGCCGCGGCCGGACCGGCCGGGCAGGAGTGGGTGCAGCGGGCCGTCGCGGTGCGCGAGGTCAGCCGCCGCAAGGGCTACCTGCTCGACCCCGCCGACGACAACGTGCTCAGCTTCCTGACGCTCCCGCAGCTGCGCGAGCTGATGGTCCAGCACTGGCCCTGCTTCGAGCCGTACTTCGACGACCGCCGGGACGTCGAACTGGCCCTCGACGAGCTGGAGGTCACCCGCAACGTGGTCTCCCGCAACCGGGCCCTGTCGCAGGCGGTGCTCGCCCAGGCCGAGCGGGCCTCGGCGCGGCTCCTGGAGGTGCTCGGCGGCGGCTCCGGCAGCCCCTCCGCGGACCGGCTGCCCATCGACGCCGTCGAGGACCTGGTCGGGGACCGGTACGCCGACGTGATCTCGGTCCACCCGGACCGGGTGCGCCTCCAGCGGCAGCTGCCCGCCGAGGACCTGTTCGGCGGGGCCCGACGGCTCGACGCCATCGGCATAGGCCTCAACCTGCTGGTCCAGAACTACTCGGGCCGCCGGCTCGTCCGGCTCACCGAGGCAGGCTGCCGGGTCCGGCTGCTCTTCCTGAACCCGGCCAGCAGCGCCGTCAAGCGGCGCGAGCGGGAGCTCGGGCTGCGCAAGGGCGAGCTCAGCCGCTCGGTGGAGATGAACATCCTCCACGTGCGCCGGGTCCGCTCCCGGCTCGCCGACCCCTCCGGCTTCGCCATCCACGTCTTCGACGAGACCCCGCGGTTCACGGCCTACCTCGTCGACGGGGAGGCCCCGGGCAGCGGCATAGCCGTCGTCCAGTCCTACCTGCGCCGGGCCCGCGGGATGGAGGCGCCCGTCCTGGTGCTGCGCGGCGGCGGGCGCGGGGTGCCCAAGGACGCCGACCACGGGCTCTTCCACACCTACCGGGAGGAGTTCGAATCCGTCTGGCAGGACTCCCGGCCGGTGTCCTGACCCCGCTTCCCGACCTGCTTGCCGACCCGTGGCCCGACCCCGGCGCCGGGCCCCGGCCGCGGCGGTGTCAGTGGGCCGTGGCAGGGTGAAAACCGGACGCCGAGAGGCGAGGAGACGTTGGGGAGGGAAGCCGTGGGGGACTGGCACGGGGGAACGCTGGCCGGGTTCGACCTGGAGACGACGGGCACCGAGCCGCGGGAGGCCCGGATCGTGACGGCCGCGGTCCTGGAGGTGGAGCCCGGGGGCGCGGTGGTGCGGCGCTCGCTGTGGCTGGCCGACCCGGGGATACCGATCCCCGAGCAGGCCACCGCGATCCACGGGATCGGCACGGAGCGCGCGGTGGCCGAGGGCCGCCCGGCCCGCGAGGTGGCCGAGGAGGTCGCGGCCGCGCTGACCGGGCTGTGGGAGCGGGGCATACCGGTGGTGGCGTACAACGCCTCCTTCGACCTGACCCTCCTCTCCGCGGAGCTGCACCGGTACGGGCTGGCCCCGCTGGCCGAGCGCGGGGTTACGGGCGGGGCGCCGACCGGCCCCGTGGTGGACCCGCTCACCATCGACCGGGCCGTGGACCGCTACCGCCGCGGCAAGCGGACCCTGGAGGCGGCCTGCGCGGAGTACGGCGTACGGCTCTCGGCGGCGCACGACGCGGGGGCGGACGCCCTGGCCGCGGTGGAGGTGGCGCGGGCGATAGCCGTCCGGCACCCCAAGGTGGCCGAGCTGACCCCCCGGGACCTGCACGAGCGCCAGATCGGCTGGTACGCGCGCTGGGCCGGGGACTTCCAGGAGTACCTGCGCCGCCAGGGCACCGCGGACGCGGAGATCGACCCGGCCTGGCCGCTGCGCGCCCTGGCCCCCGCCGCGGCCTGAGCGGGCGGGCCGGCCGCCAGGACCCGCAGGGGTCAGAAGGAGTGCCAGCGGACCCCGGGGGCGTCCTCCCGGAGGGAGGCGACGCGGCGGCGGAACTCGGCGAGGGCCGCGGGGTTCGCGGGGGCGTGCTGGGCCACCCAGGCGCAGCTGGCGGTCTCGCGCGCCCCCCGCAGCACGGCGCAGCCCTCCCAGTCGCGCACGTCCCAGCCGTACGCGCGCACGAAGGACTCGTACTCCCCGGCGGGCAGCCCGTACCGGTCGCGGGTCAGCAGCATGACGACCAGGTCGTGTTCGCGGAAGTCCGCGGAGAAGGTCTCCAGGTCCACCAGGACCGGGCCCTCGGCGGTCACGAGCACGTTGCGCGGCAGCGCGTCCCCGTGCACCGGGCCGGGCGGCAGCTGCGGGGTCAGGGCCGCCGCCTCGGCGGCGAAGGAGTCGCGGCGGGCCCGCAAGTAGGCCGCGTCCGCCGGGTCGACCGCCTCCCCGGCCAGCCGCAGCCAGCGCTCCACCCCGCCGAGCAGCTCCCGCGGGGGCAGGGCGAACGGCGGTGCGGGCAGGGCGTGCACCTGCCGCAGCAGGGCGGCGAGGTCGGCGGCGCGGGCGGGCCGGGCGGCGGGCGGGAGTCGGTGCCAGAGCGTCACCGGGTGGCCCCCGACCAGGCGGGCGTCCGGCCCGGCGGGGCGTACGGCGGGCACCCCGGCGTCCTCCAGCCAGCGGCCCACGGCGAGTTCGCGCTCGGCGCGGGGCAGCAGCTCCGGGCTCCGGCCCACCTTGACCACCAGGCCCCCCAGGGCGAAGACGGCGTTCTCGCCCAGCGCGAGCAGTTCGGCGGCCGCCGGGTCCGCCCCGGCCCGCCCGGGTCCGGAGGCCTCCAGCCCGGCCTGCGCCAGTACGTTCCGGGCCCGTGCCTCGTCCATCGCCTCTGATCCGTCCTCTGTTGCTGCGTGCTGTGTGCTGCGCGCTCTGTGCGTACTGCCCGTTGACACCGGGCGGCCCCGGATCTCCCCGGGGCGGTCCAGTCTCGCACCCGCCGGGATCCGCACGCGGCGGTCTACAGCGGCGCCGAGCCGTCGGCGGGGAAGGCCGGGCCGTGGCCCGGCACGATGGTGTCGGCGGCGGCCAGCACCCGCAGCCGGGAGGAGCGCAGCACCTGCCGGTCGGGGGAGACGGGGTCCTCCACGGGCCCGTCGGGCCGCCACCACAGGTCCCCCACGAAGGCCACCACGCCCTCGCCGGTACCCGCGAGCAGGGTGATGTCCTCCGTGCTGTGCCCGGGGGTGCGGATCAGGCGCAGCGAGGGGGTCAGCTCGAAGCCCTCGGCGTCCCGGTCGGTCCACTGGTCGCGCTCGTAGACCGCCTTGTGGTCGTGGACCCTGGCGTTCCCGAACAGGCCCACGTTCATGGTGTTGTCGGGGTGGTGGTGGCTGAGGACCACATCCGTGATGTCGTCGGGGCCGAGCCCCAGGGCGGCCAGCGGGCCGAGGATCCGGTCCCGGCTCGCCACCATCCCGGGGTCGACGACCACGTGCAGGTCCCCGTCGGTGACGTAGGAGACGGTGGCGGCCACCCCCGGGCCCGTGGAGAGGGTGTAACCGGTGGTCAGGATCGTGTGGACGGCGCTGCGGCCGATCGGTGCGTCTGTCATGCCCACAGTCTTCAGCGCGGCCGCGCCCCGGACGAGTGGCCGTCCTGCCACTGATCGCAGGAAACGTGCCACCCCCCGGGAGCCGGCCCGCCCGCCCGTGCCAGACTGCCCGCGTGCCGCCCTTCACCACCGTCGCCGCCTACGCCCCGCCCGGTGTCGGCATGCTCGCCGTCGGCCTGGTCGCCGAGGTGTTCGCCGAGCGCGCGGGCCTGCCCCGCTTCGAGTTCGCCCTGTGCACCGAGCGGCCCGGCCCGGTGCCCACCGACGTGGGCGTGCCCGTGGCCGTCGATGGCGGGCTCGACCGGCTCGCCGGCGCCGACCTGGTGCTGGTCCTGCCCTGGGCCGACTTCCGGACCCCGCCGCCCCCGCCCGTACGGGAGGCGCTCGCGGCGGCGTACGCGCGCGGCGCGGAGGTCGCCGCGCACTGCGTGGGCGCCTTCGCCCTCGCCGCGGCCGGGCTGCTCGACGGCCGGCGGGCCACCACCCACTGGAGGTTCGCCGGACTCCTGGCGGAACTCCACCCGGGGATCCGCGTGGAGGCCGGCTCCCTCTACGTGGACGAGGGGCGGATCGTCACCGGCGCCGGCGCCGCCGCGGGCTTCGACCTCTGCCTGCACCTGCTGCGCCGCAGCCACGGCGCGGCCACCGCCAACGCCATCGCTCGGGACCTGGTGCTGCCCTCCCACCGCGACGGCGGCCAGGCGCAGTACCTGGCGGCCCCCGCCCCCGCGGACTGCCGGGACGAGAAGCTGGCCGAGGTGCTGGACTGGGCCCGCGCCCACCTGCACGAACCGCTGCCCGTGGACGGGCTGGCCCGGCGCGCCCTGATGAGCCGGCGCTCCTTCGCCCGCCGGTTCGCCGCCGCGACCGGCACCACCCCGCACGCCTGGCTGCGGGAGCTGAGGCTGAGCCGGGCCGAGGAGCTGCTGGAGACCACCGGGCTGCCGGTGGAGGAGATCGCCCGGCTGGTCGGGTACGGCAGCGCGGCCGTGCTGCGCGAGCAGTTCGTCCGCCGCCGGGGGGTGCCGCCCCGTTCGTACCGGCGTTCGTTCACCCGTACGCCGTAGCGGTCCGGGCCCCCGCATTCGGGTGACCGGCCGCGATGCCCGCTGACGACTGCCGAATATATGATGAGACGCATCGTCTCGTCTCGTTTAAGGTTTCAGGCATGACCTCAGCAAAGCCCGCTCACATCGCCATGTTCTCCATCGCTGCCCACGGGCACGTGAACCCGAGCATCGAGGTGATCCGGGAGCTCGTCGGCCGCGGTCACCGCGTCAGCTACGCGATCCCGGCCCCGTTCGCCGAGAAGATCGCACAGACCGGCGCCACGCCGGTGCTCTACCGCTCCACCCTGCCCACCGAAGAGGACCCGGAGGGCTGGGGCACCGAGCTCATCGACAACCTCGAACCCTTCCTGCACGACGCCGAGCAGGCGCTCCCGCAGCTCATCGAGGCCTTCGAGGGCCCGGACGACCGCCCGGACCTGGTCCTGCACGACATCGCCTCCTACCCCGCGCGCGTGCTCGCCCACCGCTGGGGGGTGCCGGCCGTCTCCCTCTCGCCCAACCTCGTCGCCTGGGACGGGTACGAGACCGAGGTCGCCGAGCCCATGTTCGCCGAGCTGAAGGCCTCCGAGCGCGGGCAGGCGTACTACGCCCGCTTCGAGTCCTGGCTCGCGGCGAACGGGGTCGCCGCCGACCCCGACACCTTCGTCGCCCGCCCCGCCCGCAGCCTGGTCCTGATCCCCAGGGCCCTCCAGCCCCACGCCGACCGGGTGGACACGGCCGTGCACACCTTCGTCGGCGCCTGCCAGGGCGAGCGGGCCGACCAGGGCGGCTGGGAGCGCCCCGAGGGGGCGGAGAAGGTCCTCCTCGTCTCCCTCGGGTCGGCCTTCACCAAGGAGCCCGAGTTCTACCGCGCCTGCATCGAGGCCTTCGGCGGCCTGCCCGGCTGGCACGTGGTCCTCCAGATCGGCAAGTACGTCGACCCCGCCGAACTGGGCGAGGTCCCGGCCAACGTCGAGGTGCACAGCTGGGTGCCCCAGCTGGCCATCCTGCGCCAGGCCGACGCGTTCATCACGCACGCCGGCGCCGGCGGCAGCCAGGAGGGACTGGCCACCGGCACCCCGATGGTCGCCGTGCCCCTGGCCACCGACCAGTTCGGCAACGCCGACATGCTGGCCTCCCTCGGCGTGGCCCGCCACGTCCCCAAGGCCGAGGCCACCGCGGCCGTCCTGCGCGAGGCCGTCCTCGGACTCCTCGCCGACCCGCAGGTCCCCGAGCGGTTCGCCCGCATCGCCGCCGACATGGCCGCCGAGGGCGGCACGCAGCAGGCCGCGGACCTCATCGAGGCCGAACTGTCGTAGCCGCGCCCTAGAGTCGCGCCCATGGCAGAGGACACGACGGACACGACGGGCGCGACCGGCACGACGGGTGCACACGGGCGCGGGCACCCGAAGAAGTACGCGGCCCTGCTCCGCGGGATCAACGTGGGCGGCCACCGGAAGGTCCCGATGGCCGAACTGCGCGCGGTCCTCGAAGGACTGGGCCACACCGGGGTCGCCACGTACCTGCAGAGCGGGAACGCCGTCTTCACCGCCCCCGGGCGCGAGCCCGCACAGCTCGCCCGGGAGCTGGAGCGGGCCATCGAGGAGCACTTCGGCTTCACCGTGGCCTGCCTGGTCGTGGACGGGGACTACCTGGCGGCCGTGGCCGCCGCCTGCCCGTACCCGGCCGCGGAACTGGACGGCAGGCAGCTCCACGCCACCTTCCTGTCCGAGCAGCCCGGCCCCGGCCGGCTCGCCGCCGTCGACCCCGCCGACTACGCCCCCGAGGACTACGCGGTCGGCGACCGGGTCGTCTACCTGTACGCCCCCGGGGGCCTCGGCCGCTCCAGACTCGCCGAGGCCCTGGCCCGGCCCGCCCTCCTGAAGGGGGTCGACGCCACCACCCGCAACTGGAACACCGTCGCCAAACTGGTCGAACTCACCCGCCCCGGCACCGAGTAGCCCCGGGTCCCGGGCGCCGCACGCGTGTGCCAGGCTCGGAGGATGCGCTACATCATCATCGGAGCCGGCGCCGTGGGCGCCACCCTCGGCGGGCGGCTCGCCGAGACCGGCAGCGAGGTGGTCCTCGCCGCCCGCGGAGCCCACGCCGAGGCCCTGCGGACCGGCGGCCTCAAGCTGACCACCGCCGACGGCACCCGCACCCACCGCCTGCCCGTGGTCCGCACCCCCGAGGAGCTCGGAGCCCCGGGCGGACCCGGCGGACTGCACCGCGACGACGTCCTCGTGCTCGCCGTCAAGACCCAGGACGCCGTCGCCGCCCTCGACGCCTGGGGCGACGCCCCCGTCCGCGGCGGCGGCACGGCCGGCCAGCGGCTCCCCCTCGTCTGCGCGCAGAACGGCGTCGAGGCCGAACGCCTCGCCCTGCGCCGCTTCGAGCGCGTCTACGGCCTCTGCGTCTGGCTGCCCGCCACCCACCTCGAACCGGGTGCGGTCTCCGCCCTCTGCGCCCCGCTCACCGGGGTGCTCCACCTGGGCCTGGCCGCCGGCGGCACCGACGAGCTGGTCCGCACCGTCTGCGCCGACCTGGAGAAGGCCCCCTTCGCGGCCCACGCCACCGCGGACGTGATGCGCTGGAAGTACGCCAAACTACTGCGCAACCTGGGCAACGCGGTCCAGGCCGCCACCGGACCCGAACCCCACCCCGCCAAGGCGGCCCTGCTGCGCCGGGCCGTCGCCGAGGCCGAGGCGGCCTACGCCGCCGCCGGGATCGCGTACACCGGCGAGGAGGAGCAGCGCCTCGCCCGGGAGGGCAGGGTCGTCGACCCGCCGCAGCTGCGCGGCGGCTCCTCCTGGCAGAGCCTCAGCCGCGGTACCGGGTCCATCGAGGCGGACTACCTCAACGGCGAGATCTGCCTGCTCGGCCGCACCCACGGGGTGGCGACCCCGGTCAACGACGTGCTGCGCCGGGTCGCGAACATCTTCGCCCGCGAGGGCTGGGAGCCGGGCAGCATGTCCGTCGGGGACCTCACCGCCCTCGCCGACGAGGCGGCCGCCCGCACCCGCTGACCGGCAGCGGCCCCGGGCCGGCGCTGCACCGGCCCCGGGCCCCGGCCTCAGGCCGACAGGGCCGGCAGCGGGGCCGCCGTGCGCAGCGCCCCCTCGTAGCGGTCCAGCAGCAGCCGGGCCAGCTCCGGGGCGGCGCCCAGCACCCCGGCCAGGACCTCGGCCCCGGCCGCGCGGGCCCCCTCGGCGATCCGGTCCGGCAGCCGGCCCGGGGCGATGACGTACGGGGCCACGGCCACCCGCCGCGCCCCGAGGGCCCGCAGTTCCCGTACGGCGTCCTCCGTACGGGGCAGTACGGCGGAGGCGAACGCAGGCCGCACGGCGCACCAGCCGGTGTGCCGCCACTCCCGCGCGATGTCAGCGATCACTGCGATCGCCTCCGGGTCGGAGGAGCCGGCGGAGGCGAGCACCACACCCGTGGTGGCGCGCTCCGCCGGATCGAGTCCCGCCTCGAACAGGCGCCGCTCCAGGGCGGACACCAGCAGCGGCGAGGGCCCCAGCACCCCGGCCCGGCGGACCAGCAGCCCGGGCAGCCGGGCCGGGGACTCGGCCAGGACCGCCGGGATGTCGGCCTTCGCGTGGAAGGCCCGGGTCAGCAGCAGCGGGAGCGCGACCACCTCGCGCACCCCCTCGTCGTACAGGCGCGCGAGCACCTGGCCGACGGCGGGGGCGTTGAAGTCGAGGAACGCGGTCTCCACGCGCAGCCCGGGCCGCAGCGCCCGCACCCGCCCGGTCAGGGCGTGCACGGTCGCCGCGTGCCGCGGATCGCGGCTGCCGTGGGCGATGACCAGCAGGACGGGCCGGCCGGCCGCGGCGGGGCCGCGGCGCGGGACGGGGGTACGGGGGTGCACGGCCGGGCTCACTTCACCAGCAGGCCGCGGCTGCGCAGCACGTACCGCTCGATCGGGCTGAAGATCAGCAGGTCGATGGCGATGCCCACGACCAGGATCAGCAGGATCGACAGGAACACGCCGGGCAGGTCGATGTTGTTGCGGGCGTTCTCCAGCAGCTGGCCGAGGCCGAGGCCCAGGTCCGGCGAGGAGGCGATGATCTCCGCGGCCATCAGGGAGCGCCAGGAGAAGGCCCAGCCCTGCTTGAGGCCGGCCAGGTAGCCGGGCAGCGCGGCCGGCATGACCACGTGCCAGGTGCCCTTGAGGCCGGTCGCGCCCAGGGTCCGGCCCGCCCGCAGGAACAGCGGGGGCACCTGGTCCACGCCCGACACGAGGCCGTTGGCGATGGACGGTACGGCGCCCAGCAGGATGACCGTGTACATCATCGCGTCGTTGAGCCCGAACCACAGCACGGCCGGCGGCACCCAGGCCACCGAGGGCAGGGACTGCAGGCCCGACAGGATCGGGCCGATGGCGGCGCGGACGAACCGCACCCGCGAGACCAGCAGGCCCAGCGGGGTGCCGATGGCCAGGGCCAGCAGGAAGCCGAACAGGCCGCGCGAGACGGAGGTCCACACGACCTCCAGCAGCGTGCCCTGGAGCCACATGTCGACCAGGCCGGCCCACACCGCGGACGGCGCGGGCAGCTTCGTCTCCTCGACGATCCGCGCGGAGACCAGCACCTGCCACACGGCCAGGACCAGGGTCACGGCGACGGTAGGCGGGAGCACCTTCTTGACGAGGACCTCGCGGACCGGGGTGCGGCGCACCTCGACGGCGTCGAGCGCGTCGAGCCCGGCCTCCAGACCGGCGAGGTCGTCCTGCTTCGGGGCGGTGTCAGTGCTGGCCATGGCGGCGGATCTCCCCACGCAGGTGCTCAGTGATCTCGACGGACAGCTCCGCCACGTCCGCGTCCTCGATGCGGCGCGGCTGCGGGATGTCCACGGTCCATTCCTTCGCCACCCGGCCGGGCCGGGAGGAGAGCAGGACCACGCGCTGCGCCAGCCGGACGGCCTCGCGCACGTTGTGGGTGACGAACAGGACGGAGAGGTTGGTCTCCTCCCAGATGCGGGTGAGCTCGCCGTGCAGCACGTCGCGGGTGATGGCGTCGAGGGCCGCGAAGGGCTCGTCCATCAGCAGCAGGTCGCTGGCCTGGGCCAGGGCCCGGGCCAGGGCCACGCGCTGGCGCATGCCGCCGGACAGCTCGTGGACCCGCTTGCCGTACGCCCCGCCCAGCCGGACCAGCTCCAGGAGCCGCTCCGCCTCGCCGCGGCGCTCGGACTTGGGCACCCCGCGCAGCCGCAGGGCCAGCTCGATGTTCTTGCCCGCGGTCAGCCACGGGAACAGCGCGTGCTCCTGGAACATCAGCGCCGGGCGGCCGCCGGTGGTCTCGATGGACCCCGCGGACGGCTCGTCGAGTCCCGCCACCAGGTTGAGCAGGGTGGACTTCCCGCACCCCGACGCCCCCAGGATGGTGACGAACTCGCCGGGCGCGACATCGAGGCTGATGTCGTCCAGGACGAGCTGGTTGCCGGCCGGGCCGGCGAAGGACTTAGAAACGTGCTCGATGCGGGCGGCGTGCGACACCGAAGCGGTGTCCTCGACAGCCTTGGCAAGCGTGGTGGCCATGGTCGTCACCTCCTGTTGACGTGGGATCGCTGGACTACTCGGCACCGAGGCCGGCGTCGGAGACCTCGGGCTGCCCGGTGGCCTTGAGGACCTTGTTGAGGAGCGTGAGGTCGTAGATGCCGGTGAGGTCGGGCTGCTTGATGAGGCCGGCCTTGACGGCCCATTCGGACTGGGTCT
>NZ_JBVJYM010000047.1:0-33176 GCF_055600495.1 Streptomyces sp. NPDC038213
CCCGCGGAGCGGGTTCCTACGCGCTGCGCGCGTAGGAAAGAACCACCGCGCTTCGCGCGGTGGGGCCTGCTTCGCAGGCCTTGACCCGCTCCTTCGGAGCGGGTCCCCCAGCGCTGCGCGCTGGGCAAGGAACCGCCTCCGCTGCGCTTCGGCGGGCCCCCCTTCGGGGGGCCGTCCCCTCCGCTTCGCTTCGGGGGTCTGAGCGCTGCGCGCCCAGGGGGCGGCCCGCTTCGCGGGCCTGGTGGCCGGCCTTCGGCCGGGGGTCCTCCGCTTCGCTGCGGACCTGGGCTCGCTGTGCGAGCCCCCTGAACCCCCGGACTGCGTACGGGGGTTGGCCTTGCGGCTTCGCCTTCAGGCCTGCCCGCTCCGCGGGCTGCTGGCAGCAGCATCGGCCCGTCTGGGCTGGGGCATCGTGTCGAGCTGCTGGGCCACGCGCTCCAGGCTGTCCGCCTCGCGCTCGTACGCGGGGCTGTCGGTCATGTCCCGCAGCTCCCACAGGGCGGTGATGTGGTCTTCCTGAGACAGGGTCAGGAACCGCAGGGCGCGGTCGCGGGGGCTGCTGTACCGGGAACGGCAGATCGGGGCCCCGCGGAGCGGAATCAGGCGGGTGTGGATGTACCAGCGGCCTCCCGAGCGGGCGTAGTAGTGGATCTCGTCGCAGGGGTCGGAGCCGAAGCGGTGGGCGGGCTCCTGCCAGGCGAACACGACCTCGGTCCCGCCGGGGAGGACCACCCAGTCGCCGTTGACGGCGGGGATGGTGAGCGGCTGGCCGTCGGGGGCGATCTCGGTCACGGAGGTGGGGCGGACGCAGAACAGGACGTCCGTACCGGTGTCGGGGTCGGTGAGGACCAGGCGGTCGGTCGGGTAACGGTCGTCGTCCTCGTGGGCGCGGCGGTACGGGCAGTCGGTTTCGGGGCGGGCCTCGAAGCGGCGGCCGTGGAACCGGGGCTGGCTTCCGTGGTACTCGACGGTGCGCGCGACCATGGCTGTGTCTCATTCTGTGAGTCGGATGAACTCTGGACTGGATCCCCGGGTGCGGATGGCGGAGCCACCCGCACCCGGGGTGTACCGTGCCGCGGGCGGCGGCGAAGGGGTGTCAGACGGTCATGAGGCGGAAGGCGTGTTCCATGACGTTGTCGGCGGTGCCGTTGATGATGCGTTCGGCGCGGGCGGCGTTCTTCGCATCCGGGCTGGTGCCGCGGGCGGGCGCGATGTGGTTGGCGTACTCGGTGACCGCGTTGTACCCGGCCCACGCGGTGCCCCGGATCCCGGCCTGCGTGTCCGCCTCCTCGAAGAGACGGCGGATGCTGGCCCAGCGCTGGTCGCGGTTGGTCTTCTTCCGGGGGCTGTCCTCCCCGGCCAGCGGCCACAGCTTGTCAACGACCTTGTGCAGCATGGTGGTGGACATCTCGCGGTCCAGCATGCGCTGGGCGGCCTGCTCGAACTCCTCGGCGTAGCGGAAGGTGAGGCCGAGGGCCTGGCGGGCCTGGGCGATCCGGCCGCGGGCCCCGGAGGTGTGCCGGACCGTGTAACTGCTGCGAGTGTCGTCCAGGGCCGCGCGGAGCGTGTTCGCGCACACCACCCGTACCGGGGTGACGACCGTGCGGAACGCGCTGCTGCCGTCGTGGGAGTTGAACGCCGCGATGTACAGGTCCACGGCGTCACTGCGGCCGATGGTCAGGGTCTGCGGGAGCTTCATGGTCAGGAACACCTGACGGCCGTCCTTCAGGGATCCGGCGGTCTCGAAGTGCGCGCCGGACTCGTCCACGAGCATGTTCAGGAACTCGGCGTGCTCCTCGTTCTGGACCGGCATGTAGTCCGGACCGACCACGCCGAGGGTCTCCGGCCGCCCGGTCTTCGGGTGGGTGCGCACACTCGCCCGGTGGTTCGGCACCTCCAGCACGCTCGCCCCGTCGGCCGACAACTCGGTCGCGGTCAGGCCGACCAGGCGCACGTTCCAGTCGGAGAGGGACGCCAGGCGCATCGCCTCTTCCGCGGTCATCGCCTCGGACGTGACCGTGCCGAGCTGGTGCCAGGCGCTCTGGCGGGCGCTGGCGAAGGCTGCGGTGCCGTCGGTGAACTGCTCGATCTGGTGTGCCATCGTGCTCTCCTCCAAGTTGGGTGTCCGGGTGTGTCCGGGTTCGGTACGGGCCGGGGCGGGGGTGCCACTCCCCCGCCCCGGCGGTGCGGGGTGGTGAGGGTCAGGGGAGGGCGGGCGCGTCGGCGAACCGGTAGCCGGGGGCGGGGTTGTCGTCGTCGCGGCCCTCCGCGATGCAGTGCGCGATGAGGGTCTGCTCCGCGGTGGCGGGCAGGGCCGTCACGTCGGCGTACACGGCCCAGGAGCGGACGGTGACCGTGCCGTCCGGGTCCGGGGAGTTCAGGACGACCATCGCCCTGGCCCCGCGGCTGGTGAGCGCCAGGAGCCTGCCCGCCTCCACCACCTGGTGGTCCGTGTTCTGCTCGTCGAGCACGGGGCCCGTGATCGTGCACTCCACCGACTCCACACCCCGGCACGTCAGAAGGGTGATGAACAGCCCGTGCTCGCCCTCGCCCGCGACCGCGGCGAGCCCCCGCAGGATGCGCAGGCTGCGCTTGACGGCATCGCTCATCACGCGAATTCGGCCGGCCGTCGGGTGGTTGATGCTCATGGATATGCCCTTCTCTGAAGCTGTGCGGGTGTGCAGGTGTGCGGGGGCGGTGGTCTCCGTCCCCTGGGGTGGTGGCCGGTGCGCAGGGCGGGGGAGTCGCTGGCTCCCCCGCCCCCGGGGGGTGGGTCAGCGGACGCGGAAGCCGCCGCGGTCCTGGGCGCGGGTCAGGAAGTCGAGCCAGGCCGCCCACTGGCCGCAGTCCCGCACGGCGGCCTCACGGGCCTCGGCCGGGGCGGCTCCGTAGGCCTTCAGGGCCGCCCCGATCTCGCGCGGGGTAACCAGCCAGTCGTCGTTGGAGGAGAGCTTGTAGGCGGGGATGCCGGGGCCGCCCGGGTCGGCGGTGCGGGTGCGCTCCGCCCCGGCCGCGGCCTCGTCCACGACCTTGCGCGCGGCCTCGTCGTGCGGCGACTCCTGGAGCGTCTCCATCGCCTCGTCCAGACCCGGCGCCCCGAAGTCCGGCCACGCGGGCGCCTCGTCCTCGGTCAGCATCCCGCAGGCCTGCATGAGCTCACAGGCCGTGCCCATGCCCCAGATGTTGAAGCGGAAGTACGAGACGTCGGCGTCCTGAAGCGCCTCGTACGCCTCGTACACACCGGCACCCGCGGACTGGGCCCGCTTCAGGCCCTCCTCGGCGCTGGCGATCTCGGCAGCGTCCGGGCCGTTCTCGATGTACAGGTCGTATCCCACGACAGGGTCTCCCTTCGGTTCGGTTCTTCTTCGGTGGGGCGGGGGTGCCACTCCCCCGCCCCTGGGGTGGATTGGTTTGGTGGGGCTGGGCTGCTACAGGCTGAGTTCGGGGGCGTCGGTGAACCGGTCGCCCAGGTCCGGGAGCGGCTCACCGGTCACCGCGTCGGCCGTGTAGTGACCGCGGACCTCGGCCGCGGACAGCGCCCGCGCCCGGTGCCCGGCGACCGACCAGCCCCAGATCCGGTCCCCACCGTCCGCGGACCGGGTACGCAGGACGGCGCCGTAGAGCGAGGTGTTCAGCACCGGGGCCAGCGTCATGGCGGCGTCGGCGATCCCGGCGGCCCGGCCGTAGTACGTGCGGCCGCCGCTGCGGTGGAACGGGACATGAGCCGTCCGGGCCCCGTTGCCGACCGTGAGGACGTGGCAGCCGTCCCCGGCCGCCGTGCTGACACCGTGCAACAGGCTCTGCGCCTCCCGCACCGCCAGAAACATCAGGATGTCCATAGGGTTCCCTCCTGGGTGCCCCGAAGGCCGGTACGACCGGCCCCCGGGGTCGGCGGCTAGCGGGTGCGCTGGGCGGGAACCGTGAGGGTGCGCAGCGACGGCCCCTCGTGCGCCATCAGCCGGTCCAGCACCACAACCACCTGGTCGAACGTCAGCCCCTGCGCCCCGGCCCCGGTGTCGGTGCGGGGGCCGGTGAACAGGGCCCGGCCCGTCACCGCGCGCGGGCGCCGGTACAGCGCGAGGAGCTTCTCCACGGGCGCGTTGCCGGGCTCGCGGCACTGCGCCGCGTAGTGGTCGGTCCACATCCCCAGACGGCCCGTCAGCCCCTCGTACGCGACGGAGTCCGCTCGCAGGGTGGCCTGCGGGGTCATCTCCGGCGACCAGCCCATGACGTGGAAACCGCCCGACGGCGACACCTCGATAGCCAGGAACTCCGGACGAACAGACATAGCTCTCCCTCAGATCGCGGGGGCGGGGGTGTGTTCTTCGGTCACTGGCGGGGCCTTGCCTGCCCTCACCAACAATGTAATTCTATCGCGACTCTGACGTTTTTGGGGGTCGCGGAGGCTGTTTCCTTGTCCCCGAAAGAGTGATGTATTCGCAGGTCAGAGGGGTTGTAGGCCCGGGGTGGGGCGGGCATCGCGGGGCCGGGGACGGCCCGGGTGGGGGCGGGGCGGGGACCGCCGCGGGGGCGGTGTGAGAGCGCGCAGCGCTCGGTCCGGGCGCAGCGCAGCGGAGCCCGGCACACAGGCCCTGCGGCGGTCCCCGCCCCGCCCCCACCCGGGAGGGGCGGACGGCGCAGCGCAGCGGAGCCGGCCGCCCCGGTCGGCACCGGCCCCGCAACGCCCGCCCCACCCCGGGCCAAACGCTCTGAGGGGACCACAGCCGGCCGGCCATGGCCCCCTCAAGGGACGCGGAATATCAAGTTGTCGGGGCGGATGGGGGTCAGGGGGCGTTGTAGAGGTCCTGTGCGGTCTTCAGGGCGACCCGGCGGACCGCCGGCGGGTAGCCGAGGCGCTCTGCTGCCGCGACGGCGTCCAGGCCCGGCTCGGCGCGCATCTGCGCGACGATCCGGTCGGCGCGCTCCTGCTGCAGGTGCCTTTGCGCAGTCGGCATCGCGATGCCGAGGACGTCGACCACGTGCGCGGCCGTCACGGCCGGGTCCTCGTCAAGGAGTTCGGCGATCCGGCCCGGGAGCAGGTCCCGCGGGACCATGTCGCCTGAACCCCTCGGCCGGCCGCTCGGCGCCGACATCGTCCCCCGCGCCGCACCGTACGCACGCACCGCAGCCCGCGGCCAGTGCTCAACCCCGGCCACCACCACCACATTGTCGGCCAGGCCCGCGTCGTTCTTGTAGCTGTCCACACTCCGCGGCTTCACATCCAGCACCACCGCGGCCTCACGACGATCCAGCAAGTCCCCATCGTGGTCCACCGCCGGAATCACCGGCACCGGATCGCCGTCCCGATACGCCACCACCTGCTCCTCGTCCCAGAGCAGCACCTGCGCACCCTCAGAACTCACCGGCGCCGGGAAGTCCCCCGCGGTGTAGGGCATGACGCTGCGGAACGTCGCCCACTTCATCCCCAGGAGCTCGGCAAGCTCCGTACGGCCCACGGCGTTCCGCCCAACCCGGATCATGCTCCCTGACCTCTCACAGAACGAGGCACACCGAGGCACCCGCAAGGTGCGGGGCCAACGTGCTACGCACAACGAGGAAAAACCATAACGCAATTGCGACGTTCGCGTGCGTCGCCTCCCCGCGCGGGCGCTATGCTCGATGTTGTAGGCACTCCTTCACGGTGTGTTCTTCGGTCGGCCGGCGCCCTTGCCACCCGCACACGCGGAAGTGGGCGTCGGCCACATCTATTTCCCCCACCACCAACACGCCCCCTTCCCTCCTCCTGCCCATTCGCCCGGCCTCCCCCGCTCCCTCCCCCCTCCTCCCGCACTCTCCTCGCTCTCCTCCTCCCGCACCCCCTTCGCCCCTCTCCCTCTCCCGCACTCCCTTCGCCCCTCTCCCCCTCTCCACCCCGCTCTACCAACCAACTCCCTCCCCCTCTTCCCTCACCCTGCTCCCCCTTCTCCTCGCTCCTTCCTCGCTTCCTCCCACCCCCTCCCACCTATAAGTCCGGCTAGTCACCACCTGAAATCAGGCCTCTGAGCAGCAACGATGCCCCGGGCCACCGAAATCTTCTTCACCCCATCCCTGACCCCATTGCTGACCCCAACGCTGACCCCATAGCTGACCCCTTCATTCACCCCATGCCGCACCCCCACACGCCCGGAGCCCGGGAGGGGTGCGCCGGCTGGACCGAGGGGCAGGTCCTGCAGGCTCTGCACGGTCCGGCGCTGATGTGGGCCGACTGCTGGCGACCGCGGTGGCGGTGGACGATCCGCGGAGCCACTAGCCTGGGTGCCCGTCGACCCATGAGCCTCGAACGACCGGGAAGAGAAAATCGTGACAACCGTCCTCGTCGCCGGCGGCGCCGGCTACATCGGCAGCACCGTGGCCTCGGCCTGCCTGGACGCGGGCATCACACCCGTGATCCTCGACAACCTCGTCCGCGGGCGCAGGGAGTTCACCGAGGGCCGCACCTTCTAGGAGGGCGACATCGCCGACGGCCCGCTGGTCGACCGGATCTTCGCGGAGCACCCGGAGATCTCCGCGGTGGTGCACTGCGCGGCGCTGATCGTGGTCCCGGAGTCGGTCGCGGACCCGATCGGGTACTACGACGCGAACGTCGCCAAGTCGCTGGCGTTCGTCGGCCACCTGCACCGCAACGGGTGCGACCGGATCATCTTCAGCAGCTCGGCGTCGATCTACCGGGCGGAGGAAGGCTCCCCGGTCGACGAAGACTCGCCGCTCGCGCCGCAGAGCCCCTACGCCCGTACCAAGGCCGTCTGCGAGGAGATGTTCGCCGACATCGCCGCGGCGGGGCCGCGGGTGCTGTCGCTGCGGTACTTCAACCCCGTCGGCGCCGACCCCCATCTGCGCACCGGCCTCCAGCTCAAGCGGCCCAGCCACGCCCTGGGCGTACTCATCCAGGCCCACCAGGAGGGCAGGCCGTTCCCCGTCACGGGTACGAACTACCCCACCCGCGACGGCACCGGCATCCGCGACTACGTCCACGTGTGGGACCTCGCCGCCGCCCACATCGCGGCGATCCAGCGGTTCGACGCCGTCCTGACCGGAGCGCAGCGGTCGACCGCGGTCAACCTGGGCACCGGGTCCGGTACGACCGTCCGGGAGCTGTGCGCCGCGTTCAACAACGTCGTCGACACGCCCCTGGCCACCGTCGACGCCGACCCGCGGCCCGGTGACGTAGCCGGCGGCTACACCACCAGCAGGCGGGCCGCCGAACTCCTCGGATGGACGCCGAAGCTGTCCCTCGAGGAGGGGATCCGGTCCGCACTCGACTGGATCCCCGTCCGGGACAAGCTGCTACAGGACTGACCCCGCACTGTCTTCACCCGTCGCTGCCGGTGGTCCGGCGCGGGTGGAGGCCGTCTTCGCGGGTGAGGAGACGGGACATCGCGGGGGTGAGCCACGCGGTGTCCGATCTGTGTTCTGCCGGGGCGTCGTGGTAGACGAGGTAGGGGATGCCCAGCCCGGTGAGGAACCGGCGGCCGGCGATCCAGCCGACCGCCCTCTACGACCGTCCTGGAGCAATGGCCGATGCCGCCGCGGGGCCCAGTGGGAGTGGCGGCCCCCGGCGACTCGGTTTCGGTGGTCAGAGTCGGGGGAGTACGGGGAGGGCGTCTATGGCGGCCTGCCAGGGGTAGGCGTCGAGGTTGCCCTGCCGGGCGGGGTGGGGTGTGAAGCCGCCTTCGCCGAGCAGGACGGTGACACCGGCGGCGCGGAGGGTCTCGACGTGGCGGGCGATGGCCGGGTGGGCGCCTTGCGCGCTGTTCCAGTGCGGCAGGGCCACAATCGGAAGTCCGAGCCCGACTCCTTCGGTGAGCAGTCCCAGGGCGAGGGTGTCGGAGACCGCGGTGGCCCATTTGCTGAGCGAGTTGCTGGTGAGCGGGGCGACGAGCAGGGCGTCCGCGGCCGGGAGGACGTCCTCCTGGGAGGGGAGTTTGTACTGGTGGCGGACGGGGTGGCCGGTCAGGGTCTGGAGCATCTCGATCTCGTCCTCGGAGTCCTCGGACGCCCACCGGTAAGCGGACGGGCTAAGGACGGCGCAGACGTCCCAGCCGGCTTTCTGGGCGGCTTGGATGGGGATGTGGAGGCGGCGGGCGGGCGGGGCGGCGCAGGCGATGACGTACAGCACGTTGGTGGTCACCGGGGCAGTCCACAGCGATCTGCGAGGGCGCGCAAGCGTGCCTCGGCGCGGCCGGCTCCGAGAAGTTGGAGGTTCTCGACGGTGGTGCGGGTGCGGGGGCGGCACTGGACCTCTTCGGGTGCCAGTCGTTCTGCTTCCAGCAGGGTCTCCACCGCGTCTTCGTAGAGGCCGGCCTGCATCTCCGCGAGGGCCCGGTCGGTGAGCAGGTGCGCCCGGCGTTCGCGGGGCAGTGCGTTGAGGGCGTCGGCGGGGATCTGTGCGGCTGCGGCGACGGCTGCGCCGCCCTCGTTGAGTTCGACGCGGGCTGAGACCCGGTAGCAGTCCACGTTGGTCGGGCCGAAGGCGGTCCAGAGGCGGTTGTCGTCGGCGCCGAGCCGGTGTGCGTGCTCGTCAGCCTGGTCGAGGAGGCCGGGTACCTGGCGGGCGATGGCAGCGGGGTTTCGGTCGTCGGCCCCGGCGGCGGCTGCGGTGGCCATGGCGGCTTTGAGGTAGAGCATGCCGAGGACGGACAGGCCGTCCGGGCCGCTGGCGAGCAGGTCGGTGTGGAGCCGTTCGGCGGCGGCGAGTACGAAACGGGCGGCGGCGGCCGGCTGTCCGTGGTGGCTCATGGCGTCGCCGAGGTGGCGGGCGGCGGAGGCCATGATGACGGGGTGCCCGCTGCGTTCGGCTGCGGTGACCGCGCGGTGTCCGGCCAGGACGGCCAGTTCGCTGTCGCCCCATTTGACGGCGGCGGCCTCGGCCAGCTCCAGGGACAGGGACAGGAGGCCGTACGCGGTGAGCTGGTCCTCGCCGCGGTAGTGCTGTGTCGCGGCGGTCGCGTCGACCAGGAGGGTGGGGACGGTGGTCCCCAGCTGTGCGAAGTGCCCTGCCTGGAACCCGTCACGGGCGCTTGTCAGGGTCCGGCGGAGCTGGTCGAGGGACCGTGGCGGGCCGCTGTCGCAGGTCCCGGTGAGGATGTCGTGGCGTTGGAGGACGCGGCGCACGGCTTCGGCTTCCGCGGCGCCGCCGCACTCGGTGTCGATGACCTCGGCGAGGAGCCTCTCGGGGGTGATGCCCAGCCGGAGCGCGGCCAGGCGGACGACGGACAGCTGGGGGTCGGCCTGGCGGCGGGAGGCCTCCAGCTCCTCGACCCACCGGACCGATCTGCCCATGAGGCTGGCGAACTCCTGGCGGGTCAGATTGCGGCGGGTGCGCCAGTACTGGACACGGTGGCCGAACGGGACGGAGGTCATGGCGGCGCCTTCTCAGGGTGCGAAGGACAACCCACACACATCGTGTGGTCGTACTCCGGTATAGCGCCCCTACCGTGCCAGCATGACCCAGTCTCGAAACTCCACGACTTCGTGGTCCTCCATGCTCGAAATCGACAACACAACGTACGGGAGGCTGGTCACGGCCGGGCAGAAGGCCACCCGCCTCGTGCCCTGCGGCGCCGGCCTGGACGCGGTCGTGATCAGCAGCATGCGCCGCGGCCTCGACGCCCTCGACGCCATGAACCTGCAGGTGAACGGCGGGTACTCGGTCCTCGCCAACCGGCTCCGGCAGGAACTGACGGTGGTGGTCGACGCAGGCTGGCCCCACCTGTGGGACGACGTGAGGGGTGTTAAGCCTTTGTCCCTCGGGGCGTGGCTGGTGGTGCCGGTGGAGTACGACGGCGGCAACCTGACCGCATCCTGGCTGAGCCACCCACGGGATCCGTCGCCGAGATTGTGGCGGGATTCCGGTGAGGGCTCATCCTTCCCCGGGCTCACAGCACGGGTCGAGCCGCGGGAGCTGCACGAGGCACTGTGCACGATCGACCGACGGGCGCTGCCCGCGGCGGCGTTGTGATGTCCGCGGCGCTGGACGGTCCGGAGGCACGGCTCGTCGCAGGGGTGCCGCTCGGCCGGCGGCCGACGAGTAGCTAAGAAGCGGACCACCGGTCCTGGTACGGGGCCATCGGAGACCTTGGGCGCTCCTGGTCTGGGAGGGGCCACAGCGCGCAGAGACGCAACGCCGGATCCGGGCCGCCGGTTCAGACGGTCGTGGGCTCCGGGTCCAGGGCGATTCCCGTGGCCCTGTGCACGTTCGCGGTCATCGCTTCCAAGGCGGCCCGGAATCCTGACGCGGTGGCCTCGGCTTGGGCGGTAAGGGTCAGGGTGCGGCGCGTCGAGCAGTGGACGCCGCGCGTCACCTCGGTGCCGGGCCGGTAGCCGCAGGCCTCCAGCAGCCAGCCCGCGCTGGCCCGCCAGGTGCCCGAGGGCGTGCGGTGGACGGGGGCGCCTTGGCTGCGCAGGCTGCGGGCCTGGTCGTCGGTGACGGTGGGGTTGAGGAAGCAGGAGCCGGCCTGCCGGTGGTCGTGACCGGTCTCGGGCAGAAGCAGCCCTCGCTCGGCGCGGTCGTGCAGTACGGCCGCCGCAGCTTCGGCGAGCGGGGGCCTGCTGCCCAATGGGGCCCGGAGTGCTGTGGCGAGGTGCTGGTAGGTGACGGGGGCCGCCGCGGTGGAGGGGGTCAGGTGGAGAGTGAGGGAGCGGATCGTCCACCGGCCGGGCTGCTGCTTGAACCTGCTGGTGCGGTAGCCGAGTCCGCACTCGGCGGTGGGGATCCGGGTGGTTCGGCCGGTGGTCCAGTCGTGGGCGGTGACGGCGATGAGCCGGTCGCCGATCTCCTGCCCGTAAGCTCCGGCGTTCTGGACCGGCGCTGCCCCGGCGGTGCCGGGGATTCCGCCGAGGTACTCGATGCCGGAGAGGCCTTCGGCGACGGTGTGGGCGACGAGGTCGTCGAACGGGTGGCCGGCGGCGACGGTGACCTCGACCTGCCCGTCGGCGAGGTTGCGGATGTGGATGCCGCGGGTGGCCATGTGGATGACCGGCCGGGTGGTGCCGTGGTCGGGGGCGAGGGTGTTGCTGCCGCCGCCGAGCGTGAACGGCCGTTCGGGGTGCGCGGCGGCGGTGCGGGCGAGGTCGGGCCAGTCGGCGTCGTGGGTGTGGCTGAGCCAGAGCGGCGCGGGGCCGCCCAGGCGCAGTGTGGTGTGGTCGGACAGCTGGTGCTGTCCCATGGCGGGCCTCCCTGCGGGTCAGGTGGCGGTGATGGTCTTGAGGGCGAGGGTGCGCAGGGGGGCGATCTTCTTGCGGGCTTCGCCGTGGTAGACGGCGTTGGTGAGGATGGTGAGGTAGCGGCCGGCGGCGGGGTTGAGGTAGAGGCTGGTGCCGGTGAATCCGTGGTGGTAGGCGACGTTGCCGGGGGCGCAGATCCAGGACAGGCCTCGGTCGAGGCCGGGCTCGATCGGTGCGAGGGGGAGCATGGAGGAGCGGAGCCAGCCGTGGAGGCGGCTGGCGGGGTCGATGAGGTATTCGGCGTAGCGGGCGAGGTCGCGGGCGGTGGAGAACACTCCGGCGTGGCCGGCGACCCCTCCGAGGAGGGCGGCGTTGTCGTCGTGGGCCTGGCCCCAGATCCGGGGTGAACCGGGGATTCGCTGCTCGGTGGGGGCGACCTGCGGGGTACGGGCGACGGGGCCGTAGGTGGTGGTGCTCATGCCGAGGTCGTCCCACAGGGTGCGGGCGAGTTCGTCGAGGGGGCGGCTGTTGGCGTGGGCGAGCGCCAGGCCGAGGAGGATGTAGCCGCGGTTGATGTACCGGTGGGTGCCGGGCTCGGTTTCGAGGGCTTCGCGGCACAGGAGTTCGTGCAGGGGCGTCTGGGTGCCGCGGTAGTGGTCGAGGCGTGTGGAGGCCTTCAGGCCGGCGGTGTGGGTGAGGAGCTGCTCGATCGTGGCCTCCCCGCTGGGCACCGGTCCCTCGGTCCAGGGCAGGAAGTCGCGCACCGGGGCGGTCCGGGAGAGAGCTTCGGCGTGGAGGGCCTGGCAGACGAGCGGCCAGGTCGCTACCACCTTGGTCAGGGACGCGATGTCGTAGACGGTGTCGGGGCAGGGTGCGGTGTCGCCGAGCTCTTCGGCGATGCGGCCGGCCTTGAGGAAGCGCGGGGGCTCGCCGAGGGTGCCCAGGGCGATGACGCCGCCGGGGGTGGCGCCGTCGGTGACAGCGTGGTCGAGGGCTTCGGCGAGGCGGGCGGTGTCGGCGGACGTGAACGGGACGAGCGTCATCGGCGGGCCTCCGCGGCGGTGGTGGTGATGTCGGCACCCAGCGCGGCCAGGTTGGGCAGCAGGCGGCCGTAGCCGCGCGCGAGGTGGTACATGCCGCCGATCGTAGAGGTGCCGTCGGCCACCAGGGCGGCAATCAGCAGCGCGGTCACCGCCCGGATGTCCGCCGCCTGGACGTCGGCCGCCCGGAGCCGGGCCGGGCCGTGGATGCGGATGGCCGGGCCGTCGGCGGCGATGTCGGCGCCGAACGCGCGCAGCGGTACGACGTGGGTGTCGCGCTGGGGATAGACGCCCTCGTAGAGGTGGCTGGTACCGGCAGCCTGGGTGAGCAGGGCGGCGAGCTGCGGGGCGGTGTCGGTGGGCAGGCCGGGGTGCGGACCGGTTCGGGCCCGCACCGCGCGCAGGCCGCCAGGGCCGAGGGCGGCCCGGGTTCCGCCGTCGTGGGCGGTGAGTATCAGGCCCGCCTCAGCGAAGACTTGGCGCTGGGCTTCGGGGAGTTCGGGCAGGGTGATGCCGTCGATTTCGATGGCGCCGCCGGTCACGGCGGTCGCCATGATCATGGTGGCGGCCTCGATCCGGTCCCCGGCGACGGTGAACTCGCCGCCCTCGATCCGGTCGGCGCCGTGGACGTGGAGGCCCTCGTCGTCCCACGCCGCCCGTACGCCGCGCTCGGCGAGGAATCGCAGGGTTTCGGTGACCTCGGGCTCGATGCTCGGGCTGGTGATGAGGGACTCCCCCGGGGTGCGGGCTGCCAGGAGAGCGGCGGTGACCGTCGCGCCGAGGGAGGGGCCGTAAGGGGTGGATACGTCCACGCGGAACGGGTGCAGCCGACGACCGGGCGGGACGGCGGCGCCGATGGTGCGGCCGTTCTCGCCGACGGTGACTTCGGCGCCGGCGGCCTCCATGGCGGCGAGGTGGCGGTCGATCCGGCGCGGGCAGAAGGCGTCCCCGCCGGGGACGGGGAAGGAAACGGATCCGGCGCGGGCGAGGACTGCGGCGGCCAGGACTGCGGTGGTGCGGACCCTCGCGCCGAGGTCGCGGTCGATGACCGGCCGCAGGCACGGGGTGGGGACGACATGGAACGTGCCGTCGCCGGGCGCGTGGGTGTGGGTGCCGGTGTGGGTGAGGATCTGTGCGCAGACGCCGGTGTCGAGGATCGCCGGTGCCTGGTGCAGGAGGAGATCGGTGTCGGCCAGCAGGGCGGCGGCGTACAGGTGCAGGGCGATGTTCTTGCTGCCCTGGACCTGGATGCGGCCAGTGAGGGGGCGGCCGCCGGTGATCCGGATGAGCTGCTGGTCGGCTGCACGGGTGGTGAGGGCGTTGGTGGTCATGGTGGTCACCGGACCCGGGAGCCGGCGGGCATGAAGCCGCCGAGCTGGGTGCGCGGGTAGATGACGGTGCCGGGGCCGATCAGCGTTCCGGGGCACAGGACGGTTCCGGCGGAGAGGGTGACGCCGTCTCCGATGACCGCGCCGAACTTCGTCTGCCCGGTGCCGTACTTGCGGCCGCCGAGGGACACGGTGATCTCCTTCGTAGCGGGCTCGGTAACCGGCCCCTCGCTGGAGATCAGGCCGGTCGTGGAGGAGAAGACGCCGAAGTTCACGCCGGAGCCGATCACGGAGTCGCCGATGAAGCAGGCGTGCTTGGCGAAGACGGTCCCGCCGAGAAGGGTGCGGGTGATCTCGGCTCCGAAGCCGACCTGGGTGCGGGGGCCGACAACGACGTGGTCGCGTACGTACGCCCCGGCGGCGATGACCGCGCCCTCGCAGACCAGGACCGGGCCCACGACGCGGGCACCGGCCTCGATGCGGGCACCGGCCTGGACGATGACCGTGCCCGTGACGTGCGCACCGTCCTCGATCACGCCTCCCCCGATCAGGCCGTGCGCGGCGGGGTCGTCGAGATCGGCGGTCAGGGTGGGCTTGATGTCGAAGACCGTGGCGCAGCGGGCCAGCAGGCCGGTGACGTAGGTGCCGAGCTGGTCGTGGCGGAGGTAGTAGGCGGGGGCGAGTTCGTCGGCGACGGTCTCGGACCCGGGGGCAGGGGTGAGCAGGGTGGGGCTCATGGCGGCTCCTGTGCCGGTGGGCCTGTGGGATGCCTTCAGGAAACCGCTGCTGTCCCAGGACTGGGCAGGCTCACAAGGGGGGCTCACAACTCACAAACCGGCGACGGCCCGTGTGCTGCGGGCCTACCCTGCTGCTCCGGACACGGGCACGCTCCGCCGTGACCGGGTCTTCGTGAAGGAGGTGCCGTGATGGCTCCGAGCACCCGCCGGGCCAAGCCGCCCAACCTCGCCCTGGAGCACCTGCTGACGTCCAGCGGCATGAGCCACCATGCACTGGCCCGGCGGGTCAACGCGCTTGCCGGGCACGCCGGGCTGCGCGTGGCCTACACCCATACGAGTGTCGTGAACTGGACCCGCCGGGGCATGGCCCCCAAGGCCCCGGTGCCCGGGTTCATCGCGCGTGCGCTGGGGGAACGGCTCGGCCGGCCCGTCGACGTCACCGAGATCGGTATGAAGGCCGTGCGCGAGAACGCGGCCGATCTCGGGTTGGATTTCCCGCGGGACACCGCCGAAGCCGTTCGGCACGCCGTTCACTTCTGGAGCACCGTGGAACACCTGGACCGCCGCGACTTCCTGAGCAGGGCCTTCGCCGTCGGCGCGTACGCGACCCCCGTCACACGCTGGCTCGGCGTCCCGGCCGACCCCGGCGCCGGCCACCGCGGCAGCGGCCGGGTCGGGCACCAGGACCTGGCGGAGCTGTGGCAGGCGGCCGACGAAGCGCAGCGGTGGGACTCGAAGTACGGCGGCGGGACCTGGCGGGCCTCCTCGGTCACCCGCTGCCTCACCCGGCGGGCCGTCCCGCTGCTGCACGGCTCCTACACCGACGAGGTCGGCCGCGGCCTGTTCGCGGTCACCGCCGAACTCGCCCGGGTCGCCGGGTGGAGCGCTGTCGACACCGGGCACCACGACATCGCCCAGCGGCACTTCATCCAGGCCCTGCGGATGGCCAAGGCCGGCGCAGCAGTGGACATCGGCTGCCACGTCATGGCCAACATGGCCCTCCAGGCCCTGCTGCGCGGCTACCACCAGGAGGCCATCGACATGGCCCAGGGTGCCTACGACCGGGCCCGCGGCCGGGCCGGCCAGCGGGTGCTGGGGTTCGCCAAGCTGATCGAGGCCCGCGCCCACGCCAAAGCGAACGACGCGCGGGCCGCCGCCGCGGCGCTCGCTGCGTCCGAGCGCTGCCTGGAGCAGGCGGAGCGCGACCCCGACGAGCCGGCATGGATCCAGTACTTCACCCGCACCCGCCTCGCCTCCGACGCCGTCGAGGTCCACCGCGACCTGTGCAACCCTGCCGCTGCCTGGCGTTGGAACGCCCAGGCCGACCACATGAACCCCGACAGCTTCGCCCGGTCGGTCGGCCTGCGCCTGACCGTCCTGGCCACCACCCACCTCCAGCAGCACGACCTCGACCAGGGCCTCGCCGCCGGGCACCGGGCCATCGACATCCTCGGCCGCATCGCCTCCGCCCGCGCCCGCGACTACGTCGCCGACATCACCACCACCATCACCCCCTGGCACCGCGAGAAGCCCGTCGCCGAATTCCTCCACCGCGCCCGCACCGAACTCGCACCCGTCTCCTGAACCCCGATGGGACACCGCTGAGCGGTGACCCATCAGGAGTCAGGCGCCATGCCGCCCACGGTACGGCGGGGCCTGCGCTGCACCGGAGCCCCCAGCCGGTCACCACCAGCCACCGGTGACGTCCGCCGACAAGCCGGTGACATCCGCGGGCGAACCCCTGAATTCCGGAAAGTCGCCGGTGGGCTCGGACAGCGGCGACCAGTACGCACCGGCCAAACGGTGAGGACGTCGCCTCCGATCGGGCCGAGCCCACACAGGACACGGCGCGAGCCGCGCCCACCGGCAGCCTGGCCGTGCCACACCGGGCCCGCCGGGTGCAGCTGCACCGCTTCACCAACGCCGACGGCCCCTACTGGGCGGCCGACCCCGACTCCCACGACGACGGCTCGTTCACCGCCCTGCACCTCAACCCGGCCACCAGTGTCCGCAAGACATCCGGGTGGCTTCCTCGCCCTGAACTGGCCACACAAAATCGGCCTCCTCGGTACCAGTTGGTTGCCGCTTCACTTCCGGCCTGAAGTGGCCCCGGGCCTGACGTGCCCGCGCGCGTGCGGTGAGCTCGAGCTCGAACACCTGACGGAGCCGACTGGAACCGGAAGTCGGTCCCGATTCAGAGGTTGAGGCACGGATTGAGCGTGTCTGAAAGATCGTGTAAGTCCGTGATGTGGAAGCCTGGCCCGGGGCTCGGCCTCGGGCCTGCGGGCCAGGCGGATCGGACGAGTCATGGCAGACAAGACACAGCCGGTCGCCTCGGCGGCCGGGGACAAGACGGTCGATGAGGTGGTCGAGCGGCTGCTCGACCGGGCTGACGCCTCGGGGGCAGCCCTGCTGGGCGAGGGCGGGCTCCTGACGGAGATCACCCGGGCCGTCCTGGAGCGGGCCCTGGAAGCCGAGATGAGTGAACACCTCGGCTATGAACGCGGAGACTCCGCAGGTCACGGCTCGGGGAACTCCCGCAATGGGACGTCGCCCAAGACGGTCCTCACCGATGCCGGCGCGGTCACACTGGCGGTGCCGCGGGACCGAAACGGCGACTTCGAACCACGTCTGGTCCCGAAGAACGCCCGCCGCCTGGCGGGGTTCAACGACCGGATTCTCTCCCTCTACGCCCGCGGGATGAGCGTGCGCGACATCCGCTCCCACCTCGCCCAGATCTACGGGGTCGAGGTCAGCCCGGACCTGATCAGCAAGGTCACCGACGCGGTCATCGACGAGCTCGTGACCTGGCAGAACCGTCCCCTCGATGCCGTCTGGCCGATCATCTACATCGACGCATTGTGGGTGAAGATCCGGTCGGGTTCGGTGACGTCGAAGCCGGTCTACCTGGCCGTCGGCGTCGACATGGACGGCCGCAAGGACGTCCTCGGGCTGTGGGTCGGCTCCGAGGGAGAAGGCGCCACCACGTGGATGGCGGTGCTCTCCGAGCTGCGGAACCGGGGCATCGAGGACGTCTGCATCGTGGCCTGCGACGGCTTGAAGGGCCTGCCCGACGCGGTCACCGCAACATGGCCGAAGGCCACCGTCCAAACCTGCGTGATCCACCTGACGAGAGCCTCGCTCAGGCTCTCGTCCCCGCGGGACCATCCCAAGCTCGTCCCGGCACTGAAGGCGATCTACACGGCCCCGACCGAGGCCGCAGCCGAGCAGGCCCTCAACGCCTTCGAGGCCTCTGAGCTGGGCGAACGATACCCGGCGATCGTCCGGACCTGGCGCTCAGCCTGGCCCGAGTTCACGCCCTACCTGGCGTTCCCGCCGGCCATAAGGACCGTCGTCTACTCCACGAACATGGTCGAATCGATGAATGCCCGCCTCCGCAAGGCCACCCGCAACCGGGGCCACTTCCCCTCGGAACAGGCCGCGTTGAAGGTCCTCTACCTCGCCATCCGCGAGCAGATCAACCCGAAAGCGCGCGACGCCAACCACGTCGCCGCACACTGGAAAGAGGCACTGAACCAGTTCTCACTCTTCTTCGAGGACCGGCTCAGCATCCAATGACACCAGACGACTTACACAAGATCGCTGACACGTCCCACGGATTCCGTGAAGGCGTCCAAGAGGCGATTACGGTCTGTTGTCGGCCGGAGTCCTACGCAGAGGCTGTACTGGTTGGATCTCTGTGCGCGAGAATGCCGGGCATGACGACTTGAAGAGCACCGGCCGGGCGACAGCATTGGCGGAAGGTCGGGAGCTGGGACACGCTTCCCGACGGTGATCGACGCGTCTGCGCCGACTGCGGAACGCCTGTCAGTTCCTACCAGCACCGCTTCCATCCGCCCGAGTCCTCGTTGTTCGAGCGGTGTATCGGGCTCGCCTGGTGTTCCACTTGCCGGATCTACTCCGGCAACATGGTGCACGTCCCGCGGAAGCGGGTCCTGGTCGACTTCCTCGCGTCTCTTCCTCCTGAGCAGCGAGAACGGCTTCTGCGTTCGGAGACACGACTCATCGATTTCCTGGACCACCAGGCCCGAGGAGCTAGAGGTTAGGGCCGACGGCTGGCCGCGACCAGGAGGAGCCGCTTGCGCAGCAGTGGAAGTTTCGCTCTGCCGAACATGCTGCGCTTGAGGGCTTTCAGGTCGTTGACGCGGCCCTCGACGGGTCCGGAGGACCATTCGGTGCTCATGCCGAAGACGACGGCGTCGAGGTCGGTGATCAGCCCGGCGGCGAAGGAGGCAAGGCCGCACTGCTGATCGGCGCAGACATCGGCGATCCATCCGCGCAGCCGTTCTCCTTCACGGTTGGTCATGATGCTCGCGAACGTCCGGACGTGGGTGATGGCGGCCGTGAGCTCGGGCGAACGGGCCAGCAGCGTCTTGAGCCGCAGCTGGTCATCGTCGCGCAGGTGGTCGGGGTGGCTCATGATCCAGCGGGTGGCTTCGCGGGGCGAGGGAGGCCGGGCCATCGGCGGGCGGTTGGCTGCGGGCCGGCGTCCGGGACGCAGCGGTCGGACGTAGTCGCGCAGGGTGCTGTAGGCGCAGCGGGCCCCGCGTTCTTGCAGCTCGCGGTGGAGGGTCGACAGGTTCGTGCAGCCCTCGGCGATCCGTTGCTCCAGGTAGGGCCGGTAGGGGTCGAGTTTGCTGGTCATGACCCGGGCCGTACGCCGGAGCACCCCCCGGTCTGGGAACGGCAGGCCCGCTCCGCCCGGCTGGTTGTCGAGGTGGTGGACGAGTGGCCCGGCGAAGCGGCCCTGTGGGACCGGCTGTATCGGCTGTGGGCCGCGCGCACGGACGAGCTGCACCGCGCGCTCGGCCAGGAGCAAGCGCAGAGCATGCTGTGTGAGTCGGTGTTGTCGTACCGAACCTGAACCCAGAACGGGAGGAGGCCCCGCCGTGGCCGACGGGGCCTCCTGCACAAGGTTGCGTCACTGCTGGTGGTTGTGCCACCAGTCGGTCAGCTGTGCCACCCGGCTGTCGAAACGGAGGTCGAGGAACGACATCGGGGCTGCAGGCCTCAGGCATTCACCTGTTACCAGACGCACACGGACCCGGCGCACGCCAGCGGTCCGGTAGACCTCTATGTCCGCGACCTCAGCCCACGGAATCAGGCGTTCCTGCTGTGTGGAAGGCGAGAAGGCCACCAGGCACTCACGGGTGAGCCGGACACCACGGGCCCTGGGCAGGACCAGCGCAGCGAGGACCGCAACAGCGGCGGCCAACGCACAGGTTCGCAGGTCCCCGGCCGTCATGGGGTCCGCGGTGAAGCCAAGTGCCGTGTACAGAAGGCCAGTGCCCAGGGCGAGGCCCAGCATGACGGGGGCCGCGTACTGCAGGGGGGTGACCCTGAATTCGATGGTGGTTCTCTCTCGTCCTTGCATGGCTACCTGCGGCAGTTTCGGTGGGTTTTGCTAACGTTGCCGGGCCGGGCCCAGCCGTGGATGCCCCAGCCTACGGTGGCGCCGAAGGTCCAGGTGAAGCAGCCCCCGCGGGCTGTTGCAGCGTTCAGGTGGTGAACGGCCCACCAGGTGTAGGCCCAGGCGAGGCCGATGCAGGCGCCGACGGCCACGGGGTGGCTGAGGCGGGTGCACAGGGCGGCTTCAGCGATGGCCACGGCCGCGCCGCCCATCGTGGAGATGTCCTCCTTGATGATCTTTGTGTGGAAGCGGGTCACGTAGAAGGTGCAGGAGAAGGAGTAGCCCCACCATCGCCAGTAGGTTCCGCAGGTGCGGACGTACGCGTACCGGCCCGAGGGGTCGAACTGGTTGCCCGGGTCTTGGTTGGCGTAGTCGTAGGCCGTGGCGGAGCCGCCGTACACCGGGTCCGAGGTAAGGAAGCGCCCGGTGGCCGGCTTATAAACCCGCACACCCATCATGATGGTGCCGGAGACGGTTTCTGACGAGCGCTGCTGGCCGCCGAGCCACCCGTAGCGTGCGGACTGCTGGCCGGTGCGCGGGTTGCCGAACTCGTCGCTGTCCAGGGCTACGGGGGCCTTGGAGACTGAGGCGACCCCTGGGGTGTGGACACTCTGACAATGGATCTTGATGGTCCGAGGAAGGGTGTCCTGGTGGGACGTAGGTCTCCGTATCCGGAGGAGTTCAGGAACGATGCGGTCGCGCTGTGGCGTGCGGCGGATGGCCGGCGCACGTACGCGGGGGTCGCGGCGGATGTCGGGGTGACCGGCGAGACGCTGCGGTCCTGGGTGCGCCAGGCCGACGAACAAGCCGGCCGCGGCCAGGCCCGTGCCGGGGACGCGGCCGAGAGCCGGGACGAGGAGCTGGTGCGGCTGCGGGCGGAGCTCGGCCGACTTCGGAAGGCCGAGAAGGAGTGGGAGCTCGAGCGGGAGATCCTGCGGCGGGCTGCCCAGTATTTCGCGAAGGAGATGAGGGCATGACCGGCCGCTGGACCTTCATCTCCGTCCACCGCGCCGACTTCGGCGTGCAGCGGATATGCCGGGTCCTTGGGGTCTCGCGCTCGGGCTACTACCGGTGGCTCGCCGGCGCGGAGGCCCGCGAGGCCCGCCGGGCGGAGGCCCGCGAGGCCCGCCGGGCGGAGGCCCGCGAGGCCCGCCGGGCCGATGACGACGTCCTGGTCGCGGAGATCCGCGAGATCCACGCCGACCACCGGGGCACCTACGGGGTCCGCCGCGTCCACGCCGAACTGCGCGGGTCCGGACACACGGTCAACCGCAAGCGGGTCGAGCGGCTGATGCGCGTCAACGGGATCGAGGGCCGGCATCTACGGCGGCGCAAGCGCACCACCGTCCCCGACCGGCTCGCGCCGCCCGCCCCGGACCTGGTCCGACGCGACTTCACCGCCGGGAATCCGGACGAGAAGTGGTGCGGTGACATCACATACGTGCAGGTCGGCTGCACGTGGCTCTATCTCGCGTGCGTCCTGGACATCTTCTCGCGCCGCGTGCTCGGCTACTCGATGGCCACTCACATGCGCACTTCGCCGGTCACCGACGCGCTCACGATGGCGGTGACGACCCGCGGCGGCCACGTCGAGGGAGTGATCTTCCACGCGGACAGGGGCTCGCAATACACCTCAACGGCGTTCGCCCAGGTCAGCAACCGTTTCGGCATCCGCAGGAGCATGGGTCGTGTCGGGTCGAGCTACGACAACGCCCTGGCCGAGAGTTTCTGGCAGGGGCTGAAGAGAGAAGCACTGCAAGGAGTGCTCACGACGGTCCGTCAGGCCAGGCTGGAGATCTTCCAGTGGCTCACCTACTACAACGCCCGAAGGCGCCACAGCAGCCTCGGCTACCACTCACCCGTCGAGTCCGAACAACAGCACCAGCGCGAACGTAAACTCACACTCGCAGCATAAAACCCCGTGTCCACGCTCCGGGGGACGCCTCAGATCAAGATGTCACCCGATCGTGCGGCAGACCCGTGGATCGCGTTCCGGTCGCACTTCGGGATCGGGAGCTTCTACTGCCGCCCTGGCGTCGAGGGCGCCCACGAGAAGGGCGGCGCGGAAGGGCAGATCGGCTCCTTCCGCCGCAACCACTTCACCCCGGTGCCCGAGGTCGACTCGCCGGCCGAGCTGAGCGAGCTCGTCGAGCAGTGGGACCTGCATGATGGGCGGAGCAGGCTTGGTCACCTCGTGGCAGCCATGATCACTACCGCGGCTCCCATGAACAGGCACGGCCCACCCGGCCTCGCTGACGCCCATCCGGTGCCACCGCCGCACCCATTCGTACCGCGCCTCTCCGGGTTTGTGGAGAGCCGCCTGAACCGGCCAGCTTGACGGACCGTCCCCTTTGGGTGCCCCGGACCCCTGGTAGCGGGTGAGAGGGCCACGTGGGGCGCCGTCTAGGGTCGCCGATCGCTGACTGAATCTCGCGGCCATTCATGGGATTGCGTCAAATTACTAGCCCTTTTCGAGACAACTGAACCGGATCTTTGAATTCCGCATTACGGTCGCACTCTTGCAACCTTCAGGAGCTTTGGAGTTTGATAGCGACTCGCCGAAAAGGCCACCTCTCACCTACCTGGAGTCCGATGCGGAAGTTACATCTCGCAGCAGGAGTGGCATCTGCCGCTGTTGTACTGATAAGCAGTGGAACCGTTCACGCGGCGAGCGTTTCCACCACAAGCGAATCGGCCGCGAAGAAGCATTGTGTGGCGTCACAGTCAAGCAAGCAGACGGTCTGTTTTGCAAGCCTGCCGCAGTCTATTGCGTTCGCGACGAAAAACGCCGTCAACCTGCCTGCCGGTGCCTCCATATCAGAAGCCACCCAGGCACTGAAGAAGTTCGATTCCCAGAGAGCGAACGGCTCCTTCGGAACGACTGCCACCGTCGGGGCAATTCTGTGGGACAAGCAGAGCCGTTCGGGCACGAGCCTCATTTTGACCCTGAACAACACGTGCGACGCTGGTGCAAGCTGGAGCGACTACATATACGCCCCCTGGAATGACCGATTCGAGTCAGGCCAAACATTTTCGGGGTGCGTGATCCGCCTCTGGGAGCACCAGTGGTACGGCGCCACCGTATTCAACCCGAAGAATTCCGTCGTCAATACGTACGGGGCCATGAACAATCACGCATCATCCTTCGACATCTGGTGAGGCGCCGTCAGTCCGGTCCGATTACCGTGACTAGGGTTCGGAAGTCGATTTGCCGAACCAGCTAGCCAAGGTGCTGACCAGACCGATAGGACCACGGTCACACCTCAGGGCGCCACGAAAGGGCCGGTCGCTAATCCGGCACTTCGTGGCGCCTGCCTGCGCTGTGCGGCCCGACCAGGTCCACCACAACCGCCCGCCGCGGGACCAGACCGCCGACCGCGAGCCGGGACTCGCCGAACGGGCCGCCTCGTTCTTCCCGCACCCCACCGACACACCTGCCTCCGCACCGGCGAGCGGCGTGGTCATCACCGACATCGACGATCCCGCCGACACCATCCGCAGGTCGGCATGGCGGGCCCGTTCCACATCGTCAAGTTCCCCCACCCCTGGCCCACCGTGATCAGCGTGGAGACCCTCCGGGGCGGCGCCTTCGCCGAGGCCACCGACGACGTGAAGGTCTACGAGGCCGCCTTCGAACGGATCGTGGCCGCAGCACTCCCCGTCGACAACTCACGGGAAAGGATCAAATCCATCATGGAGGACGACACCGTCATGACCGACACGACCAGGCTGTACGCCACCGACCTGTCCGAGGCGACCTGGCGCAAGTCGACGTTCAGCGACGCCGGCGAGCAGTGCATCGAGATCGCCGACCTCCGGCCCACCCGCGGCTTCATCGCCGTCCGCGACTCGAAGCGGCCCACGGGACCCGCCATCGCCCTCACCCCGGCCGCCTTCACCGCCTTCCTGCCCCACGCCACCCGCGAACCAGCCCCGACCGCCTGACCAACCGCAGAACGACCAGGGCCCGGATTCCCCATCCCGCAGCGGGGAATCCGGGCCCCGCTCGTAAGGCGACAGGCCACACCCAGCCGACGAACCGTCAGCGCAGCACGGCCGGCCTCGGCAGCAACCCGCTCAGCAGCCCGGCCGTCCCAGCCCTACACCCTCGCGGCTGCCGACGGCAGGCCGGCTACTGCGACGGGGGGAAGGATCGGGTGCTGTGACAGGCGTCGCCAGCAGATGAGTGCGCATCCCAGGGTGGGGATGGCTTCGTGGATGTCGTCGCGGATCTCCCAGCGGATCCGCAGGCGGCGGAACCAGTGCAGGTGAGCGAAGGTGCGCTCAACAACCCAGCGTTGAGTGCCGAGTCCGGAACCGTCTTCGGTACCGCGTCGCGCGATCAGTGGCTTCACACCGAGCGCGCGGACCAGGCGGCGGCGGTGGGGGCGACAGCCCTTGTCCGGCCGGAAGTTGACGAGGTCAGGCCGTCAGCACGGCTGATACCCCGAGGAGCGCTTCGAGTTCGGCGACGCCGGCGTTTTCGTCGGCGGCGAGGACGGTGGTGATGCCGAGGGCGGCGGCAGGTGGGAGGTTGACCGGGTGGTCGTCCACGGACACGCACTCCTCCCCCGGCAGGCCGAGCCGGTCGAGGGTGAGCCGGTAGATCGCCGGATCCGGTTTGGCGATGCCTTCGAGTTCGGAGACGACGTGCACGTCGAACAGGTCCCAGATCCCGGCATGGGTGTACGGGTTGTGGGGGTCGAGACCGAAGCTGTTGGAGAGCAGGGCGAGACGCATGCCGGCCGCCCGTGCGGCTTCGGCGAGGGCCACCATGCGGCGGGCGGTCGGCACCCCGGACCAGGCCCGGCCCATCAGGTTCACGGGGTCGATGTCGGCGCCGAGGAGGGCCGCGGTCCCGGTGTTCCATGCGGCCTGCCCGATCTCGCCGACCTCCAGGGCGGCGTACAGGCGCCGTCCCTCCGGGTGGTCGCTGAGGGTGGCCCGCCATGCCTCCGGAGCGAGGCCCTGGGCCACGCACCATGCGCGGTGGACGGGGCGGGGGTCCGCGGTCAGCACACCCGCGAAGTCGAGGATCAGCCCCTTGGGGCGGCGGCCGTTGGCACTGTCGGTGGCGTACGTCATCCTATGCAGGTCCCTTCGTGAAGCGCCTCACCCGGGACGGTACCGCGCGCCATGAGCGCGGAACGCATGAAGCGGCCCCGCCCCCAAGCCAGTTGGGGGAAGGGCCGCTTCGTTGCGTCCGGGCGGCTCGTCATCCAGGCCGGGGCACTCTCGGCTCCGGCCCCCTGCCCGAGGGCGCCGTTCCTGTCGGCGCGGTCGGTGCGGCAGTCGGTCTTCGGCGAGGAGCTGGATCAGCTCCTCGCGCTCCTCGGGCCTTCCGGGGTTGATGGGGTCGGGCGGCTCCGCCGCGGCGCGCCGGTTCTACTTGTCGGGGCGTCCGAGCTGGTGGACGGTCCAGCCGGCCGTGCGCCAGGGGGCGGGGTCGAGGGTGGTGCGGCAGTCGACGAGCAGAGGGGCGGCGGGCCGGGTCACGAGGGTGTCGGGGTTGGCCTGGTGGTACTCGGGCCATTCCGTGGCCAGCACGACGGCGTGGACGCCGTCGAGGGAGGCGGTCAGGTCGTCGGTGTAGTCGAGTTCGGGGTTGCGGCTCATCGCGGTGGCCACGGCCTGGGGGTCGTGGACGGTGACGGTGGCGCCGGCCTGCTGGATGGCGTGGGCGAGCGCGAGGGCCGGGGACTCCCGGACGTCGTTGGTTCCGGGCTTGAACGCCGCGCCCCACACGGTGATGCGGGTGCCTCTGAAGGGGCGTTCGCCGAGGGCGCGGGTGATGAGGTCCATGGCGACGTCGGTGCGGGCTTCGTTGATCTTCTCTGCGGCGCGCAGGAGGTCGGCGGCCCGGGTGGCGCCGAGCTGGCGGGCAGAGGCGGTGAAGGCGCGGACGTCCTTGGGGAGGCAGCCGCCGCCGTAGCCGATGCCGGGCCGCATGCCGCCGCTGCCGATGCGGGGGTCGATGCCGAGGATGTCCACGATCTGGGAGATGTCGCCGCCGGCGGCCTCGCACATGTCGGCGACGGCGTTGATATAGCTGATCTTCAGGCCGAGGAAGGTGTTCGCCGCGCCCTTGGCGAGTTCGGCGGTCTGCGGGTCGGTGACGAACAGGGGGACGCCGGCGTCCAGGATGGGGGCGTAGACAGCGCGGATCGCCTTCTCGGCTTCGGCGGTGGTCAGGCCGGCGATGAGGCGGTCCGGGCGCAGGGTGTCCTGGACGGCGTGGCCCTCGCGGAGGAACTCCGGGTTCCAGACGACGTCCACAGCGGTGCCGGCGGGGGCCAGGCGGTGGGCGAGGGCGGTGACCTGGGCGGTCGTACCGACGGTGACGGTGGACTTCCCGACGATCGTGCACGGCCGGTCGAGGTGGGGGGCGAGCTGGCGGATGGCGCCGTAGACCTGCGCGGTGTCGTAGGAACGTCCGTCGGCGTCGATGGGGGTGCCGACGCCGATGAAGTGCAGCTCGGCGAAGTCGGCGGCCTCGCGGATGTCGGTGGTGAAGCGCAGGCGTCCGCTGCCGGTGTGGGCGGCGAGCAGTTCGGGCAGGCCGGTTTCGTAGATGGGGCATTCGCCGGTGTTGAGCCGGTCGACCTTGGTCTGGTCGATGTCGACGCCGATGACCTCGTGGCCGAGTTCGGCCATCGCGGCTGCGTGCGGGATGCCCAGGTGGCCGCAGCCGATTACTGAAACGCGCATTCCTTGACTCTCTCCTTGGAGCGTCGGCCGGGGGGGCCGGGGAACTGGCGCAGAGGCTACTGCTGTTCCCCGGCCCCCGTGTTCAGGCGCTGGTCGGCCCGGTTTCGAGCAGTTGTTCCAGTTCGCCGATCGCGTCGGCGGCGGTCTTGCGGACGACGATGTCGCCGGTCTGCGGTCCCTCCAGCGGGTAGGCGAACCAGGAGCCGTCCGGGCGGGGGAAGCCCTCGGGGTCGACGAGGAACACCTTCAGGCCGCGCTCGCGGGCCCGCTTGGCGACGTGCCGGCGGTCGGCGTGCAGCCCGATCACCACCAGGGCCTTGGCGTCGGGGTGGAAGGTGACCGGCGGGATCCTCTGGTCGTAGCGGCGCATGAACTCCTCGTCGAATCCGGCGCGGGCGCCGAGCGCGTCGAAGTTGTTCGTGATGAACGGGCCGACCATGTACCCGGCCTTCTCCATGCGCTTGAGTGCGTGCAGGGCGGGGGTGACCTCGGCGTTGAAGCACGTCCGGTACATGTCCGACAGCTCGTGCACCTTCTCCTCGGTGTCGAGGAGCATCTGCGCGAGCAGCGGGTCACGGCCCGGGGCCAGGACGAAGGTGAAGCCCTTGCCGAGCAGTTCGTCCTCGATCTCGTTGACGTGGTAGATCTCGTGCAGGCGGTGCAGCGGCGGGATCCCGGCCTCGTAGGAGACCCCGCAGCCCGCCTCGACCTGGAAGGGAAGGAAGTCCTTCAGCTGCTCCAAGGTGTCGGCGTACGTCGGCTGGCCGGGGATGTCCTTGACGCGGACTCCGTGGGTCAGGACCTCCCACGGGCGGCGCCGCACCGCCCGGGGCGGGAAGGTGTTGACGGAGGTGAACGTGGTGTCGATGACCTCGTAGCCGGCCGGAAGCCGACGGCCCGCCCGCTCGTCCTCCGGGTGTTCCTCGACGCGGATCATGTGGACGCGCAGGTCGCCCAGCTCGAACCGGCCCGGCCCTACCTCCTTCCAGCCGCCCTCGGCCAGCATCGTGTGGTTCTGCTCCCACGCCTCGTTGATCTCGTCCCTGGGCGCGGCCACCGAGTGGTAGAGGTACATCTCCTGCATGGCCAGCGACGGCGCCGCGGTGGTGTCCACCAAGCCGAACCGGTGCCAGTAGTGGACGATCCGGCGCCGGGCATCACCTTCTGCCGTCCAGCCGGAGTTCGCTGCGGTCTCAAGCTGCTGGGTGCGGCGCCAGATGCCCTCCTCCTCGTAGCGGGGCCGGTCCGCGTTGACCCCGTAGAAGTCGTGCCACGTGCGGAGCTGGGTCTCGTCGAGCTGGTCGATGACCGTGACGGGAAACTTCATGCCGTGTCCTCGCTCTCTGATGCGATGTTCCGTCCCTGGTCGGGAGCGGTGGTTGATCCGGAAGCCCAGGCGCCTAGCTGAGGGCGGTGACCGCGTCGCGCAGCGCCGTGATGACGAAGGTGATGTCGTCGTCGGTCGAGGTCAGCGGGGGCGCGACGACGAGGCCCTCGCTCTGCGGCCGGCCGGCGCCGGTGAAGGGGTAGAAGAACACCCCGTGGCGTTCGGCCTGCTTCATCAGCGGCCACAGCCGGCCCGGTGCGACTTCCACCCCGTAGAGGTGGCCCAGCCCGCGCACCGCCTTGACCGGCCCCACGCCGGGGAGTTCCCGCAGGGCCGCGCCCAGCCGCTCCCCGTGGGCCGTGAACGATCCGGTGTCCATGGACTCCAGCTCGTCCAGGACGCCGAGGCAGGCCGCCGCCTGGAGGGGATTGGCGGCCATGGTCCCCATCGCCGGGAGGGGGTCGGCGGCCTCGTGGCGGATCAGGGGTGCGAGCTCGGGCGAGACCAGCACGGCGGCCACGCTGGTGTAGCCGGCGCCCAGCCCCTTGGAGAGGATCACCAGGTCCGGTTCCGCGCCCTGCCAGTGGTCGCTGGCCAGGGGCGTCCCGGTGCGCCACAGGCCGGTGAGGACCTCGTCGTGGATGACCAGGACGTCCCGCTCCCGGCAGATCTGCGAGACGCGCTTGAGGTATCCGGGCGGGGGGACGTATGCGCCGCCCGTCGTCCCGTTCACGGGCTCGATCAGCACCGCGGCCACGTTCTCCGCACCCCGGGCATCGATGGCCTTCGCCACCTCCTGCGCGCAGGAGGCGTCGCAGGTGCCCCCGCTGTGTTCGTGTGTTGGCGCGTACGGGGCGGGGAAGGCGGGGCCAATACCGAGCGCGTCGCTCTCACGGGGCCTGCGCGCGTGGTTGCCGGCCAGGGCGAGGGTGAGTGCGCTGTTGCCGTGGTAGCTGAGGGTGGACGTGAGGATGTCGCCACGGCGCTTGCGGTCGCGGACCCGCGTGATGTTCCGGGCCAGCCCGATGGCGACCTCGACGCCGAGCGTCCCGCACGTCACCAGGGCGACCGAGTCGTCCGGGCGTCCGACGGCCCGGCACAGACGGCCGGTCAGCTCCAGCTGGACGTGCGGCCGTACGACGGCCGCCCCTCCGAAGGAGAAGCGGGCGGACTGGGCCTTGACGCGGCTGCGGACCCTGGCGCTGGCGTGGCCCACGTTCGCGCAGACCAGCCCGCTGGACCCGTCAAAGATGCGGCGGCCGTCGGCAAGGTGGAGCCAGGGCCCGCTCGCACTCACGACGTCGAAGTCCGGCATCGGCCGCGACGAGGTCAGCAGCCGCTCGCGGGGTACGTTCGCATCCACGGGAGTTCTCCCTTCACGGTGTGCGCTCGGAGCGGGCCGGAGCACGTGTCGGCCGCCGGCCTGCAACAGGCGGCCCGCCTCTCGACCGGGCGGGCACCGCTAACGGTCGGCCCGGGCAGGGCGCCAGGAGAAGGCGCCGCACGTTGCTCCCTGTTGCCGTCCGGTTGCCCCCCGTTGCCTCCGGGGCCGTGAAGTCTTCACAGTGCCCCGGTGCTGCGGGGAGACTTGAGGCCCTGTTTCCGGGGAGGTAGAGCGCCTGTGAGTACCGCCACCGCTGTCGAGACGCACCCGCTCACCACGCTGATGGCCCGCCACGGCCTGACCGCGTCCGGCTACCTCAAGCGGGTGGCGGACCGTCACCAGGCCCTCGGGTACGGCGCGATGGCCCACCGCAAGGAGAAGGCCACCCGCTGGACCCGGGAAGGCGTCACCCCCGAACGGACCGCGCTCATGGCGATCGCCAGCCTTCACGGCATCGACCGCGCGGACGTGGACCGGTACGGCTGGCCCGGGTTCCTGCTCCTGGCCCTCGATGACGACCAGGCCGTACTGGAGTCACCCTGGACCGCAGCGGGTACGGTGACAGCACTGACGGATGTGGGAGGTCCTGTGGACCGTCGCGGCTTTCTGATCGTCTCCACCAGCACGCTGGCCGCGGCCGTCGCGCAATGGACCACTGCCGAACCAGCCCTGGCCGTCACCGACCAGCGGCGCCGGGTCGGCGCCGAAGCCGCCGCCCTGTTCGACGTACGCCTGGACGCGCTGCGCCACCTCGACGACACGGTCGGCGCCGCCCACGTCTACGACGCCGCCATCCTGGAACTGCGCCTGATCACCGACCTCCTCAAGAACGCCTCCTACACCGAGCAGACCGCACGGCACCTGTTCGCAGCCGCGGCCGAGGCATCCCGCCTGGCCGGCTGGTGCGCCTACGACAACGGTCGCCACGCAGCCGCCGAACGGCACTTCGTCACCTCCCTGCGCGCTTCCGCCTCCGCGCAGGACCACACCCTGGGAGCGGTGACGCTCGCCTTCTGGGCCAACCTGCGCTACAACGCGCACGATGCCCGCGGCGCCCTCCACCTCCTCGACGGAGCCCTCACCGACCGCCGCAAAGTCTCCTCACCCCGCGTCGTGGCCATGCTCCACGCCCGCGCCGCCCGCGCCCATTCCAAAGCCGCAGCGCCCACCCCCGCCTGGCGCCACATCGACGCCGCCTTCGACACCTACAGCCACGCCGACGTCCCTGAGGCGGACCTGCCGTCGATGTACTGGATCAACCACGGTGAGCTCCACCAGGTCGCCGCCAGCTCAGCCCTCAGCCTCAGCGAGCCCCGGCGCGCCCTGGAGCACTTCGACGCAGCCCTCCACCACGACGACCCCTACGACAGCAACCGCGAAGTACGCGGCGCCGTGATCTACCAAGTCCGCCAGGCCGAAGCCCACCTCGCCCTCGGCGACATCGACGCCGCCCTCGACACCGGCCACCAGGTCATCACCGCCATGGGCGGTATCGACTCCGCCCGCACCACCAGCACCCTCGAAGAACTCCGCACACAACTTGCCGACCACCAGCACATCCCCACGGTCCGCGACTTCCTCGACTACGCAGCCTGACCTGACCGCCAACACCGCGCCGCCGCCGAGCAGTACGCCCTGACCGCCACCGGCCGCCCCGCCACCACCTACGCGCGGATCGTCGCCCTCGACCTCGTCGCCGGCGCCGAAATGCACCTCAAGCGCGGCAGCATCGAGCAGGCCTGCGCCACCTGGCACCAGGCCATCGACAACATGAACGGCGTCCGCTCCGTCCGCACCCGCAAGGCCGTCTTTCGGATGCGCGGCGACCTCGCCCGCTTCCGTGCCCGCGGGCTGCGGTGCGCAGCCGAGCTCGACGAGCGCGGCCGCGGGTTCCTCGCCGGTATCTGAGCCGTACTTACCGCATTTCAGCTGCCGTCGGCGAAGCGCCGTACGAGGGGCTCCAGGTAGTCGGCGTGCGGCCCGGTCAGGCCGGCCAGCTCCCGTGGCGAGCGCACGAAGGCGATCCGGTCGAGCTCGGGCTCACGGCCCTGCGCACGCTCGGCACCCGCAGCAGCATCGAAGGCGGCCCGTACCGCGGGCTCGGGACGCGCGGGGGCGAGGTAGGTCAGGCCCACGCTGCCGTTCTCCCCCCGGGTGGCGGCCCACAGACGCAACACCTCCGCGCCGGCATGGAGACCCAGCTCCTCGGCCAGCTCCCACGCCGCCTGGCCCGCCAGCCACGGCTCCTCAAGACGCCCACCGCCCGGCGGCGGCTCCACCGACCCCCCGGGCAGCTGCCAACGGCCGGGGGCCGCCGTGGAAGGCGACATCCGGGCCGCCAGCACACGGCCGTCCACGGTCGGTTGGAGCACGTTCACGAACAGCGAGGGCAGCGCCGTCGCGCCCGGCACCCGGCGCAGGGCGTAGTGGCGGTAGGTGACCCGTACCCAGTCGAGATGCAGGACCCCCGGGCCGGGGCGCTGCAGTCCCGCGCAGGCCACCGCCGGGCCGTCGAAGAGTGCCGGGTTGGCCTGGACGGCCTCCTCCCACACGCGGTCCCTCGCTGCCTCGTCCGCGGGCGACAGGCACGGCGCCTCGACCTCGGTGAGCTGAAGGCGTTCCACATCGAAGAGGTCGACCACACGGGGCAGCGTCTCGGACACCCGCCCATCGTAGGGCTCCGAAGACCGTCTCCCCGCCGTCGCGGTGCGCGCGGGCCGGGCGCCGAAGATGCCTCCCGTCCCGCGACCGCCGTGTCGCCCGTCCTGCTGATGTGGGGCGGCGTGCCCGGGGAATGCGAAATGCAACTACCTGTGGGAGACCGCCCACTGTCTCGGTATCGCCGACGACGTCTTCTTCCTGGGCTACCGCGGCCACGACGAGCTGCCCGACGGCCTGAACTGCGCCGACCTCATGGCAGCCCCCTCGGTGTGGGAGTCCTTCGGCATGGTCTACGTCGAGGCCGCCGCCTGCGGCACCCCGCCCGTCGCCGCGGCGATCGGCGGCCCCCTCGACATCCTCACCACCACCGGGCCGGGCGCCAACGGCCGAGGGCGGTGAGGTAGCTGGCGTTGTCCAGGCGGGCGAGCTTGCCCGCGCCGACCGCGGCCAGCAGCGCGGCGACGGTGACGAGGGCGGTGGCGAGCAGGACGACGGGGCTCAGTCGAGAATGCGCATCACATGCCCTGAGCCAGCAGCCCGCCCGCGGTGCCGAAAAGCAAAGGACTGTCCTTCCTCCAAGGCGGCAGGCCGTTCAAGCGTGATCGTCACGTCGCCCCGGTGGAGCGGATTCAAGACATCCAATTCCCCGGTAAGCGTCACGTCTCCTGCTACAGCGGCAGTGCCGAAGTGGAAGTGGAGTCGCTCACCAGTGCGCACCTCAGTACCACCGTGCTCCTCGGACAAGAGCGTGATGTCCGCGGCAAAACGGGCGTGTCCGCTAATTGAGCCAGGTGCCGCCAGCACCTGCCCCCGCTCCACCGCGCCGACTGCCGCCCCACGAATCAACAAGCCCACGTTCATTCCTGCACTCGCCTCGTCGACATACCGCCGAGAAGCTTCGATCTCTTCGACGGCGACGAGCGCGGTCCCACCGAAACCGACGATCTCCACCGCATCACCCTTACGAACCCGCCCGCGCTCGATCAGGCCGGCCAGCATGACCACCCTGCCCTGGTTCTGCCAGTAGAGATCTCCGATATGCATCAGGAACGGCCTGCCCGGTGCTTCCATCTGGGCTCCCTTCCCAACGACCAACGATCAACGAACTGCCGAGGTTAACAGCGGCCACTGCCCACCCTGTGCCTGATCGGTGCTGCGTTCCATCGGACAGGCCCTAAGGGCTGTCCCGTAACTGCCATCGGCGGGCCGACGAGACGGCCTACGGCCGAACACACCGCGCCAGCTGGCCGTACTTCATGCCGCTGGAGTAGAGCTGCCCCTCGTGGTTGCGACCCATGAACTGGGACTGCTGCGTGATCGGGTGACAGTTGGGGTTTACGCAGCGAGTGCTGTGTGAGGGGCCATGATGGTTTCGTACTCGACGGGCGTCAATCGGC
>NZ_JBVJYM010000048.1:0-31183 GCF_055600495.1 Streptomyces sp. NPDC038213
GCCGCTCAAACGAGCCGAGCATCGCAACGGGACACCACCCGCACCTGACACCGTCACCATCACTCGGCAGGACAGAACTTAAGTCACCAACATTGCGCCTAGCCCGCCTGCGGCGTCGGCGGCCGCACCCACGGAGCGAAGCGCTGACCAGGGGCTACGTCGTCGCGCCAGTACCTCAGAACGGTCTCCTGCACGACCTCGGTTCGTTCCGCCGCGATGAGACACGAGACTGGCTCCAGCCCGCCCGCGTCCGCCTCGAAGGCGACAAGGACAGGCGGTTCTTCACCGATCTGGCGGGTGACTCTCGCGAGCTCCTCGCTCGTCGGCGCGCGGAACACCGGATCCAGAAACTTCGCCGGGCAGCTGACAAGAGTCGGATCGCCGAAGACCAGCTCCAAGCCGTGGTAGTAGGTGAGATCATGCCCGGCCGCCAGCCGCAGCTCAGCAGCGTCCCAAGCGATGACATCCCAGTCCCACCAGGACCCCTCAGGGAGCTGGATGCCCACGCGCCGCCGTTCCGCGTCCACCCTCAGCTCCCCTCATCCGTTCGAACAGATCGACAGGCTACACACGGACTCAGCGCTGCGAACTTGACTTCTTACACGCCTGAGGTGTCTGGATAGCCCCGTTCACCGGACTCAGCCCGCGGCAGTTCGGGAAGCTGGTGGCGGTGCTGCGGCGCGAGGGCGCGGACGCGGTCCGCAAGGGCCGGCCGTGGAGTCTTCCGCTGGAGGACCGGGCACTGCTGGTCGCGGCGTACTGGCGAACGAACCTGACCATGCGGCAGCTCGCCCCGCTGTTTGGGGTGTCGAAGTCGGCGGCGGACCGGATCATCGATCACCTCGGGCCGATGGTCGCCCTCCAGCCTCGCAAGCGGTTCGCCAAGGACACCGTGCTCATCGTGGACGGCACCTGGTCCCCACCCGGGATCACGCCATCGCCGAGCGGTCGAAGAACTACAGGTCTCCACCAACCACCAGGTCGTCATCGACGCCGACACCCTCCTGGTCGTCGTGGTCGGCCGACCGCTCGCCGGGAACCGCAACGACTGCAAGGCGTGGGAGGAGTCCGGCGCCAAGGCCGCCGTCGGCAAGACCCTCACGATCGCCGACGGCGGATACCCGGGCACCGGACTCGTCATCCCGCACCGTCGGCAGCGCGGCCAGAGCGAACTCCCGGACTGGAAGGAGGAGCACAACAAGTCCCACAAGCAAGTCCGGGCCCGCGTCGAGCACGTCTTCGCCCGCATGAAAGCCTGGAAGATCCTCCGCGACTGCCGCCTCAAAGGCGACGGCGTCCACCACGCCATGCTCGGCATCGCCCGCATGCACAACCTCACCCTCGCCGGATAGGACAGCGGGCCGTACGGCGGCCAGCCCTGCCCGAGGCGAACCGGAGATCATTTACGGGACAGCTCTTAGGCTGCGGCACTACTCGATCATGGTCAGCGCGAGTGAATCAAGCGTCAGCCACGGAACATGACCACCAGCGAGACCGGCACAGCGGCAAGGCCGCCAACCACGAAGACCGCACCGACAATCCGCAGGAAGCGCTGCGACGGCACCGACCGCCACTGACTCCGCTGCCGCGTGCTCCGCTCAAGACCCTCCACCGCATATGCACGCAGCCAGCCAGACCCACGCCGCGATGAGAACACCCCTCCCAGCACGACGGCCAACGTCCCCCAGACCAACAAGAACCAGTCCGCGGACGCCCCACTCTGAACCGCCAACAACAGCATGCAGGCCAGACTGTCATGAACGGCTCAGGCGTGGGTGCTGATGCATCGGCCCCCGGTCAACCACGGCCCCCCGTCTCGCGGGAGCACGGGTTCCCACGAACAGCTCCGCGGGACGGACCGCTCCCAGAACCGGAATCACGAGCCCGGTGGGCGGACAGCACAGCCGCGTGACGAAGGCCAGTGTCACCAGACCGCACCGGCGGCCGGTGACTGGCAGAGAAGGGCATCGGCGAGTTCCTCCTGCGGGCTGGTGAGGTTCCGCAGGAAGTCACCGGTCAGGGCCCGGCGAGCCGGTGAGTTCCGACCGCGCAGTGCTCTGACCTGCGGTGGGGAGGTTGCCGGTAACGTCGGTAAGTCACCGGTGACATGTACGGCGGGGTTGTTCTGCTTCCGTAACCGCGCAGGGGTGCCCGTGGTGAGAAGTTCGGTGAGGTAGCCGCCGTTTCGTGGGGTGCAGCAACAACCCCTCCACGAAAGGCGCTCCCACATGGCACCCGATCCCACCCCGTCCCGCCGACGGCGACCCCCGGTCAAGACGACCGGGCTGCGCCGCAAGCGCCCCGAAACCGTCCCGGTCACCCGTCCCGTCCCCTCCGGGACGCGGCTCCGGCGCGTCCGCGTCTGGGCCGTCCTGGCCGCCGGGCCGCTCGCCCTGGCCGTCGCCCTGGCGGCGCCCCGTACGACCGTCGTACAGGCCGCGCCCACCGCCCGGGCCGAGCACACCGTCCGTCCGCCGGCCGATCCGGCCGGGGCCGCCGAGGTGTTCGTCGACCTGTGGCTGCGCGCTGACGCCGACCAGCCCGACAGCCCCGCCTCGGCCGCGGTCCGGGTGATGGCCCCCGACACCGACCTCCCCGACCGTCCCGGCGCGGCCCGTACGGACAAGTCCGCCGCGCCCGTCGCCGGGGCGGTCCGGGTCATGGCGGTGGAGACGTCGTTCACCACGGACGGGTGGACGGTGGTGGTCGCCGCCATCACCGAGCAGCCCGGCTCCCACGGCGAGCCGACTGCGGGACTGGCGGCGGGGCCGGTGGTGCGGTACTTCGCGGTCGCAGGGACCGGCGGCCGCCACGGCGGCCCGGTACGGATCACCGGGACTCCCGGCGAGGTCGCCGCCCCCGCCACCGCACCGGAGCCGGAGCCCGGGTCCGGGGACGTGTTCGCGAGCCCGGTTGCGTCGAACGGTCCGCTCGCGGCGGCGCTCGGCGAGTTCCTGCAGGCCTACCTCGGCGGCGGTCAGGGCGCGGGGGTGGAGCGTTACCTCTCCCCTGGGCTCCACCTGCCGGTCCCCACCGGCACCCCTTACGTGCGGGTCGAGGTCGGTGATGTAGCCGCGGACAGCGAGGCCGCCGCCGGGCAGGGCGTGCCGGGTGATGGTGCGCGGGCGCGGGTGCGTGTGCGGGTGGTGGGTGAGGATGCGGCGGGGGTGCGGTGGCCGCTGTCGTACCGGCTGGAGGTGACCGCGCGGGCCGGGCGCTGGGAGGTCTCCGGGCTCGACGCGGCCGCGCCTGCGGGCGGGGCGCCGCCGGGGTCGTCGGTGTCGGGGTCCGGGTCGGCGGCGGGCGCCGGGGGTGCCCGGTGAGCGTGGGTTCGGGGACGGTGGTGCTGGCGGGGCAGCTGGACGAGTTTGGCGATTCGTTCTTCGCGATGCTGACCGGCTGGGGCAAGGCGGCTCTGGTGGCGATCCTGCTGGTGGTCGTGGTCGTGACGATCGCGCGGCAGCTGTCGATGAAGGCTGCCCTCGGGGTGCTGCTGGCGATGGTGGTGGCGCTGGGGATCTACGACGCGCGGGACTCGCTGTCGGGGATGGTGACCGACGAGATCAAGAACCCTGCTGGCAGCAGCGGGCAGAAGACCGTCGTCGTGGTCGAGCCGGCCCGGGGCGCTCGCGCGGGCGGTGTGCTGTGACCGCGGCGGCGCGGCCCGGGGTCGTCCGGGTGTATACGAGGGCGCGGCGGCATCCGTGGGTGCTGGGGAAGCTGGGCGACTGGACGATGCCCTTCGGCCCGTACACCCCGGCGCAGCTGGTGGTGCTGGGGGGCGGGGCGTTCCTGCTGATCCGTACGTTCAGCTGGTGGTCGTGGGCCGGTCCGGTGCCGGTGGTGGTGTGGCTGGTGTCGGTGTGGGCGGTGCGGCACGCGCAGTTCGCCGGGCAGAACCCGTTCACCGCCGCCCTCGGCGCCGTGTCTGTGTTGACCCGGCACCCGGCGGGCCGCATCGGCGACCGCCCTGCACGCGACCGGCGGCCGTCCTACCTTGGCGGGCAGTTCGTCATCGAAGCGGCGCCGACCACGGTCCCGGTGGCTGCAGTTGGTGGAGCCGGTGCTGTGGCTCCCCTGCTGAAGGCGGCGGGTGTACGGGCGGCCGGGTCGGGCCTGGACCGGCTGCTTGCCGGAGCGGGGTCCGGCCGATGATGCGCACGCCGTTCCGGCACGTCGCCGGGAACCTCATGTGGCCCGCCTCGGGCGGCCCGTACGCGGTGTGGCGGGTGGAGCCGCTGACCGGCGGTTACCTCCCGGAGAGGGTGCGGTCGGAGCTGGTGCAGCGGGTGGCGTCGCTGGTGCGGTCGATGCCGGGGATGCGGCCGCGGCTTTCCGTCCTGGCGGCGCGTACCGATCCGGGGGACGTCGCCGAGCAGATGGTCGAAGGCGTCGCCTGGCAGCACCGCCCCGCATGGGCCCAGACCTGCGCGGCCGCGGTCGACATGATCGCCGACGCGGAGATGCACGAGCGGACCCTGTGGCTGACCGTCCCCCTTGCGGGGAAGACCGGCAGCTCGCTGGCGGCGTCGTTCGAGGCTGTGTTCGGCGAGGTGTCGGCCGCGCTCGGCCTGGCTCCCGCCCCCGTGACCGAGGCGGAGGTGCGGGCGGCCCGTACGGAAGCCGAGCGTGTGCACAGCTCGCTCGGCGGCGGGCTGAAGCTCCGGCCCGCGTCGCCCGCTGAGGTGGTGTGGATGGTGCAGCACGCCGTGCACCGCGGCCAGCAGGAGCCGCTGCTGTGCGACGCCACCCTCAGCCCCATGTACGGCGCGCAGGTGCGCGAGGGGCGGCTGGCCTCGCCGTCGTACGTCGACCTCGGGCAGATCCGCCTCTCCGAAGGCGGCCAGGACCGTACCGGCGACGCACAGGCGAGCCGGAGTACGTCCGGGCGTTCGTCCGTACGTTCGTGGTGGCGGTCGGCTTCGCAGGCTTCGCCGCTGGGACGGCTGTGGCTGCAGGTCGAGTCCGAGACCGGCACCGGCTACCAGGCCCACCTGGTCCTCGCCGAACTCCCCCCGGCCGTCGCCGTCGACAGTGCGGACGTCCTGGCGCAGCTGGAAGGCCTGCCGTTTCCGGTGGACGTCACCGTGGACATGCAGGTGGTGGCGGCGCAGAAGGCGCGGGCGCAGGTGCAGCGCAAGAAGCGCGAGCTGTTGGACCAGGCCGAGCAGTACGGCGCCCAGCCGACCGGGATGCCGCACTCCCTGCAGGACGCGGCGGGGGATCTGGCGGAGCAGGACGCCCGGATGTCGCGGACGTCGGTGGAGGTCGAGGTCCAGTCGGTGACGGTCCTGACCGTGTGGGGCCCGGACGCGGCGACCTGCGACGGCCGCGCCCGGGAACTCGCGGCCGCCCTGGCGGGTGGGGACTACCGGGCGGTGCGCCCGGTCGGGATGCAGGAGGACCTCTTCGCCCTGGGCCTGCCCGGCACCGCGCGGGCGCAGAAGCTCAACCAGTTCACGCAGCACCAGCTGTCCGAGGACTGGGCGGCGGCCGGCGCCCTGAGCCTGTCCCGGGTCGGGGACCCCTCGGGGATCATGATCGGCCGGGATCTGGACTGCGGCACCTTCCGGCCGGTGCTGCTGAATCCGGCGGATGCGCCGCAGGTCAACGCGTCCGCGTCGAGTGCCGTCATCGGTGACCTGGGCGCGGGGAAGTCGGTGCTGGAGAAGCTGGTCACCGCGGCGGTCGCCGACCGCGGCGGCCGGGCCATCGTCATCGACCGCACCCCCATGCGCGAGTGGGCCTCCTTCGCCAACGCGTCCATGGGGAGCCGCTGCCAGGTCATCGACGCCGCGCGAGCGCAGTTGTCGATCGATCCGCTGCGGGTGTTCGGCGGCGCTGTGGGCGCCCACTACGCCTTGTCGTACCTGACCCTGCAGACCGGTGTCGGTCCGATGACCGCGGGCGGCGCGGTGCTGCACCGTGCCGTCGAGGAGGTCGCTGCTGGGCCGGAGCCGTCCATGGGCAAGGTCCTGGGCGTCCTGCGGGAACTCGCCGCCGACGGCGGGAGCGGGCAGGCGTCGGGGCGGGCGGATACGGCCGCGACGATGGCCGACCTGCTGGGCATCGTCATGGCCAATCCGCTCGCTGCGATGGTCTTCGACCCGGACCTGCCGGCGATCTCGCTGGACGGGGACCTGGGTGCGGACATGGTGGTGGTGACCACCACCGGGCTGACGCTGCCGCCGCGGGAGGCGTTCGCTAACGCGGAGGTGCTGCGGCAGCAGCCGCTGGAAGCGCTGATCGGGCGGGCGGTGCTGTACCTGGTCGCAGCTCTCGCCCGGCAGGCAGCGTTCACCGAGCCGGAGCGGTTCTGCCTGATCGCCCTCGACGAGTGCTACTGGCTGACCTCCTCCGCCGAAGGCCTGGCCCTGGTCCACGAGATCCTCCACGACGGCCGCAAACACGGCGCAGGCGTCATCCTCGGCGCCCACGACGAGGAGGAACTCGGCAAGGACCGCGGGCTCATCGCCTACCGCTTTCTCGCCCGGACGACCGACGAGGCCCGCGCAGCGCGTGGGCTGCGCTTCCTCGGACTCGACGACACCGACCCCGACCTGATCCAGCTGGTGACCACCGGCCTGTCCCCTGTCGGCCACACCGGCCGGGAGGGCGAGATGCTGCTGCGCGACCCCCGCATGCAGGCCGGCCGCATCCAGGTCCTCGTCCCGCCCGTACCCCGCTTGCAGAAGGCCCTGTTCACCACGCCGGGTCAAGGCCGCGCCGCCAGCGAGGGCGTACCGGTCGGCGTGAGTGACCCGGAGGCCGTGGTTGACCCGGCCGCGGTGGGCGCACGGGGTGCCCGATGACCATACGCGCACAGGTGACCGGGGCGGGCAGGTTCGACCTCGGGACGCTCCGGGCCGCCGGGTTCGTGCTGCTGCTGACCGTGGTGTTCCTCGTGACGAACACCACGGTGGCGGCAGCCGCCGACGGCCCCGGCGGTGGCGATGGTGGCGGGCTGCTGGCGCCGCTGAACCTCCGCACCCGGGAGGGGGCGCTGCTGGAGGGGTACCAGCTGCACGCCGTCAGCGGGAACCAGTTCAACGGGCTGTCCCAGGTGCAGGTGATGGCGATGTCCGGGCTGTTCACACTGGGCCGGCTGCTGGTGGGCCTGGGCTGCTGGCTGATCGGCTTCGTGTTCCGCTTCCCCCTCATCACTCTGCTGTCCGGGCCGGCGCAGGACCTGGCCGACGCGTACCGGGTCCACGTGGTCGACGCCCTCGGCCTCGAGGCGCTCACGCTGGCGTGGGCGTTCGTGTTCGGCCTCGTCCTGTTCGTGCGGGGGCGGGTGGGCACGGGGCTGGGCGAGATCGGCATCACGCTTCTGATCGCCGGGCTGGCGGCGAGCGCGTTCGTACGCCCCGACTACCTGCTGGGCCGCGACGGGCCGCTCGACCAGATCCACCAGGCCGCCGTCGAGGTCGCATCGATCACCACCCGCAGCTACTTCGACGACGTCACGGAGGGGCCGCAGGCGCCCTGCGACGGAGTCAACGGGCCCTGGCACAGCGCCTGCGAGGCCTCCGGGACCAGCGTCGCCAAGCCCGTTCAGGACGCGCTCACCGATGCGCTGGTCGTGAAGCCGTACATGCTGCTGCAGTACGGGCGGATCCTCGACCCGGCGAAGGACCGGGCCGCCTACGACGCACACCTGGCCTGGGTGAAGAGCAGCGAGGCCCAGGAGAAGCCGGCACACGACACCGAGCCGTGCTCGTTGCTGCCAAAGGGCCCGGCCCGGGAGGCCTGCGAGAACGGATACGAAAGCACCGACCACGACTTCGGGCAGCTGGTCGCCGCGTTGGAGAAGGCCGGACCCGCGGGTGAGGCTGCCGCGGCGTATGCGAAGGCGCCGTCGTGGGACCGGGTCGGCGCCGCGCTGGCCCTGCTGATCGCCGTCCTCGTCGTCTCCGTCATGGTCGTGTCGATGGCCGTGATCATGCTCGGTGCGCAGGGCGCCGACGCGGCGGCGGCCGCCGCCGGGCCGGTGGTGTGGGCGTGGGCGATGCTCCCCGGGCCCTCCCGGGCGGTGCTGTGGCGGTGGGTGGGGGTGTTCGTCGCCTCCGTGCTGGTCACCTTCACCGCCGCGATGGGCCTGCCGATGTTCGGGATCGCCGTCGACGCCCTGCTGTCCGGCAGCGGCCCCGACCTCATTGGCGAACGCCTCCTGCTCCTCGACGCCCTCGCCCTCGCGTTCCTGGCCCTCCACAAGCGGATCACGGCTGCCGCGTCCGGGATGGGGCAGCGGGTGGCGATGCGGATGCAGTACGCCGGGATCGGCGGCGCCCACGCGCCCCGCGGCGCCCTCGCCGCCGGCGCCTACAGCGGCGGACTCGGACTCCGCGGCCGCGGAACACCCCTCTCACTCGGCCGCGCGATGTACGAGGCGCGTGCCGCAGCGGGGGTCGCACGGTTCGGGCTGGCGCCCGTCGCCCTGGCGATGCGCGGTGCGCACGCAGCGCTGATCGGCCCCAAGCCCGGAGGGCACCGGCACCCCGCGGCCCGGGCCCTCGCCGCCGCCCTCCACGGCACCGGCACGAGCCCGGCTGCCGGGGCGGACGGAGGGGAGTTGGCGGTGGACCGGTGGACGGGTGAGGTTCTCCACGACCCGGCGACCGACCGTCTCCTGCTCGGCGCCCGGTTCCACCGGCGGGCGTCGCGGCTGCGCGGCTACCGCGTCGCCCACCGGGCCGGCCGGGCCGCCTACGCATCCACCATCGGACTGCCTAGGAGCGTACGGACCGGGCGGGCGCACGTCAGCGAGTTCACCGACGATGCCCGCACCCAGCTGCGCGTCGCCACCAACCATCTACGGGAAGACCTCCACGGCTGGACACCGGTCACCGCGCCCGTGGCCGCGGCCGCGAGGGCAACAGGCAGGGGCGCGGCCGCGACCGGGCGGTACGCCCGCGACACCGCACAAGCCACCGCCCTCTCCGCAGCCCTCTACACCGCCCCCACCGACGGGACACGCGCCACAGGTCCGCGAACGGCGCTCAGCAGGATCGACGACCGGACCCGCTCCGGACCCGATGAGGGCCATCCCGCAGGCGTACTGGGAACCAGGCGGGTGGGCGCGGCGAGCCGAAACGGGGTCGGCGTACGCACATCGGCGCCTACGCCGCCACCAGCGGAGGCCACGGAGGGACGTCGGCCTGCGCGTCGGGCGATCCAGCCGCCGGCGGGCTCAGCGGATCCCGCCGATTCCGCGCACGCTGCGGCGCGGGCCCTTCTGCTGGCGGCGATGCGTGAACGGCACCGCGAGGCCCAGGGCGGCCCGGACGGGGGGACGTCGTGAGGAAGAGGAAGCTGGGCTGCCTGGTCGTGCTGCTGCTGGCGGTGGCTACGTGCTGCACGGCTCCGGTGCTGCTCTCCGCAGCCGCCGGCCGGGCCGGCGGTCCGGGCGGGGGTCCGGTGGACCCGGCGGCCGCGGGGATCCCGGCGCGGATGCTCACCGCGTACCTCACCGGCGCCCAGCAGGTCACCCAGCACGTACCGGCCTGCCGGGGGATGCGCTGGCAGGTCCTCGCGGGCATCGCCCGGGTCGAGTCCAACCACGCCACCGGACGCGAGGTCTCGGCGGGCGGGGACATCAGCCCGCCGATCACGGGCCCCCGGCTCGACGGGTCGGGGTTTGGTGGGAACACCACGCCGTTCCCGGACACCGACGACGGGCTGTGGGACGGCGACCGCGAGTACGAACGGGCCGTCGGCCCGTTCCAGTTCCTCCCCGAGACGTTCCGCGCGTACGGGAAGGACGGCAACAGCGACAACATCGTTTCCCCGCACAACGCCGACGACGCGGCCGCGTCCGCAGCCGTCTACCTGTGCGGCAGCGGACGCGACCTCACCGACCGGAACCAGTTGCGGAAGGCGATCTTCGTCTACAACCACAGCGAGGCCTACGTCGAGGACGTCCTGGCGGGCATCGACCGCTACGACGCCCTGGAGACCGTACCCACTGTCCCGTCCGGGGACGGCGGAACGGTCATCGCAGCGGCCCTTGAGCACCTGGGTGTTCCGTATTCGTGGGGCGGCGGCGGGCCCGGCGGGCCGAGCCGCGGCATCTGCTGCTCCCCCGGCGGGCAGGACGGACGGCAGGTCGTCGGCTTCGACTGCTCGGGGCTGACCCAGTACGCGTACGCCAAAGCCGGGATCACCCTGCCGCGCACGGCGGCAGCCCAGGCCGGGTCGGGCCGGCGGATCCCCGCCTCAGCCGGCTACCAGGCCCTCCAGCCGGGCGACCTGGTCTTCTACGGCTACGACCCCACCGCGGACTCCACGATCCACCACGTCGGGATCTACCTCGGCGGCGGCAAGATGATCAACGCCCCGCGGCCGGGAAAGCCCGTACGGATCGACCCCGTCACCGCACTACCGGACTACGCAGGCGGAGCGAGGCCCCTTTGAACCCGAACCCGCGGCAGGGCGCAGGCCGGCTGGCCGCCGTCTCGCTCCTCCTCACCGGCGCCGGGGCACTGCTGCTTCACGTGGGCCTCCAGCCCCAGAACGAACCGGCAGCGGGAGCGGAGGCCCGGGGCGCCCCCACAGTCGCCGCGGCCACCAGCTCGTTGGCGCCTTCGGCCAACCCGGTTGCGGGTCCGGCCTCCGCCGACGCCGCCGCTCCACCCCCACCCCCGCCGGCGTCGGCGTCAGCGCCGGGGACCGATGTCTCGGCCTCCCGCCCGCCGGTACCCGCGGGTACGGCCAGCGGGCCCTCGGAGCTGCCCCACCCCGGTGCCGGCGAGAAAGCCGACCGGCTGATCCAGCGCGCTCTCGACCAGGCCACCCCGCGCGATCTCGCCCCGGAGGAGGAGGCCGTACTGCTGCGGCAAGCGCGCAGCGACTGGCTGGCCGAGACCGTCCGCTACGGCCGGGTCCGGATCCAGGCCGCAACCGCCCGCCTCCACCACTCCGCCGACCCCGGTACCGGTGTGCGGGCGGTGGTGCGGCTGGTGTGGGCCGGAGCCGACCCCGCCGGAACCTTCCTTGACGGCCGCCCCGCCACCCTCCACTACACCCAGACCGGAGAGCGCACATGGCAACGAACCACCCCCTGACCACGACCACCGCCGACGGCGGCCTCGGCCCGGCCGTCGACATCCTCACCAACGCAGGAGCCTTCGTCGACTGGATCGGGGCGCAGCTGTGGTGGCTGTGCCTGGCCGGTGCCGTGCTCGTGGGCGGGTGGGAGTGGGCGCAGAGGCTCCTGGCCTCAAGGGCGCTGGCTGAGCGGGCGTATGTGGAGGTCGTGCCGTCAGCTCAGTTCGCTCCGGGAGGTGAGGAGGTCTGGCGGCAGGGGATGCAGATGATCCGGGCGGCAGGGTCCGGGAAGTGGTGGACGCCACGGCGGGCTCGCGCGGTGCGGGTGCGGATGCGGGCTGACGGCAGCCGCCCGCTGGCCTACCGCCTCGAAGCCCCCGCCGCAGCCCGCGCCCTGCTGGCCCGCAGCCCGTACGGGCGGCGCGTGCAGGTCGCCGAAGTCCCGCCCGTCGCGGACAAACAGCGCAAGCACACGGTGCGGGCCGTACTCGCCCTCCACGGGAAGCCCGGCTCCAGTCTGCGCGCGGTGCCGCTGGAGCCCGACCCTCTGCAGCCGCTGATCGACGCCGTCGCTGGCGTCCGGACCGCATTCGGGGACTTGGCGGAGGTGTGCGTGGACCTCTCCCCCGCCCCCAGGTGGCACCTCGCCCTCTACCGGGCGCAGGTAGTTCAGCGTGCACGGGTCGAGGCGCGGCGGGAGGCCGCCCGCGAAGCCCGGGCACTCGACGCGCAGTCTGCTGCCAGCCTGTCCTCCCTGCTCGGGGGCGCTCTCGGGCCGGGCGGCGGGCGGGCGCCGGTGGTGGTGCCGCCGCGGTCCCGGCTGGTCAACCGCGACACCGTGCTCGGCAACCTTGCAAGCAACGCCGGCCTGGTCCGCGTGCAGATCCTCGTGCGCTGCGCCTCCGACGAGGAGGGACGCGCCGAGCAGCTGCTGGCCTTGGTTCAGGCGGCGATGGACGTGTATGCGGGCGGGTCCCGGATCGGGGCTCAGGGCCTGGCGACGGGGCCGTGGCGGATCGGGCCGGACTGGGGGCCGTGGCGGCGCGGGTTCGACACGCGGTGGGCGAGCGGGTTGATGCGGCCGGCCCGGCGGGGGTGGGCGCGGATCGACGAGCTCGCCGGCTTGTTGAAGCCGCCCACCAGGTCGGCGCAGATGCCGGTGACCGAAGCCGAGATGCCGACCTACAGCCATGGGGCGGACCTTCTGCCGCAGGGCTGGCACCGCGGGCCTGACGGACGTGAACGGCTCCTGGCCACCCGTGAGGACGAGACCCTTTTCGAGGTGCAGTCCGGGAAGGCTGGCTGGGGCAAGACCATGCGCGCCCAGGTCCACGCGCTGGCGAGCGCCCACAACGGCCGCGGGCTCGTGTTCGTCGACCCGCACGGGGACAGCTTCGGCGACGTCGCCCCCTACCTCGCCCACGACACGATCCGGCCCCGGGTCAGCCTGTTCGACCTCACCACCCGCGGTACGAAATCGCAGGTGGGGTGCTGGAACCCCCTCGACATGAGCGGCCCGCACCAGCGCCGACCCCACGAGACGACCGCCGCCGTCACCGACGCCATCGCCACCAGCCTCGGATGGGCAGACGCCACCGCGCCACGGGCTATGACGGTCCTGACGAAGTCCGTCGAGGCCCTCGTCGCCGTCAACACCGCCGCGGTCGCCGCCGGCAACCCCAAGGCGCAGGCAACGCTGTTCCAGATCCGACCGCTGCTCACCGATCCCGGCTTCCGCCGCCTGGCCTTCCGAGCCCTGGAACCCGAAGCTCTGCAGTGGTGGGAAGCAAGCTTCCCCGACCTCCCCCGGGAGGGGCTGCTGACGGTCCTGAATCCGCTCGATCGGCTTGCCGCCAACCCGACGGTGCGGGCGTTCCTGGGTTGCCCGGTCAGCGGGTACAGCATCCGGGCCGCGATGGACGAGGGACTGGTGGCGTGGGTCTGCCCGCCCGGGACCGGGCCCACCGACCGGCTGCTGGTCTCGCTGATCGTCCACGACTTCCTGCGCGCAGGCCTCTCCCGCCGCGACACCCCCGAACACGCCCGGCGGCCCTTCCGGTTCTACCTCGACGAGCTGATCTCCCTCGACGGCGCCGCCTCCACCGTCCTCGCCGAGATCACCGAGCAGCTGCGGAAGTTCGGCTGCCGCCTCCACGGCATGACCCAGCTCCTCCACCGCCTCTCCGCCCCCACCCGGACCGCGCTCCTGCAGAACGCGTCCTGCCTGTCCACCACCGCCGGCTCCGCCGAAGCCATCGCCGCGGTGACCGGCGAGTGGTCCGGTGAGGTCTCCGTCGCGGACGCCGCCGAGTTGGACCGGTGGCAGCACTACGCCTCCTTCACCGTCGACGGGAAACGCACCGGACCCCTCCTCGTCCGCGGACCCTCCCTCGACGAAGTGTTCGGCCACCTCGCCCGACCCGGCGAAACCGCCGCACTACGGAAAGCGGCCCACACCAACGCCGGCGCCCGCCCGCTGGACGAACTCACCGACCTCGCGCTCGCCCAGACCGAAACGGTCCGCAGCTTGCTCGCCAACCTCCCTGACCAGCCCACCACCGGCACCGACACCGAGGAGCAGTACGCATGACCACCGCCCCTTTCCACCCGCCGACCGCCGACACCCGCACCCACCAGGCCCTTGGGCTCATCGCACAGCACCGGCTGGTCACCACCCGCCAGCTCCACCAGATGCTCGCGCCCCAGATGCCCGCCACGAAGATGCACAAAGTCCTCGCACCGCTGCGGGCCGACGGCTTGATCGCTCACACCGTCCTCGGGGGCAGCGGCGGGATGCAGGCCCACTACCTCACCCCCGCCGGCGCCCACACAGTGCAGGGCTGGCCAGAACTCCGCGGCCGCGCCCCGGTGGTGCTGACCGATGCGGCAGCCTCGATGCGTGCCGCGCACACCCTCACCGCCGTCCGCGCCCACATCGCGTTCCTCACCGACGCCCGCGCACGCGGCGACGAGTACGGCCCGCTCGACTGGCAGCCCGAGATCGCCCACCGCCTGCCCGACGCCGGCGGGGAGGAGCAGGTCATCGCCGACGCCGTGCTCCACTACAGCACCGCGGGGCCCCGACGCCGCCAGTACCGGGCCTTCGTGGAAATCGACCGGGCCACCATGAGCAGCGAACGCCTCGCCCGGAAGCTGATCTCCTACGCCCGCTTCCACGACTACACCCCCCACCCGGCCGCCGGCCGCCGGAACACGGCCGCCGAGCAGGGCGCCCTGCTGGCATGGCAGCGCTTCTACCCCCGCTACCCCCGGGTGCTGTTTGTCCTCACCGGCGCGCCCAGGCCCTCCCTCACCCGCCGCATCGAAGACCTACGGCACATGGCCGCCGGACACCGCCTCGTCGCACAGTTCGCAGCCCAGGTCCCCCTCGGCGCAGCCGTCCTCGAAGACATCGAACAAGCCGGACCGGGCGGAGCCGTATGGACACCCCTCGCTGGCCCCACCACACCGCAACCCTGGACACGACTCACCCTTACACCCGAATTCCACCCGTGACAGCTCTCCTTGACCACACGAGACCCCCCACGAACGCGAGTCTGAAATGTTCCGGGACACGGCCGCGGCCTTCGCCGCCGGAGCATCCCCGCAGGCCCGGGGTCGGCCCCATCCCGCCTCGACGGGATCCCCGGCCGCGGGGATGCTCCAGGGAGCATCCCCGCAGGCGCGGGGGCGACGGCGTCGTACTCAAAGGCGGCGCGGGAAAAACCGGAACATCCCCGCAGGCGCGGGGTCGACCGCTTGATGGCGTCGAAGGCGGGCTTGATGCCCGGAACATCCCCGCAGGCGCGGGGTCGACGCAAGCGCGATGACCTCGCCCCAAGCCTTCAGCGGAACATCCCCGCAGGCGCGGGGTCGACGCCGTGCCCATCCGGGCCGCGGCGCCACCCTCCGGAACATCCCCGCAGGCGCGGGGTCGACCGGACCAGCGGGGAGAAGTTCACCCCGTCCCAAGGAACATCCCCGCAGGCGCGGGGTCGACACTTGCTGAGCTGGGCGTTTGTCAACAGAGATGCCCGATCTCATTCAGTTGCATTCAACTCCACTCCCAGAATCGCGTTCCGGCGAGCTGGCTTCCTGATGCTGTTGTCAAGCGACCGTCGTGACCGGCGGTGTCACGCCGCAGCACCGTCGGTCACGGATCAGGGTTTGGCTGCGCCTGACGGCTGCGTTTGCCTCCCTCCGGGGCAGCACTACAGGCTCAGAGCCGACCTCTCCACAGTCGGCCCGCTGTGCCCAGCGAGCGGAACACCACCGCGGGCGCGTCGACGACATCGGCTCGGCACCTGTCACTCTGGACACCTGATGCGCAATCTGCCTGCGGATGGCCATGCTGCGGGTTGCGCCCCCGTGGGGCCCTACTCGGGCCGGTTGGCTGCGAGGTCCCAGTAGTTCGTCAGCATTGCCGCCGGCCAGGCCGGGGCGGTGACGGGGCCGCGGGGGCCCATCTCCTCGAAGTACGGGGCGAGGTCGTAGATCGGCGTTCCGGCGACGGCGTCGAGGTCGGTGACGTGGAGGTCCCTGCCGGCCACTTTGAGCAGGCGGGGGAAGGAGGTCGCCATGCGGTTGGGGCGCCGGTGGTTCCGGTGGACGAAGGTGCCGGTGGGCTCCCAGGTCGGGTCGTTGCGGGGGCTGCGGGCTCCGAGGTGGAGGTCGGCGTCGGAGCCGAGGTGGAAGTGCCAGGTCACGATCAGGTGGGAGAACTCGTCGATGCCGCGCAGGGTGTCCAGCGGGAGGTCCGGGCGCAGGCGGATGATCGATTCGACTCCGCCCTGGTAGTCGTCGGCCGGTGTCTGGTGGCCGCCGACGACGTGGGCGATGGCCTCGATCGTGATCGGGTCGTGCACGCGTTCCTCCCCTGGGGCTACCGGATCGGCCGGGTGCTGCTCCGGCTTGGACCGGTGGTGTGCTGGCGCGGTCAGCGTACCCGGCTGATCATGGTGCGGGCCCGGTCGTCCAGGGCGGCCAGGGTCGTTCCTCCGCGTCCGCGGTAGGGGGACAGGGCGCGGCGCATCTGGACGACGGTGTCCAGGGCTCGGCCGGACTGGACTCCCTGCATCGCGTGGAGTGCTTGGTTCCAGGTGGTGCAGGCGACGTCGACGGCTCCGCGTTGTATCTGTACGGCGCCCAGGAGGCCGAGGGTGACCGCGTGGGTGCGGGCGAAGGGCTGTGCCTTGCGGGTGCGGACGCTGCGCTGGAATTCGTGCTCGGCTCCGCGGAGGTCTCCGAGGGCGTGCAGGGTTCGGGCTGTCTCGTGGGCGAGGGAGGCCTCGGAGAAGAAGAAGACGCGGGTGGGCTCGTCGTCGCCCGGGGTGGCGTTGCGCAGGTCGTTCTCGGCCCGGAGGAGGGTGGTGAGGGCCTGCTGTTTGTGGCCGGCGGCTGCGAGGGTGCGGGCGTGGACGACGCCGACGAGGGAGCGTTCGCGTGGGCTGGCGTCGGTGTAGCGGCGGTGGCTGACGGAGGCCTCGGCGAGCCGGAGGGCTTGGGCGGGGTGGCCGAGGTCGAGGGTCTGGTGGGCCTGGGCGCGGAGGATGTGTCCGGCCAGGGGGGCGTCGTCGGCTTCGGCGGACAGGCGCAGGGCTACGGCGAGCCACTGCTGGGCGAGGGCGTGTTCGGAAGCGTCGAAGCTGGTCCAGCCGGCCAGGTAGGCGAGTTCGCCGGCGGCGGTGAACATGGCCTGCCGCGTGTGGTGGTCGGGGAAGCGGCCGCTGAGGTAGGCGGTGACGTCGGTGCGGAGGTAGGCGACGAGGGCGGATCGTCCGTCCGCGCCGCCTCGGCGCTGTTCGCGGCGGGAGAGCAGCTGCGTCATCTCGCGTACGGCGGCGACGTCGTCCGGACCTACATGCCGCTTGGCGACGGGCTTGCGCTGCCCGGCTGCGGAGGACGTGTCCTGCCACCAGCGGTCGGACGGCAGGAACATCCCCGCAAGGGAGAAGGCGGCGCCCGTCAGGGTGCGGCGGCGCTCCGGGTCCAAGTCGGTCCTCCCCAGGTCGACGATTCGTACGATCGGGTCGCTGTCCCGGGCAGCCGGACCTGCCTGTCCGCCGGGGTCTGTCAGCCCGATGTCGGCGGCCGTGATGATCCGGTGGATCCCCCGGCTGTTGAGTCCGCGTGACAGCGTCTCGCACAAGATACGGGTCGCTGGCGGCGACGGGCGCGATCCGCGGACCCACTGGTTGATGTGCGAGGCCGACACCGCCTTCAGGTCGTCTGCACCGGATTCCGCGGCTACGAGCTGCAGTTGCCGGGCGGTTGCGGCCTGCGACCAGCCCAGTTGGTGGAGTACGCCCTCCAGCAGGGTGTTGCGCTCACGCGGCACCGGATACTCCCGTCCACGAAACGATCTTTACGTGCTTTACGCGGGCCCGCGCCTTGCCGGGGATGTCCACGGCGGGCGATGCACGGTTCTCTGAGCGTAGCGGCACAAGGAAGCGTTCTCCGGCGGAAGTTCAGCCAGCCGCACGAAGGGTTCCGGTGTCTCGTACCGCCTTCGTACACGTGCGTCGAATGGGATGAGGTGACGATGTCTCACCGGATTACCCGCAGGGAGCTGCTGCGGACTCTGCAGTCGCCCGGGGCCGTCTCGGCCTGCCTGGAGCTGCCCTGCAGGGCTGACTCTGTTCGGGCGGCTCGTCGCTTCGTGATGCAGCAGCTTGAGGCATGGGGGTGCGGGGCGGCCGAGCCCTCCGCCGCGCTGGTGTGCAGCGAGCTCGCGACCAACGCCGTCACGCACCGCGGCTCTGGAAGGGAGGCAGCGGACTTCCTGGTGACGGTGACCTTCGAGCCGGGCGTGGCCCTGGTCGTGCAGGTGGCGGACGCGAATCCCGGGCTCCCGGTCGTCAAGGCACTGCAGCCGGCTCTGGCCACCGGCGGACGCGGGCTGTTCCTCGTCGACCAGGTGGCCGACTACTGGAGCGCCTCGCTGCGGCACGAGGGCGGGGGGAACGTCGTCAGCGCCTACTTCCGAGCCGACCAGGACAGCACCGACCCGCCCGGGACTTCCGGGCTGAGCCTGCCTGAGGCACCTGCTCCGCCGACTTCCTCCCCGGGCACCGCGGAGGAGGGGTACCGGGCGGGTCTACGGGCAGGCGGAGCATGCCTGCCCCCGCCACACGCCTATGCCCGGCCGTCGGTACCGCGGGTGCACAACTGGCTCGGCGGAGACGTCTGGAACTTCGATGCCGACCGCACCGTCGGCAGGGAACTCCTGGAGGCCGCTCCCTGGCTCAGGCAGGCAGTCGCCGCCGCCCGAGTCCACGGACAGGAGACCGTCGGCAATCTGGCCCGCAGCGGCGTCGTCCAGTTCCTGGACCTCGGGTGCGGACTCCCGCAGAGGCACGGCCACAACATCCACGATGCCGCCAGGGCCGCTGCCGGGGAATCCACGGTGGTGTACGTAGATCGCGACCCCTCGGTGTGCGCCCATTACCGTTCGATGCCCGAAACCCCGCAGGAGCGCGCGTGCCAGGCCGACGTCACCCGGGCCGAAGAGCTCCTCGTCCACCCCGCCCTCGCCCACCTCGACCGGAGCCGACCCATCGCGGTGCTCCTGCACGAGGTCCTGCCCTGGCTCGCCGATGAGCAGACAGGACACCTGCTGGACTCCCTTCAGGCCTGGCTGCCGTCCGGCAGCGTCCTGTCCGTCATCCACACCGCCGCCGACAGCGATCCGCACGCGACAGCCGCCCTCGTCGCCGTCTATCGCGGCGTCGGCATCACCTACCGGCCGCGGAGCCTGGAGCAGTTGCTCGCCCTGTTCCAGAACTGGGACGTGGACGTCCCCGGCATCACGGCAGTGCCGCTCGGCGGGAGCCGCGTCGCCGACGGCCGGCAGCCGCTGTACGGCTCGTACGCCTTCGTCGCCCGCGTACCGCACCCGTCCATGCGCAGTAGCAGCCCGTGCACCGCTGCACGCAAGCCTGCCGGGACCCGGCTCCCCGCGCTGGCCGAGGCCGATCACCGATGAGGCGGGCCGGGCGCACCTCGGTCGGATTCGGCGGTCAGGCGGCCGTTCCGTCGGCGCGGACCGGCGCCGGGAGCGTGCGGAGCCGCTCGGCCAGCTCCGTTGCCGAGGAGTTCGTCGCGCTGGTGAGCAAGCGCTCGAGGCGGGCCAGCCTGCTACGGGCGGTCGCGCGGAGCCTCGGCGCGGGAATGAGGTCAAGGACGCCCAGCGCCCGGGTGGCCGCCTGGTCCGGTGCGTCCCGTGCTTCGGCGAGGGCGAGAACGAGCGTCGCAGCGACCCAGCCGGGCGTGTGTTCGGGGGCGGCGGTGATCGACTCGCGGGCGACTTCGGCTGCGCGGTCGCAGCGTTCGAGGGTCAGGTAGGCCTCGGCGACATGGAGGCGGTGTTCGGCGCGGTCGTACCCGAAGCGGCCGGGCAGCTCTGTCACCGAGCGCATGATCTCGTCGCTCTCGCTGACCACGTCGTCGGCTTCCGAGTCCCTTTGAAGGGCGGCGAGGGCGGGCAGCAGAGCCCAGCCCAGGAGCTGTGCGCGGCGCAGGCCCCCGGGTGCGTGTTGCAGGCCGTACTGGGCGTGCTGTCGGGCGTGGTCCCAGTCGCGGCGGGCGGTGGCGACCATGGCCAGTGCCCCGCTGGCCCATGCGGTCAGCGCCGGTTCCTGGGTGGACTCGCCGAGAGCGCCGGCCAGGGTGAGGTGCGTCCGGGCGCCGGCACGGTCGCCGAGGTGGTAGGCCAGGTTACCGAGCAGGGCCGACAGCCAGCCGGCTTGGCGACGGAGGCCGAGCGCGGTTTCACTGTCAGCGGTGGCTGTCGCGGTGGACAGGAGGTTGCGGGTCCCTCGGACTTCTTCGTGGAGGACCGCCGGGGGGTGCTTGCTGTAGTTGAGGGCGTAGTGCTCGACGGCGGCCTCTGCCAGAGCGACCAGCGCCGGGGAGCCCTGTGGTGCGTCCAGCACTGCCCACTGGACGGATTCGCGGATGGCGGGCAGCCCGCTGGCGGTCGTCATGGGGTCCTTCCGGCCGGTGTTCGTCTCTTCGCTCTGGTGCTGACGGTAGTGGAGTGGCGGCGGGGGCGCGCAGGTGCTGCACCACAGGCAGCTTGTTTCCAGGCCGAGTTGTTCGGGGCGGGCCCCGTAACCGCAACCATCACGGGATCCTGCCCTCCGAGCCGGCCTCGGAGCGCCCGGCCCACTACCTGGCCGGCTGGCTCGTGCAGAACCTCCAGCCGACGATCCACCCGCCGCGCGGCCTCCGTGACCGTCCGCGAGACCGCGACCAGCTGGGCGCCATTCGTGGTGGCTGCCCGGCGACCGCCCCGGGGGCGCTCACCCTGGGTGTGGCCCCTCGGCGTGAACTGCGCTTGTCGAGTTGCGGGCACGAGGTCACCCCCGATCTCGTGCGGACCAGGCCGACGAGGATCCTGTGGTGGTCAGTCGCATCCGGGGTCGTGGTCCAGGTCGGGCAGAGTACTGCGCCAACGGGCCGGGGTCAGGGATCCTGTGGTGGCCGCGCATACGCGCCGGACGGCTTCCTCCGTGTCGAGCGGCCACAGCAGCACTCCGTTGCCGTCCGACGAGGCCAGGACGTCGTGCTCCGGGGCGAAGGCCACGGCCGTGACGTCCCCCGTGTGGCTGGTGAGCGGGCCGCCTCTGGCCCGCAGCGGTGAGCTGCGGCTGCCCAGTGCGTCGCCGTCGAGCTGCCAGAGGCGGAGTCGGCCGTCGGGGCCTCCGATCGCCACGAGACCGTTCCGGACAGCGACGACGTCCACCGACCCGGTCAGCTCCACGGGTACGGCGTACGGGTTGTCGGAGGTGGCGGGTCGCGTGGAGTCCCAGATCCACAGGCCGGTCCTCCCGCTGTCCTCGTCGTAGGACGTCAGGAGCACCCGGGAGGAAGTGTCGAACACCGGACGGCCCAGGTGCACGACTTCGCCCCCGATCCGGGGGACGGCGCCCCCGACGGACTTCGGGGCCGCGGGATCCTCCACGTCCCACAGCCGCACACCGCGCGGACCGGTCGTGATGAGTGTGCGCCCTTGCGGGGCGAAGGCCGCCGCGCCGGTCTGCGGGGTTCGGCGGATGAGCCGGGGCCGCTCCGGGTCGGTCACGTCCCACAGGTTCAGCACGTCTTCGCCGGTGGCGGCCAGCAGGCGGCCGTCCGCGGAGACGGAGAGTCTGTGGTACTCGCCGGGCCCGGGGCGGAAGGCGGGTCCGGTGCGGCGCGGGGCGGGCACGTGGGCGACGTCCCAGATCTCGACCTCGCCCGTGCCGGTGGCGGTGAACAGGGTGCTCCCGGCCGGGCTGAACACCGCTCCGTCGGCGTACTCGGCCCCCAGCCGGGTGACGAAGCGCGGGCGCAGCGGGTCGACGGTGCTCCACAGGGCGGGGTCCCGTCCCAGGTAGAGCAGCAGCCGTCCGTCCGGCCGGTAGGCGAGGTCCTTGGACGACACGTAGAACGACCTGGGGGGTATGCCCGCGGGCAGGGTCCACAGGCGTACCTCCTTCTTCTCGTCTCTGGAGACCAGCGAACGCCCGTCGGGGGCGAAGGCCAGCTCCTCGACAGCGGTGGTGTGCCCGGCCAGGGGCAGCAGTGCGTCGGGGCGCGCCAGTGCGTCGTTCCAGATCCGTACGGTGTGCCGTTGCCGGTCGCCGATCGCCAGCCATCGTCCGTCCCGGCTGTAGGCGAGCGCGCTGACCTTCGTGGCCGGGTCGCCCACCGGAGAGACTTCGGTGCGGCCTTCGCCCAGCCGCCACACCTCGGCCCGGCTGCCGACGAGGACGGCCAGGGCCTGCCCGTCGGGCCGCAGGAGGAACTTCTTCAAACCCTCCGGCCCCTGGAGCCGCTTCGCATCGCGGCCTGCGAGGACGCCGGCCCGCAGGGGCGGTGACGCAGGCTTTGCCCCTGCGACGTGCCACAACTGCACGCCGTTTCCTGCCCAGGTGGCCACGGTGCGCCCGCGGGCGGCCAGGCCCACCGTCCTGTGCACGATCCCGGGTGTGCCGAACAGCGGGGTCATGGGCCGTGGACGGGCCGGGTCTGCGATGTCCCACAGCCGTACCCGGGTGTCGGTGGCGTACTCGATGCCCTTGGTGTTGGGGGCGACGTCGCTGACGGTGGCCATCACCGCCGCGTCGGGGGCGAAGTGGACGGCTACCACCTTCGGATCGAGGACGGTGCGCAGCAGCGGCCCCGCCGGATCGCGCATGTCCCACAGTCCGGTACGGCCCCTGCTGTCGCGCACCGCCATCAAGGGGAGGGCCTGGCTGACGCTTGTCCAGCGCGTGGGGAGCCAGTCCTGGGGCAGTGCGAGCTCGGGGCCGGGGCCCGGCCGGTCGCGGCCGGGGCGCCAGGTGTGGCCGTTCTCCTGGTCGGCCAGTTGGAAGCTGCTGTACGCCACCAGGGTGGTGCCGTCCGCCGTGAACGCGAGCCGGTCCTTGAGGTCCAGACGCCAGGGGAGCACCTGGGACTGCGGCTTCCCGGCCGCTGACAGCACCTTCGCCCAGGTTTCGTCGGTGGGGTAGGTCCGGTGGGCTGCGACGTCCAGGCGGGCCGCGGTCGAGGGCTCCGATGCCCGCACCCGGTCGGCTTCGGAGGCGATCCGCGCGGCGACGGTGCGGTCCCGTTCGTCCTGTGCCGCGGTGCGCTGGCGCATGGCGTACACGGCGGCTGTCGACGCCAGCAGGGCCAGGACGCCGAGCAGGGCGACCGCGCCCCGGCGCAGGACGGTGGTCCGGCGGTGCAGGCGTGCCGAGGCGGCGAGGAAGGCGGTGGCCGGCGCGGTCGGGCCCCATTTGGGTCCGGCCGCGGCGACGCTGCGCCGGGCCGTCTTCAGCAGGGATCCCCGGTAGAGGAGTTCTGGGCTGCGGGAGCGTTCGAGCCAGGCGTTCGCGGCGTCTTCCAGGTCCTGGTGCACCAGGTCGCGGGCGCGCTCCGCGTCGGCCCAGCGCCGCAGCCGGGGCCAGGAGCGCAGCAGGGTCTCGTGGGTGATCTCCACCGTGTCGTGGTACTGCGTGAGAAGGCGCTCGGCTACGAATGCGTCGACGACCTCGCGCAGCAGCTCCGGCCGGCGGCTGGCAGCGAACAGGACGGAGTGGGCGGCGCGGCGGCGGGAGTCCGCCACTGCGTTCCGGTCCACTCTGATCAGTCGCAGGAAGAGCGCCTCCGCTTCCTGCCGGCCGGCTCGGTCGAGGCGGTTCCAGACGTGTTCGGCGGAGCGTTTGACCGCGCCGCTGATGCCGCCGGTGTGCTCGTAGCCCCGGAGGGTGAGGGTGTTGCCGGTGCGCTGGGTCCAGGTGACGCGCAGTGCGTGGGCCAGCAGCGGCAGCCGGCCGGCGTCGTAGCCGAGCGGGGCAAGCGCTGCGGCACGCGAGGGGACGGCCTGCCCATCCCGAAGCACGCGGTCGGGTCCGGGGTCGGACTCCGGTGCGGGGTCGGGTTCGGTGTAGGGGGTGCCGAGGTCGGCGAGGAGGCGTTCGACGAGGCCGGCCTCCAGGCGCAGGGGGCGCGCGGCACAGGCTGCCGGCTTGGTGATCGCGTCGCGTAGTTGCGCAGGTGTCAGCGGACCCACGGTGACCGGGTCGTCTGAGGCCGCGGCGAGGAGACCGGGGTGCCCGAGGAAGGAGGCGTAGAAGTCCGCCCGCAGCCCCACGACCACCCTCGCCCGGGGACGGGCGCCGTCGGGCCCGGGAGCGGCCAGCGCGATCAGCGCGTCGGTGAACCGCCTCCGCAGGCCCTCGTCCCGGCATTCGGTGAACACCTCCTCGAACTGGTCGACGACGAGGAGCCGCTCCCGCTCGGCTGACAGGCCCGTGCCAGGCACAGACGATGAGAGTGCCGCCCTGTCGTCCCCTCCCCGGAGGTACCGGTCCAGGACGGCACCCGGGTCGGCGGTCGGCGTGACGACCACGGGGACGACCCTCACCCCGTCCGCATCCAGCGCACCGTCGCCCAACCGTGGGACCAGCCCGGCCCGCAACAGCGAGGACTTCCCGGCCCCGGAGGCCCCGATCACCAACTGAATCCCGCCGGTGCGGCGGCGCCGGTCCAGTGCCACGAGCAGTCTGGCGATCAGGTCCTCACGGCCGAAGAACAGGTCGGCACGGTCCGCACCGAACGCCTCCATGCCGGGGTAGGGGCAGGTGTCCACCTCCTCGGAGACCCCACGCTCGGCCCGCTCACGCAGCTCAAGCAACTCGGCCAGCGGCAGGCGCAGCACTTTGGCCAGGGCCGCCAATGTCGCAACTGTCGGCAGCGTACGGCCGTTGAGGGCCTGGCTGACCGTGGTACGGCTCAGCCCTGACCGCCGCTCCACCTGGGACACCTGGAGCCCCTGGACCCGCCGCCCCTCCTGCAGTCTGCGCGCAAGCTCGCCCAACGGGCCGCCGTTGCCGTCCACCACTCGTCCGGCCCCCTCCCCTACCGGTCGCACCGCGTTCAATTCTGTTCGCCGTGAACGCCGGCGAACACAGGAACGGCCAAATTGGACCCGTCCCGCCCGGAACGCCCGGACGGGAAAGCGGCCCCAGGAGGTCCGGAGTGAACCGTTCCCCGTCCCCTGTACTGCTCTTCGCCCTCGCCCTGCTCATCGTGGTGCTCTGCGCCGTCCTCACGGCCGCGGTGGCCGGCCTCCTGGCACGCCACGCGGGGGACACCCGTCCGGCCGCCGTCTCCCGCGCCGCCCGCGCCTTCGCCGCCGCCCTCACCTTGCAGTTGCTCGTACTGGCCCTGCTGGTCCAGTGGCTCGCCTGACCCGCCGACACGAGGCAGGGAAAGTCCCCCCCTCTGCACAGGTACCGCCATGGCGGCCGCGCACGGAAGTGACCTGCGTCCCCTCCCGCTCTCCCGGCCGAGACCGAACGAGCATCGTTGGCGCCCCCAAGGTCGACCCCACGCTGCATCGCCCCACCGGGCGCCGTCGGGGCACTGGACTTCCCCGGCTGGCCTCGGTCACCTCGGCCCTCCCGCTGCGGTCGCCCGGGCTGGCAGGTCAGGGACGGGGGCGAGCGGTACCTCTCCCCGGTCACCAGCAGCCGGTTCCCGCAGGTACGCCGTACCTGCCGGTCGAGGTCCAGGACGTCACCGCCGCCCGTAGGGCCGCCGCCGCGGAGCCCGGACCGGGGGCTGCCGTGTGGACCCCGCTCGCGGGGCCTGCCGCGCCGAAGGCGCGGGCGGCGGCGCTCTAGCCGGTGAGGCCCACCTCGACTCCCTGGACGGCCGCGCAGGCGGCCAGGGCCGTGCGCAGCCGGTCGTGGTGCGAATGCGAACCGCCGATTCCTGTGTCACGGAGCGAGCTGTACACGACGTAACCGCCGTGGGGCCCGTACCGCTTGAGCCGATGGCGGGACACCTCAGCCGGCGAAGGGCCACGCCCAGGACGGAACCACAGGACTACTTCGGTGTGCCGACCCACCGGGTGAGGTCGACTCGGCCCAGCCAGGCCCAGGGAACGGAGAGGGGAGGCCCTCCCGGGCCCTCGGCCCCCACCCTGGGCCGGTCCGGAGCAACCACGAGCCTTCGGCCCCTGTGGCGGTCCCACGCACTCCATCCGCAGACGCCCACGGCGATCGCCGCGACCGCCAAGTCCGCTCCCGTGACTCCCCACGGCTCCTGCGGATTGAAAGCATGGTAGAGGGCCACCCACGCGCCCAGGATCACCGCGGCAACCAGCAGCCTCCAGCCGAAACCGGCGAGTATCCGGCCCAGTGATGCCCGGCTCTCGAAGACCTCACCGCCCGGCGCCACCCTGGTGGAGGCCTCGTGGTGGCGCCGGGCCGTGGCCGCCTCCTGCCGGCGACGGCTTTCGAGCCGGCCAAGCGCCCGGGCTAACGCGGCGCGCTGAGCGCGGACCGGCACTGCTGCCCCTTCCTCCGCCGACGGGCCCGGCCGACTGCCGCTCTCAAAGCGCCGGAGAGCCTCGGCCACATCGGCGGCGGTGGCGTAGCGCCGACCGGGCTCCTTCTGCAGCAGGGTGAGTACGAGTTCGTCCCACGCACGGGGGATGTTCGGAGCCACCTGGCTGGGGGCGGGCGGGTCCTGCGTGAGGTGGGCGGTGAGGTAGCCCACGACATCGGGTGCCTCGAACGGTAGCCGCCCCGTGATCAGTTCGAAGAGGACACACCCCAGGGCGTACAGGTCACTGCACGCCTCGGGCCGGCCACGCGCCTGCTCGGGCGCCATGTAGGGAGGAGTGCCCACAATGAAGCCGGTCCGGGTCAGACGGTCCGCCGTCGCATACGGGTCGGCGGCCCGCGCGATACCGAAGTCGAGGACCTTCACCGCGCCCGTCGCCGTGACGAGCACGTTCGAGGGCTTGATGTCCCGGTGCAGGACCCTCGCGCCGTGGGCGTCGGCCAGGGCGTCGCAGATCTGCGCACCCCACCGGGCGGCGTCCTGCAGCGCGGCAGGCCCGCGCCGCACGACGGAGTCGAGCCCTTCGCCCTTCAGGTGTTCCATCACCAGGAACGGTGCCCTGCCGCCCTCGACGTCCGCCTCGCCGAGGTCGTGGACCGTCACGATGTTGGGGTGCTGCAGCGCCGCGGTGATCCGCGCCTCGCGCATGAACCTCGTACGCGCCTCGTCGCCCCGGCTTCCGCCGCCGACCAGCACGGCGACCACCTTGACGGCGACCGTACGGCCGAGGACCTCGTCGCGCGCCTCCCAGACCTGGCCCATGCCGCCCTCACCGAGCGGCCGCAACAGCCGGTACCGCCCCCGAGGACCTCGTTGCCCGCCACCGGGCCTCCCCCGACTCCTCCGACACACACAGCCCGGCCGCCAGAATCAATCCCCAGGGTGCGCCGTGGCAATCCGGAAGAACCCTGCAACGAACGCCTCATGGAGCGGCACATCCCCCGCGGGCGCGGGACCCGCAGCCGACCCGACCACGCCCGCGCGCTGCGCACGGGAGTACGCCACGCGTGGACGATGGGATTCCCGGAGACCGCCCGCGGGGAGCTCGCCGAGCTGGAGCACCTGTAGCCCACCGCGGAGCCCACGGACCGGGAGACAGACTGCCGCCCGGCCCCGCGCCCCTACTCGCTGACGGTCGTGGTGTCGTTGCAGTCCGGCTGCACAGCCTTCGCGGCGACTGCCTTCTTCCAGTGCTCACCGAGTGCCGTATCGGTCAACGCGGGCTTCGGCTTCGCGAACATCACGTACCCGTCACCGTACGAGCCGCCCTTGTACATGCCGATGACGTACTGCCTCCCCGGCCGGAGCAGCGTGTACCGCTCGTCGGTGTGCTCCGGCCAGACCCCGGCCTTCTTCGCGTTCACGGCCTGGCCCAGCGTGAAGTCCGCCGGCAGGGTCCCCTTGAAGACCTTGTCGGTGTGGACCGCCGAGATGAGGACACCCCCGGGGATCTCCGGCTCCTCCTCCAGGTACTGGAGCTCCTCCTGCACGGAGACGAGCGCCAGGACCTGCGCGTTCGCTGCGGCCAGCTCGTCCGTGGACATGTCGGGCCCGCACAGGGAGTCCGTGAACACGACCTCGCCCGGCGCCAGGTACGCGTACGCCCCGACCGACCCGGCCACGACGGCCGCGGCCGCGGCCCCGACGATGATGGTGCGCTTCATGATCAGCCCCACAGCTTGCGGTAGTTGGCCTTGTCGACGTCCGGCACCCACGTGATCGGCGTTGACGGGGCCTTCACCCACATCAGCGTCATGATCCGGTCGGACTTGTGGCACAGGCCCAAGGCGTGCCCGAGCTCGTGCATGGCCACGTACCGGCGGAAGTCCCTCGTGCCGAAGAACCCGGACTGGAGCTTCTGCTGGTTCATCCGCAGGAAGTCGGTGGCCCCGAACGCCGGCCGGTTCACGTACTGGCCCAGCGGCGCGTTCGAGGAGGTTCCGCCGTTCCAGTTCTGCCACTCCAGATCGTTGGACGTGACCGCACTGTCCGCGAGGATCTTGACCCGCGAACCGTCGTACTGCCAGTTGCTGGTGGCGTACTTCCGGCCGTCGTCGTACCGGACGCTGTCGGTCCAGCGGATCTCGCCCTCGTCGACTGCGGACTTCGACCGCTTCTCGGTCTCCCTCGCCACACACGCGGCCGGGTTCACCGCGACCGGGGCCGCGTACGCCATGTTCGTGGTTGCCGACGACAGAGCCAGGGCCGAAGCCAGGGCTGCCGCGGGCAGTATCCAGCGATGCATCGTGTCTGCGCTCCCGTCAGGTTCCGTCCGCAGCAGCCCGGACCCTACTCCTCCCCCGGCCCCCGCCACGCCGGAAATCAGCAGGAATAGCAGGAAAGGTGTCAACTCGCGCGGAGGCGGATCGTCTTGGCGCAGAGGGGGTGCCGGATCTCACAGAACCGTCACGCTGCCACGGGGTCGACTGGCCGGGGCAGCGCCATGTCCTCCCACCTACACGAGGTCGAGCATGGTCGAGATCGGTAACGAGCAGACAGGCATCTGCCGGCTGGAGCAAAAAGGAGCATCCCCGCGGGCGCAGGGTCAACGACTGCCCAGGTGTCCTCAAAGCCCTTGCCGTACGGGGCATCCCCGCGGCGCGGGAGCAACTCAGCAGCCAGCGAACTCTACCGGCTTCGCACCCCCTGGTCAGCCTGGCCGTGCTGCGGGAGGAGGCCGGGGACCGGGACGACGCCGAAACCCTCTACCGGCAGGCCGCCGACCACCGCAGCCCCGGTGTCCGGTACCGCCCGCGCACTACGGATTCCGTCAGAAGGCTTTGGCCGTACGGCCTGGATCCGGACGGCAACACCTACATCTCCCTGCCAACAGTCCTGGTCGGTTGAGTTGACCAGACACGTACCGCCGAGCACGTCGTAGGGCCGACGCCTTTTGCGGCGGTGACAGGGTACTTACCGGAACTCCCGGTTGGCGGGGCCGCGCCCGGCAGGTCCTGGCGGGGGCTGAAAAGAAAGGGGCCGCGGGTCCGCGAGCTGCTCGGCCTCCACCGTGGTCAGCAGCTGCTGCGCCCCGGCTTCGTAGTCGGAACACGGTACGTACTGCTCCACGATTTCGGCCTCTGCCTTCAACTGGGCGTGTGCGAGGGCGAGACTCCTGAACCTGGGCGCTGTCCACCGCATGGTGCCGTTCGGGGTGGTGTGGACGTGCGCCCCTCCGGATCGCCGCCCGCCTGCGCCGTCCGGTGGCCGGCGGGTGGCGGCGTACGTCCACGGTGAGGACGCGATTCTCGGGACCGCGTATTCGACGGCTGACCTCGCCTCGCCGAGTTCCTCAGGCCGGGATCGGCGTGGACGCCCCGGTGGACGTGCTCGCTATGGCGGATCCCTGCTGGATTGGCGCGGCGGCGGGCCCGGGACATGGACGACGGGGGCCCCACCCAGTGATCAGGCGGGGCCGCATCGGTCGGTGCTGAAGGGGCGCAAGGTTGGCCTGAAGAGGCCACCGCTCACCGGCGGCGGGCTGCCTGCGGTGCTGCTGGCTGGGCGCCGCGGCGCCGCGGCGCTCTGTGCGAAGGGCGGGCTTGTCCTGTCAGCAGCCGGTCGGCGAATCGGGCCGCTCTTACTCCGAAGAGGATCAGGGCGACCCCCGAGGCGGCGCCCAACGAGTTCATGGCAATGTCATCCAGGTCGGGAGTTCTGCCTGATGCGATGACATACTGGAATGCCTCGATGCCGACGCTTGTAGCGAATCCGATGGCAAGTAGAACCCGCTTGCGTGCGGTCGGAAATGAGAGGTATGCAAGGACCGTTGCGGGGACGAACATCAGTGCATTGCCGAGGAGCTGCGCCAGGATGAGCTCCTTCTCCCCAGGTAGGATATTAGGTGAATCCTGGAACAGGATAGGAATTGATCCCCAGGAAAGGCTCGACTCGCCTCCGCCAGCGTCAAGTGGTGACCAGAGCGTAGCCAGGCCGATAAGTACGGCCCACAGCGCCAGGCCCAGGCGTGCCACATGCAGAACAGCTGCCGGCCAGCGGGGGGCGGCGAGCAGCGCAGCAGATGTGATGGCGGCCATGGCGATAAGGGCGAGCGCTGCGCTTGCCGGTGTGACGAGGAGGATGACCTCCCAGAACATGGCGCCCCCTCGGACAGCTGCGGGTCGCTAGCCTACGTGCAGGGGTTGGGCTACACGCACCACCACTTGGTGAAGTACTGCGTGCTCCCCACCTTCATCAGGCCGCGGACGCAGTAGCCGGAGTTGAGCGTCAGGTACCTGGTGTATGCGGGGGCCTGACCTGCGCACGCCGTCTGGGTGTTGGGGTTCCACAGAGGCGTCGACAGGCTTCCGCTTGCCGCCTTCCCCTGCATTCCAAGCTTTATGGTGACGCAGCCGGCGGGGGTGGAGAACTTATAGTAATCCGTGGTCCAATTGCCGGACTTCTGGCCGGCGGACTGCGGTCTGATACACAGCTGCCCATTCGTGAGGTCGCCGCAGCCGTCTGTGGTTGCGTGGGCGCTTGGGGCGAGAATGAGACTGGCTGCGAGCACGGAGAAGACGGCGGCAATTCTCACGAAGATGCGCATATTGATCCCTTAGGCGTTTTATTGGACGCATGAGCATGACATAAACCACACTCCTTAAAATTTCAACAATGGCTGGATCTTGCCGCTTACACAGTGCTGCGCTCTACGGCGTCCGCACCCAGCTCGGCCCCGTCCGGCAACCGTCGCTGCCCACGCAGCGCGTATACAGATCCCTGTCCATACGCGTGAGAAGCGGAGCCTCGCACCGCGGGCACAGCCGGGTCACCGCGACCGTACGTGGCCGGGTGCGGGTGATTGCCCACATCCGCCGCATCATCTCGTGCGGCTTCTCCTAGAGGTCCCTGGCCCATGACAGGTGGGCGGTCAGGCCGAGATGGCGGAGCTGAGGTGACCCCCGGAGTGTGGACACGGGGGTTCATGCTGCGAGTGTGAGTCTACGGCCTCGCTGGTGCTGCTGTTCGAACTCGACGGGTGAGAGGTAGCCAAGGCTGCTGTGGCGCCTGCGGGTGTTGTAGTAGGTGAGCCACTGGAAGATCTCCAGCCTGGCCTGACGGACCGTCGTCAACGCTCCCCGCAGAGCTTCTCTCTTCAGCCCCTGCCAGAAGCTCTCGGCGAGCGCGTTGTCGTAGCTCGACCCGACACGCCCCATGGGGACTGCTGCAGGGTTGAGTGACACCTGACCTGGCTTGCTGAGAAGCGGCCTGGAAGGATGTTGTCGTGCCCAAGCCCTATCCCAAGGAGTTC